>CAZRSA010000047.1:0-19237 GCA_964602525.1 uncultured Woeseiaceae bacterium
TCGAGTAAGGACATAAGATGGCTCAAGCGAAGAAAACGACCACGCGGAAGAAGGTTCGCAAGCAGGTGCAGGACGCGATCGCGCACGTGCACGCCTCCTTCAACAACACGATCATCACGATCACCGACCGTCAGGGTAACGCCCTGTCCTGGGCGACGGCCGGTGGCTGCGGCTTCCGCGGATCGAGAAAATCGACACCCTTCGCCGCCCAGGTGGCCGCCGAGAAGGCCGGCAAGGCGGCGCAGGATTACGGCGTGAAGAACCTGGACGTACGCGTGCGCGGGCCGGGCCCGGGCCGCGAGTCCGCCGTGCGTGCGCTGAATGCCGTCGGTTTCCGTATTCAGACTATCGAAGACGTGACGCCGATACCCCACAACGGGTGTCGTCCTCCGAAGCGTCGTCGGGTATAGGTAAAGAGGATCATGGCAAGATATCTCGGACCAAAATGTAAGCTCTCGCGCCGCGAAGGCACGGATCTGTTCCTGAAGAGCGGCGTGAAGCCGCTGGATGCCAAGTGCAAGCTGGACACGCCGCCGGGCGGAAGCGCCACCGGACGGCGCGGACGCCTGTCCGACTACGGTCTGCAGCTGCGCGAGAAGCAGAAACTGCGCCGCATGTACGGTGTGCTGGAACGCCAGTTCCGCAACTACTACAAGCGTGCGGCACAGCTGAAGGGCTCCACGGGCGAGAACCTGCTGCGCCTGCTGGAGGGACGGCTGGACAACACCGTCTACCGGATGGGCTTCGCCTCGACGCGTGCGGAGGCGCGTCAGCTGGTCAGCCACAAGGGCGTGATGGTCAATGGCAAGGTGGTGAACATCCCCTCCTACCAGGTCGGCGCCGGCGACGAGATATCCATCCGCGAGAAGGCGCAGAAGCAGCTCCGCATCCAGAATGCACTCGAGATCGCCGGCCAGGTGGGCTTTCCGGAATGGGTCGAAGTCGACACCAAGAAGATGACCGGACTGCTGAAGACGTTGCCGGAGCGGGACGACATCCTGCCGGACATCAACGAAAACCTGGTGGTCGAGCTCTACTCCAAGTAATCAGGAGGACCCTGTCCCATGTCGGAAGTAACCGAATTTCTGAAGCCTCGTGTCGTGAAGGTGACTCCGGAGACGGAGCAGCACGCACGGGTCGTCATCGAGCCGTTCGAGCGCGGCTTCGGCCACACGCTGGGCAATGCGCTGCGGCGCATCCTGCTCTCGTCCATGCCGGGCGCGGCCATCGTCGAGGCCGAGATCGAGGGCGTGCTGCATGAGTACACCAGCATCGAGGGCGTGCAGGAAGACGTCGTCGACATTCTGCTGAACCTCAAGCAGGTGGCGGTGCGCATGCACAGCCGTGACAGCGCCGAGCTGTCCATCTCCAAGAAGGGTCCGGGGCCCGTGACCGCCGGCGACATCAAGCTGGATCACGACGTCGAGATCCTGAACCCGGATCTGGTGATCGCCAACCTGACGAAAGCCGGCGAGCTGCGCATGATCCTGAAGGTGATCCGCGGCCGTGGCTATCGCCCGGCCACCCAGCGGGCCAGCTTCGAGGAGCAGGCCGGTCCCATCGGCCGCCTGCAGCTGGACGCCTCGTTCAGCCCGATCCGCCGCGTGACCTACAACGTGGAGGCTGCCCGCGTGGAGCAGCGCACCGATCTCGACAAGCTCATCATCGACATCGAGACCAACGGCACCATCGATCCCGAGGAGGCCATCCGCCGTGCGGGCAGCATCCTGAAGGACCAGCTGAGCGTCTTCGTCGACCTGCAGGGCCAGGAAGAGGGGGCCGGCGCGGCCGCAGAGGCCCAGATCGATCCCATCCTGCTGCGGCCGGTGGACGAGCTGGAACTCACGGTGCGTTCGGCCAACTGCCTGAAGGCAGAGAGCATCAACTACATCGGCGACCTGGTACAGCGTACCGAGGTGGAGCTTCTGCGCACGCCGAACCTGGGCAAGAAGTCGCTCACGGAGATAAAAGACGTGCTCGAGAGCCACGGCCTGTCGCTCGGCATGCAGCTCGAAAACTGGCCGCCGCCGAGCCTGCGTTCCGACCGCGAGGCGCTGTCCGCCTGACCGGCGGGCAGGCCGCAGCCGAACCGAACGCCTGAACCCATAACCGGAAATCAGCAATGCGACATCAGAAGTCGGGGCGAAAGCTCAACCGTAACAGTCCGCACCGCCGCGCCATGTTCCGCAACATGGCGGCGTCGCTCGTGCGCCACGAGACCATCAAGACCACACTGCCAAAGGCGAAAGAGCTGCGCCGGGTGGTCGAGCCGCTGATTACCATGGCCAAGACCGACGGCGTCTCGCAGCGCCGCCGCGCTTTCGATCGCCTGCGGGACAAGGAAGCGGTGGGCAAGCTGTTCAACGAACTGGGACCGCGCTACAAGGAGCGCCCCGGCGGCTACCTCCGCATCCTGAAGACCGGCTACCGGCCGGGCGATGCGGCGCCGATGGCGATCGTCCAGCTCCTCGACCAGCCGGAAGAACCCGAGGCGTCCGAATCCCAGGACTGACCCCTCCCATGTAGGAGGGGCTTTAGCAGCGATATCCCCCTTCTTTTGTGGCCGCCCTGCGAGGGTAACCATCTTGCTCCCGACAAAAGGTTGCGGCGATGGATACCCCCGCACGACGGCCACGCCTGCAGTGGCATAGAGGCGCCGCCGGTCAGCAGCGCCGGCTAACAGCCACCAGACCTCACGGCTACCGGCCCGTCAGCGGCCGGGCCAGCCCGGGGGGTTGCCCGGGACGATCGGGAGAGCGCGCATCGGGAAGGCAACAATGTGTTGAAAAATAGACTGATTGCATCTGCCGCCCTGGTCGCCATTTCGGCCGTTTTGATTATCGCCTGGATGATGCGCGGAGATTCGGGTGTCGAGTCGGCCGACAGCACGCCTCCGGCAGTTGCCAGTAGCGGTGACACCTCTCGACGGGATCCGTCAAACGCGCCAGAGAGGGGAGACCGGACTCTTCGACCCCCGTACCCGGCGCACCGTCAGGCGAACCATCCGCATTGGATCTCACTCGCCAGCAAGCGTGGCAGCGAGCGCGTGGCTACATCTCGGCGGCTCGGATGAATCACAGAAGCCTCGATGACAGGGAGCTGGAAGAGCTGAGCGCGAGGGGAAACACCACAGCTATCACGACTTTGGCGGGGCGTCATTTCACGACCGACCCAAAAAAGATGATGGAGCTGTATCAGCAGGCCGCTGTGTTGGGTAGCACATCCGCATTGTTTTCAGCGTCCAGCGCATGGGCATCGCCCTGGATTAGCGAGAACGTCTCGACCATGAGGGTATCCGAGAATCCGCCCGTAAACATGCTCGCAATGCTCCTCGTGGCGCAACGGAGAGGCGACAACGTACTCGTCCCGCAGCGACTCCAGCAGCTGAAAACCGATTACAGCTTTACCGAATCGGAGATTGAGGAGGCATGCATCGGAGCCGAGCGCCTCTACCGGGACCTGGAAGCCGAGCGATTGGCATTGGAGCGGAACCACTTCGATAATACGCCCAGTCCGCTCGGCCAGGAATACGAAGAAGGGAATCACGCAAGCGCGTGCCGTTAACGCGCCGCTTACCCAAGCGGAGCCATGACGGCCGGGAGGAAGACCCGTGGAGTCGCTGACGCGTCAGCGAATGCTCGTATGACCATGCAACAAGCGAGATTTCGCTCCCAAACCTGGCCCCAGGCTTGCAGATGCGGCCTGATCGGGCCCCGTTGGAGCCGAAGCTGCTGCGCTGTCGGGGCTATTTCGGGTAGATTTCGTGTCACTGTCGTGTTCCAGCCGTCGTTACGGCGAAAGAATGACGACACCTCGCAACCACGGGAAGCGCGATGATCGTTCGCAAGCTACGCCTCCGGAAGGGTTGGTCGCAGGACCAACTGGCCGAACTGGCCGACGTCTCCGTCCGCACCATCCAGCGGATTGAACGGGGCCACAAGCCGAGCCTGGAGACGGCTAATGCGCTGGCCGCGGTGTTCGAGGTGGATGTCACCACTTTTGTTTCGGAGGACGATGACATGATGGAACGCGAACAACTGCAGGGCGACGAGATCCACGCCATGGAGTACGCCAAGGGAGTCAAGGACTTCCTGAGCGGCGTGGTTGTCTACTTCATCCTGGCAATCTGCTTTTTCAGCATTTACGGCTTCGGCGAGCCGCTCCTGTACCTGGTATTCGGGGGCACCGGCCTCGGTCTCGTGATCCAGGGGCTGATGGCCTACGAGCTTATCCGGCTGCCGTTCCAGAACCTGGAACTCAAGATCGCGGAGAAGAAGCTGGGAAGGAAACTCTGAGGACAGAGCGCCGCGTCCGCGACTTCGGTCCCGAGACGCAGCCGCGCAAGACAGCCGGAAAGAGCAAGCGAATCGGCACTCCGGCACTCCGACGGTGCCGACAGCGAGGGGTGTCGGGGCCTGAAGGACTCCTCCCTTTCAGCGGGTGAGGTGATCCTCTGCAGCAGCGACCTCCTCACCGCGGCGCAGGCGGTCGATGAGCTTGCTCACATACTGCGGCGAACGGGTGTTCCCGGCAACCAGCACGTACACGGCCGGGACCACCAGCAGGGTCAGGAACACCGAGAAGCTCACGCCGAAGAACACGACCGCGCCGATGGACTGGCGTGCCTCGGCGCCGGCCCCCGCCGCCAGCATGAGCGGCACCGCGCCGAAGGCGGTGCACATGCTGGTCATGAGTACCGGGCGCAGGCGGATGCCGGCGGCCTGTATTACGGCCTCGCGGTGCTCCAGCCCCCGGTCGCGGAGCTGGTTGGCGAACTCCACGATCAACACGCCGTTCTTGGCCGCCAGGCCGATCAGCATGATGGCGCCGATCTGGCTGAACACGTTCACGGAAGAGCCGAAGATCCAGATGCCCACCAGGGCGCCGGCCAGCGCCAGCGGCACGGTCATCATGATCACCAGTGGGTGGCGGAAGCTCTCGAACTGGGCGGCGAGTACCAGGAAGGCGATCAGCAGGGCCAGCAGGAACGTGGTGTAGAGGGCGCTGCCCGAGCGTTTGAACTCCCGGGACTCGCCGTCGTAGTTCAGCTGGACCTCGGCGGGCAGCTCGTCCGCCACCAGCGCCTCCAGGTAACCCAGTGCCTCGCCCAGGGAATAGCCGGGGGCGAGGCCACCGGCGATGGTGACGGCGCGCAGACGGTCGAAGCGCTTCAGGTCCACCGGTCCGGAGGTCTCCTCCAGGGTGACCAGGTTCGCCAGCGGGATCAGCCGGCCGCTGACGTCCGAGCGCACGAAGATGCTGTCCAGGTCGTCCGGCGTGCTGCGGGTCTCCTGGGCGCCCTGCAGGATGACGTTGTATTCCTCGCCGCCGTCGATGAAGGTGGTTACCCGGCGCGAGCCCAGGACGGTCTCGAGGGTGCGCCCGATGGTCGACAGCGAGACCCCGAGGTCGGCCGCGCGGTTCCGGTCGATGCCCACGTCCATCTTCGGCTTGCGCTCCTGGTAGTCGGTTTCCAGGCTCAGCAGCCGCGGGTTTTGCTCGGACGCCCGCGCGATGATGCGCTCCGCCCAGTCCGCGAGTTCCGTGTAGTCCGTGCCGCCCAGCACGATTTCCACCGGCCGGTTGGAACCGCGGATGCCGAGGCCGGAAGACGACCCGCGGGCGAAGACGTTGACGCCCGGCAGTTGCGCGAGCTTCGGCCGCCAGCCCGAGACGATCTCCTCTGCCGTGCGCTCGCGCTCGCTCCACAGCGCGAGCGGCACATAGAAGAACATGCGGTTGACGTCGTCTCCGCCGCCCCAGGCGGAGCGGGTGAGGATGCGTCGGACTTCCCCGCTCTCGACGTCGGGCAGAACGACGTCCTCCACCTGCCGGGCGTAACGGTCCATGTACTCGAGGCTGGCGCCGTCCGGACCGCTCATGGCGATGAAGGCCGAGCCCTGATCTTCCGAAGGGGCGTACTCCACCGGCAGCTCGGTCAGCAGCGCCAGCGCCGCGGCGAAGACCGCCAGCGCGCCGGCGACCACCAGCAGCGGGTGGCCCAGGAAGCGCCGCAGGCCGGCCTCGTAGCGCCGGGACAGCACCCGGAACAGCCGGTCGACGAAGCGGGTCAGGCGGCCGCGGGCGATACGCCGGCCCAGCAGCTTGGACGCGAGCATGGGCACCAGGCTGAGCGCCACCAGGCTCGAGAAGACGACGGCCGCGGCCAGCGAGATGCCGAACTCGCCGAACAGCCGGCCCACCGTGCCCTCCATGAAGGAGATGGGGATGAAGACCGAGACCAGCACGGCGGTGGTGGCGATCACGGCGAAGCCGATCTCGCGGCTGCCGTTCACGGCGGCCAACAGGCCGGGTTCGCCTTCCTCGATACGCCGCGCGATGTTCTCGAGCACGACGATCGCGTCGTCGACCACGAGGCCGATGGCGAGCACCAGGCCCAGCAGGGTCAGCACGTTGATGGAGAAGCCCATGGCCGCCATCACGGTGAACGCGGCGATGATGGATACCGGGATGGTCAGGGCCGGGATGAGCGTGGCCCGCAGCGAGCCGATGAAGCCGTAGATCACGATCAGCACCAGCAGCAGCGCCAGGCCGAGCGCCTTGACCACCTCCTTGATCGACTCACTGATGAAGACGGAGAAGTCCAGGTTCACCGACAGGTTGATGTCGTCGGGCAGGGTCGGTTGTATGCGCTCGATCTGCTCGCGCACGCCGGTGTTCAGCATCAGGATGTTGGCCTTGGACTGCGGGATGATACCCATGCTCACGCCGGAGATGCCGTTCGAGCGCGAGATGTTGCGGTAGTTCTCGGGCGCGAGTTCGACGCCGGCCACCTCTTCCAGGCGGATGAGGTAGCCGTCCTGGCCACGGCCGATCACCAGACGACGGAAGTCCTCCGCGCTCGCCAGACCCGTGGAAGTGCGCAGCGTGAATTCCCGCTGGGTGGACTCCAGTCGCCCGGCCGGCAGTTCCACGTTCTCGCGTCGCAGCGCATTCTCGATCTCGGTCACGGTCAGGCCGCGCGCCGCCAGGGCCTCCGGCGTGACCCAGATGCGCATGGCCAGCCGGCGCCCGCCGAAGACACGCACGTTGGCCACGCCGTTGACGATGGAGAACTGGTCGACGAGATAGCGTTCGGCGAAGTCCGTCAGCTCCATGGGAGAGCGGGTGGTGCTCGACAGGTCGATGTACATGGTGGCGCCGGTGCCGCCGCGGGCCTTGGTGATCTCCGGCGGGTCGGCCTCCTCGGGCAGATCCTCGACCACCCGCGCCACGCGCTCGCGCACGTCGTTGGCCGCGGCATCCAGGTCCCTGTCGGCGGAGAACTCGATGCTGACGTCGAACCGCCCGTCGTAGCTGGTGGAGGTCAGCTTCTCGATGCCCTCGATGCCGGCGACGGCGTCCTCCACGAGCTGGGTGATCTTGCGTTCGACGATCTCCGCGGACGCGCCGCGATAGCTGCCGTCGACGCTCACCACGGGCCGTTCGATGTCCGGATACTCCCGGATCGGCAGGTTGCCCATGGCCATGAGCCCGACGATGACCAGGATCAGCGACAGCACCGTTGCGAAGACGGGGCGGCGTACCGAGATTTCTGACAGGATCACGGCCGTGACATCCCGAACGTGCCGTACACGACCTCGGCGCCTTCGCGCACCTTCTGGGTGCCTTCGGTGATCACCCGCTCACCGGCGGCCAGGCCGGAGACGATCTCCACCGCACCCGGGATGCGCTGGCCCAGTTCCACCTGCCGCCGGGCCGCCCGGTCCTCCGCGGTCACCACGTAGACGAAATGCTGGCCCCGTTCGGGCACGACGGCCTCCTCCGGCGCCATCAGCACGTCGCTGCGGCGCATCTGCAGCCCCACGGTCAGGAACATGCCGGGCTTCAGCAGGTCTTCCTCGTTCTGCAGTATCGCCCGCACCAGGATCGACCGGGACACCGGGTCCAGCCGGGTGTCGATGCTGTCGATGCGCCCGGCGAATTCCCTGCCCTGCAGGGCGGGGCTGCGGGCCACCACCACGAGGTCCTCGCGCAGGACGCCGAGGAAGGCTTCGGGTACGGAGAACTCCAGCTTGATCGGATCCACGTCGTCCAGGGTCGTGATCACTGTACCGGGGTTCACCAGGCCACCGGGGCTCACCCGACGCAGACCGACCTTACCGCTGAACGGCGCGCGCACGAGCGTGTTCTCCAACCGGGCCCGGACCGCCTGCACTTCGGCCTCCGCCACCTGCATCGCCGCCAAGAGCTCCTCGAGGCTCGAGGCCGAGATCGCCTGAGTATCGGCGAGCTGGCGGGCGCGCTCGTACTGGCTGCGACTCTCACTGAGGGAGGCTTCCGCCACCGCCAGTTCCGCCCGTATCTCCTGATTCTCGAGTTCCACCAGCAGGTCGCCCTCCCGGACCAGCTGACCTTCCCGAAAGGCGATGCGGGTCACCAGGCTGGTCACCCGGGAGGTGATCTCCACCGATTCGTCTGCCAGTACGGTGCCGATCGCGTCCACCTCGTCGACCAGTGGCCGGGGTTCCACCACCTCGGTGATGACGGTGACCGGCCCGCCGCCGAACCGGCCGCCGCCGCGCTCCTCGCCGGCATCGCAGCCGGCCACCATGGCCAGGGCGGCCGCCAGCGTGGTCAGCAGCTTCAACGGGGTCGGGAGCCTCAGCAAGATACACCTTCCTTGTCGTGGGGCTGCCGCGCCGGGGAAGCGCCGACGAAAACCCGGCACGGAGCCGGCGGCGCGGCCAGCTCTCTATTGTACCTGCAGCACCGTCGCCCGGACTGCTGCTTAGAGGCTTCTTATTCGGCCGCGTCGGCGCTGCGGATGCAGTTTGCCGTCGGCGGGCGGATGCCGGCAGAACCGATATGCTCTAGACTCGCCCCCGATGAGCGCCTCTTTCGAAAACAGGACCGTCATTATCACCGGTGCTTCCGCCGGCATAGGCGCAGCGGCGGCGCGGCGCTTTGCGGCTGCGGGAGCGCGGCTGGTACTCGTGGCGCGGAAAGAGGACGCCCTGCGGTCCTTCGCCAACAGCCTGCCAGCCGGTACCGAGACCCTGTGCGTGCCCATGGACGTGGCGCACGACGACGCCTGCCGGGAGTTGTTCGAGCGGGCCGACGCCGCCTGGGGCGGCGTGCACTGCCTGGTCAACAACGCCGGGCTGCACGCCCGCGGCACCGTCGAGGAGAAGAGCCCGGAGGCGCTGGCCGCCATGGTGGACGTGAATCTGCGCGCGCCGATCCTGCTGAGCCGACTGGCCATACCCCGCCTGCGGCAGGCGGGCGGCGGCGCCATCGTCAACGTCGCGTCGCTGGCGGGCTGCACGCCGGTGCCCGGCTCGGTGACCTACGCGGCCACGAAGGCCGGCCTGCGATCCTTCTCCCACGGCCTGGCGGAGGAGCTCGACGGCAGCGGTATCCACGTGGGCGTGGTGTCCCCCGGCCCGGTGGATACCGGCTTCATCATGGAAGAGCTGGACGAGGTCACCGACCTCTCGCTGTCCCAGCCGATGAGTACGCCGGAGGAGGTGGCGGAAGCCGTGTTCCGGGTCGCCTGCGGCGACGCCGTCGAGGAGAAACTGCCGCGCATGAGCGGCATCACGGCGGACCTGGTCTATCTCTTCCCCGGCCTGCGGCGGGCGATGGAGCCGCTGCTCAGCCGCAAGGGGAAGAAGGCACGCGAGTATTACAAGGCGCGCAGGGCTGCCGGGGACGGGCGCTGAGGGCGCGATTCCGGGCGGGATCCCGGGTCAAACACAACCACAGCCGACGAGAGGAGAATCATGGCAGAGAAACTCGACCACACCGTCATTGAAGCCAAGCTGCTCGACATCCCCGGCTGGGAGTTACGCGAGGGCAAGCTGCATCGCGAATTCCGGTTCGGAGATTTCGTGCGGGCTTTCGGCTTCATGAGTTCGGCGGCGATCGTCGCCGAGAAGATGGACCACCACCCGGAGTGGTTCAACGTCTATAACCGGGTCACCGTCGATCTCACCACCCACGACGCCGGCGGCATCACCGAACTCGATTTCGAACTGGCGACCGCCCTGTCGAAGCTGGCCGGCTAGGCCGCGCCCGGCGAGAGCCCTCAGACCACCGCCAGGGCGGCGAACGCGTCGCGGGTGAAATTCTCCGCTCCGTCCTCGAGCACGCGCACGTTGTCCTCGATGCGGATGCCCCCGCAGGGCTTCAGCTCCTTCACCCGGAGCCAGTTCACCAGCCGTCCGGCAGCACTGTCGTGCAGTGATTCGAGCAGCATGTCGATGAAGTAGAGGCCCGGCTCGACAGTCAGCACCTGGTCGGTGGCCAGCGTGCGGGTCAGGCGCAGGTGAGGGTGATGTGCCGGAGCGGAGATCTCGCCGCCCGCGTCGTCCGCCATGAAGCCGCCCACGTCATGGACCTGCAGGCCCAGCAGGTGGCCGAGGCCGTGGGGCATGAAGGCACGGGTGACTCCCGCCTCCACCAGCGCCTCGGCGCTGCCGGCACTGGCGATCTCGTGGGCCAGCAGCACGCCGCCGATGCGCCGGTGGGTCTCCCGGTGCAGCTCGCGGAAGTCCACGCCGGCGCGCACCTCCGCGACGATGTCCTGCTGCAGCTCGTGCATGGCACCGATGAGCGCGGCGAAATCGCCTTGCTCCGCGGCGTAGCTGCGGGTGATGTCGGCGGCATAGCCGGCGGCCGAGGCTCCGGCGTCGATCAGGAACGAGCGGACCTCCCCGGGCGCCTCCCGGTCCCGGTGCTGATAGTGCAGCACGGCGCCGTGTTCGTTCAGGGCGATGATGTTGTGGTAGGGCAGCTCGTCGTCGAGCTGGCCCGCGGCGCGGCAGTAGGCGAGGTGGATGTCGAACTCCGAGGCGCCGCGCTCGAACGCGGCATGGGCGGCGATGTGCGCCTCGGCAGCCCGTCGGGTCGCCGCGCGCATGCACTCGAGTTCGTACCCGGTCTTGGTCGCGCGGGGATAGTGCAGCATGCGCAATACGTCCTCGGGATTCACGCGTTCGATGCCGAGGGCCTGTGCCGGTTCTATGACCTCGCCGACGAACACGTAACGCGACAGGTCATCCGGCAGCAGGGTGCGGGCGCCGGCGGGCGTCTCGAAGGGCAGGATGTCGAAATGCTCCGTCCAGTAGCCTGCAGGGGCGGCCGGCGGCATGTGCCAGTAGTCGGCCGGCTGGCAGTAGGCGAGGCGCGGAAGGGTGCCGGGCGTGTACACCAGGTACGAGCCGGGGGCATCGGTCAGGGGCAGCCAGGCGTTGAAGTCCGGGTTCACCACGAAGGGATACGTCTGGTCGTCCTGGAAGGCATAGCGGGGCTCGCCGGCGGCGATCACGATGCCTTCGGCGCCGACGCGCTCCAGCGCACGGTCGTGGCGGCGCATCATTTCCGCGACGTGCTCGGCGTACAGTTCGGCGATGTCGGGGCGCTCGGCTTCCATGGTGTCTCCGTGTGGCTCTGTTGCGCTTCCGCCCAGTATAACGAACGGGCGTGTGCCGGCTTGGCTTAACAGGGTTCCCGATCTCGGGCATCATTGCAGGCTCCATGAATTTCCGGAGCCCCTTATGCTGTTCCCCGCCGCTCGCGGCCTGCTGGCCGCAGTGTCCTTCCTGCTCGCCATGAGCACGCCGGCCATCGGCTACGATCGCATCACGGGAGAGACGTTCGCGTCCCGTTCGGAGGTGATCGCGCCTCACGGCATGGCGGCGACGAGCCAGCCGCTGGCCACCCAGATCGCGCTGGACGTACTGAAGGCGGGCGGCAGCGCGGTTGACGCGGCCATCGCCGCAAACGCCGCGCTCGGTCTCATGGAGCCCGTGGGCTGCGGCATCGGCGGCGATCTCTTCGCCATCGTCTGGGACGCGGAGCAGGGCGAACTCACGGGCCTGAATGCGAGCGGGCGTTCTCCGGCGTCGCTCACGCTGGAGTATTTCGAGGAGCAGGGACTGGAAAGCATCCCGGCGCTGGGGCCGCTGCCGGTGAGCGTGCCGGGTGCCGTGGACGGCTGGTTCGAGCTGCATGGGCGCTACGGCCGACTGCCCATGAAGGAGATCCTGGCGCCTGCCATCCGCTATGCCCGCGAGGGCTTTCCCGTCTCCGAACTCATCGCCTATTACTGGCAGCGCAACGCCGAATACCTGCAGGACTTCCCGGGCTTTGCGGAGACCTTCATGCCGGACGGCCGGGCGCCGCGCAAGGGCGAGATGTTCCGCAATCCGCGCCTTGCCGATACCTACGAGAAGCTGGCCGAAGAGGGCCGGGATGTCTTCTACCGCGGCGAGATGGCACGCGAGATCGCCGACTACATGCAGGCCAACGGCGGTTTCCTGAGCTACGAGGACATGGCGAACCATCGCTCCGAGTGGATGGAACCGGTCTCCACGAATTACCGCGGCTGGGACGTCTTCGAGCTGCCGCCGAACAGCCAGGGCATCGCCGCGCTGCAGATGCTGAATATCCTGGAGGGCTACGACATCGCGTCCATGGGTTTCGGCTCGGCCGACTACCTGCACGTACTCGCAGAGGCGAAGAAGCTCGCCTTCGAGGACCGGGCCCGCTACTACGCTGACATGGACTTCGCCGACGTGCCGGTGGAGCGGCTGATCTCGAAGGACTACGCGGCCGAGCGGCGCAAGCTCATCGATATGGAGCAGGCGTCGGAGTCGCTGCCTGCGGGGGACGCGGCGCTGGAGAACGGCGACACCATCTATCTCACCGTGGCCGACAGCGACGGCAACATGGTCTCGCTGATCCAGAGCAACTACCGGGGCATGGGCTCCGGCATGACGCCGGGCAATCTCGGTTTCGTGCTCCAGGACCGAGGCGAGCTGTTCTCGCTGGAGCGCGGCCACCCGAACGTCTACGAGCCCGGCAAGCGGCCCTTCCAGACCATCATCCCGGCGTTCGTCATGCGCGACGGCGAGCCGCTCATGAGCTTCGGCGTCATGGGCGGGGCCATGCAGCCCCAGGGCCACACCCAGATCGTGATCAACATGGTGGACTTCGGTATGAACCTGCAGGAGGCGGGCGACGCGCCGCGGCTGCGCCACAGCGGCTCGTCCCAGCCCACCGGTGGCAGCATGACCGACGGCGGCACCGTACATCTCGAGCACGGTTTCGACCAGGCCGTGCACCGGGAACTGCTGCGCCGGGGCCACCGGCTGGGCGGCAGCAACGGCGGCTTCGGCGGTTACCAGGCGATCATGAAGGACCGCGCCGAGGGCGTATATTACGGCGCCTCGGAGTCCCGCAAGGACGGCCAGGCGGCCGGCTACTGACAGTCCAGGCGCAGCGAATCGACCCGGGAAATCGGCAATGAGCGGTGAGATCTGGCTGACCGGTATCACGACCACGGGCACGCCCCACATCGGCAACTACGTGGGCGCCATCCGGCCGGGCGTGGCCGCGAGCCGCGAGGCCGGCAAGCGCAATTTCTACTTTCTGGCCGACCTGCACGCGCTGGTGAAGAATCAGAATCCGGACGAGATCCAGCGCTCGACGCTGGAGATCGCGGCCTCCTGGCTGGCGCTGGGCCTGGATACCGGAAACGCCGTGTTCTACCGCCAGTCCGACATCCCAGAGATCCCCGAGCTCACATGGGTGCTCTCGAGCATGACGGCCAAGGGGCTCATGAACCGCGCGCACGCCTACAAGGCCGCCGTCGCGGCGAACGAGGAGGCCGGCAGCAAGGACCCGGACAAGGGCATCACCATGGCACTGTTCTCCTACCCGGTGCTGATGGCCGCCGACATCCTGCTGTTCAAGGCGCACAAGGTGCCGGTGGGGCGGGACCAGAAGCAGCACGTGGAGATGGCCCGGGACATCGCGGGCCGCTTCAACCATCACTACGGCGAACTGTTCACACTGCCGGAGCCGGTCATCGACGACAACACGGCGGTGCTCTCCGGTCTGGACGGGCGCAAGATGTCGAAGAGCTACGGCAACACCATCCCGCTGTTCCTGCCGGAGAAGAAGCTCAGAAAGCTGATCATGAAGATCAAGACGAACTCGCTCGAGCCCGGCGAGCCGAAGGGCACGGAAGGCTCCACGCTGTTCGACATCTACCGGGCCTTCGCCACGCCGGAGGAGACCGCCGACATTGCGCGGCGCTACGCCGAGGGCCTGGCCTGGGGCGAGATGAAGCAGATTCTGTTCGAGTACGTGAACGATCACCTGAGCGCCGCCCGAGCGGAGTACGAAGGCCTCATGGCGGACCCCGGCCATGTGGAAGCAGTGCTCGTCGCCGGCGCCGAGCGGGCCCGTGCGCTGAGCGCTCCGTTCATGGCGGAGATCCGCCACGCCGTGGGCATCCGGCCGCTGGGATAAGGAGCCGATGATGCAGAGAATCCTCGCTGGCTTGTCTCTCGTGCTGCTCGTCGCCTGTTCGCCGGGCCCTGCGCCGGGGGGGGGCGACGGTGCCGCGGGCGGCGTACCCGATCATTGCGCGGGCCTCGCCGACCCGGTGCAGCGCCTCGTCTGCGCCGACGTCGACCTGCGTGCGATGGACGCCGATCTCGACCGTCTCTACCAGCGCGTCCTGGCCCGCGCGGATCACACGGCGAAGGCCTCTCTCAGGAACGATCACGCCGCCTGGGAGCGCAGGCTGGCGGACTGCCTGGAGCTGCCGCAGGACCGGCGCCGCGACTGCCTGGACGAGCGCTACAATGCGCGCCTGGTGGAACTCGGCCGCCAGCTGTAGGAGGGCCTTCAGGCCCGATCACGTCCTTTAGGCGCAGGCCCGCCAACGGCCGGACAGGCACTGCGGGGACGCTCAGTCGGACGTCCTGTCCTCCTTCGCTTCGGCCGGGCCTCCTTCCCGCCGTCATGGCTCCAGTCGGCCCGGACGACCCCGCAGTGCCTGTCCGGCCGCTGACGCGCCCGTAGCCGAGAGGTCTGGCACAGGTCAGCAGGCGCTGCTGACCGGCAGTCCCTTCATGCCGTCGCAGTCGTGGCCGTCATGCGGGGGTATCCGTCGCCGCGACCTTTTGTCGGGAGCAAGACGGATGCCCCCGCAGGGCGGCCGCAAAAGAATGGGAGATGGGGCCTGAAGGCCCTCCCACATGCGCAGCAGGCCGGGCGGCCAGGAAAGAAGAGTGTCAGGCGAGGCGCTTCTCCCGCGCCTCGGCCAGCAGCGTGCGGAGGTAGCGGCCCGTGTGGGACGCCTGCACTTCGGCGACGTCCTCGGGCGTGCCGGCCGCCACGATCTCGCCGCCGCCGTGGCCGCCCTCCGGGCCCAGGTCCACGATCCAGTCCGCCGTCTTGATCACGTCCAGATTGTGTTCGATGACGATGACGGTATTGCCCCGGTCGCGCAGCCGGTGCAGCACCGCCAGCAGCTGGGCGATGTCGTGGAAATGCAGGCCGGTGGTGGGCTCGTCGAGGATGTAGAGGGTGGAGCCGGTGTCACGCTTGGAGAGTTCGCGGGCCAGTTTGATGCGCTGGGCCTCGCCGCCGGACAGCGTGGTGGCGTTCTGCCCCAGCCGTACGTAGGACAGGCCCACGTCCATCAGGGTCTGCAGCTTGCGGGCGATCACCGGAACGTTGCGAAAGAACTCCAGGCCGTCCTCCACCGTCATCTCCAGCACCTCGTGGATGTTGCGGCCCTTGTAGCGAATGTCCAGCGTCTCCCGGTTGTAGCGGCGGCCCTCGCAGACGTCGCAGGGCACGTAGATGTCGGGCAGGAAGTGCATCTCGACCTTGATGACGCCGTCGCCCTGGCAGGCCTCGCAGCGCCCGCCCTTCACGTTGAAGCTGAAACGCCCCGCCTGGTAGCCGCGGGAGCGGGCCTCCTGGGTGCCGGCGAACAGCTCGCGGATGGGCGTGAAGAGACCGGTATAGGTGGCGGGGTTGGAGCGCGGCGTGCGCCCGATGGGACTCTGGGAGATATCGATGACCCGGTCGAAGTGCTCCAGCCCGTCTATTCCCGCACAGGGCTGGGGCTCGGTGGCGGCCCGGTTCAGCAGTGCCGCGGCCGTCTCGTAGAGCGTGCCGTTGATGAGGGTGGACTTGCCGGAACCGGATACGCCGGTGACGCAGGTCATAAGGCCGATCGGCAGGGTGGCGTCCACGTGCTTCAGGTTGTTGCCGCTGGCGTCGCGGACGGTGAGCAGGCGGCCGTCGTCCCGGCCGACCCGCCGGGCCGGCACCTCGATGCGCCGCTGGCCGGAGAGGTACTGGCCGGTGAGCGACGCGGCGTTGCGACTGATCGCCTCCGGCGGACCCTCTGCCACCACGCGGCCTCCGTGTACTCCGGCACCCGGCCCCAGGTCCACCACGTGGTCGGCGGCGAGGATGGCCTCCTGGTCGTGCTCCACCATGATTACCGTGTTGCCGAGATCCCGCAGGTGGTTGAGGGTGGCGAGCAGCCGAGCGTTGTCCCGCTGGTGCAGGCCGATGCTCGGCTCGTCGAGCACGTACATGACGCCGACGAGTCCGGAGCCGATCTGGCTGGCAAGGCGGATGCGCTGGGCCTCGCCGCCGGAGAGCGTGTCCGCGCTGCGTTCCAGGGTGAGATAGGAGAGGCCGACGTCGTCCAGGAATCCGAGCCGCTCGGCGATCTCCTTGACGATGCGCCCGGCCACCTTGCCGCGCCAGCCAGGCAGTTCCAGGCCGGCGAAGAACGAACGGGCCGCTCCCACCGGCATGGCGGAGACCTCGGCGATGCCCCGGTCGGCCACGAAGACGTTGCGCGCCGCGCGGTTCAGACGCGATCCGCCGCAGGCCGGGCACTGCCGGGTGCTCAGGTATTTGGCCAGTTCCTCGCGGACGGTGGCCGATTCGGTCTCGCGGTAGCGCCGCTCAAGGTTCGGCAGCACGCCCTCGAAAGGGTGGCGCTGGCTCACGCTGGCGCCCCGGCTGCTGGTGTAGCTGAATTCGATCTGTTCGTCGCCGCTGCCGCACAGGATCACCTCACGCACCGACTCGGGCAGCTCGCCGAACGGCGCCTCCACGTCGAAGCCGTAGTGCCCGGCCAGACTGCCGATCATCTGGAAATAGTAGGTCGTGCGGCGGTCCCAGCCGCGGATGGCGCCGCCGGCCAGGCTGAGCTCGGGATTGACCACGACCCGGTCCGGGTCGAAGAACTGCTTCACCCCGAGGCCGTCACAATCCGGGCAGGCGCCGTGGGGGTTGTTGAACGAGAACAGCCGCGGCTCGAGTTCGCTCAGGCTGTAGCCGCATTCGCGGCAGGCGTAGCGGTCCGAGAAGGTGACCTCCTCTCTGTCGCCATGGTCTTCGAGGGGCACTACCCGCGCCACGCCGTCGCCGAGGCCCAGCGCGGTCTCGAAGGACTCCGCCAGCCGCAGCGCCAGGTCTGGCCGCACCTTGACGCGGTCCACCACGGCCTCGACCGTGTGCCGGCGGCGCGCGTCCAGGACCGGGGCATCGCTCAGTTCCAGTATCTCGCCGTCGATGCGCGCGCGCACGAATCCCTGGGCCTGCAGTTCCTTCAGCACGCGCGCATGCTCGCCCTTGCGGTTGTCCACGACCGGCGCCAGCAGGGCCAGCCGGCTGCCCTCCGGCATGGCCAGCACCTGATCCACCATCTGGCTCACGGTCTGCGCCGCCAGGTCCAGGCCGTGGTCCGGGCAGCGGGGCGTGCCGGCCCGGGCATAGAGCAGGCGCAGATAATCGTAGATCTCTGTGACCGTGCCCACCGTGGAGCGCGGATTGTGGGAGGTGGATTTCTGCTCGATGGAGATCGCCGGCGACAGGCCCTCGATGTGGTCGACGTCCGGCTTCTCCATCATCGACAGGAACTGTCGCGCGTAGGCGGACAGGGATTCCACGTAACGGCGCTGGCCTTCGGCATAGATGGTGTCGAAGGCGAGGGACGACTTGCCCGAGCCGCTCAGACCCGTGAGGACGATCAGCCGGTCGCGGGGCAGCGACAGATCGACGTTCTGCAGGTTGTGCGTCCGTGCGCCGCGTATTTCGATGCTGTCCATGGGGGCCGGCGGTGTGCGGGGGTCAACCTGTTAATATACGCCGCCTGCTTCCCGCCGCGCAAAAGGGCGACGGGTCGGGGAAGTCTCCAGGGCAGCGACGGGACCGAAGATGCCGGAAGAAACAGCCACCGCAACCGACGGACAACGAAAACGCATCAACCTGGAGCCGGGCGAGGGGCGGGTCATCGGCATGGTCAGCGGCATGGCGATGCTGCGCATGCTGGGCCTCTTCCTGCTGCTGCCGGTGCTCGCGCTGTGGGCCTCCGGGCTGGAGGGGGCGACACCCATGCTGGTGGGCCTGGCCGTCGGCGGTTACGGCATCACCCAGGCGGTGCTGCAGGTACCCTTCGGCACGCTCTCGGACCGCATCGGCCGCATCCCGGTGATCGTGCTCGGACTTGCGGTCTTCGCCGCCGGCAGTTTCGTGGCGGCCATGAGCAATCACATCCTGGGCGTCATCGCCGGGCGCCTCCTGCAGGGGGCCGGGGCCGTCTCGGCCACGCTGACGGCACTGCTGGCCGATCACACCCGCGAGGAGATCCGCACCCGCGCCACGGCCATCCTAGGCATCTCCATCGGCAGCTCGTTCCTGATCGCCCTCGTACTGGGCCCCCTGGTGGCCGGCGTCACCGGCGTGCGCGGGCTGTTCTGGCTGGCGGGCATCATGGCGCTGACCGCGCTGGCGCTGGCAACCGTGCTGCCCCGGGGCAAGCCCGGCGCCCATCACGGGGAGCAGCGGCGGCCGGCCGGGCGGCTGACTCTGGGCGTGGCCGCCATCGATGCCTCCATATTCCTGCTGCACATGATGCTCACGGCGAGCTTCGTGGCGGCGCCGTTCCTGCTGCGCGATGCCCTCGGCGTGCCCATGGAGACCCAGTGGCGGACCTACTTCGCCGCGCTGGCCCTCTCACTGGTGGCCACCGTGCCGCTGGTGCTGCTGGGCGAGAAAGGCCGTGGCAGCTGGATCTTCGTCCTCTCCGTCGCCCTCCTCGCGCTGGGTCAGGCGCTGCTGTGGCAGGCGGCGGACGGCTGGATCTTCGCCCTGGCCGGACTGGCGGTCTTCTTCGCGGGGTTCAATTACCTGGAGGCCCGGCTGCCGGCCCGCCTCTCGGTGGTGGCGGGCCCGAGCGGGCGGGGCGGCGCATTGGGGCTGTTCTACACTTCCCAGTTCCTCGGCGCGTTCGCCGGCGGCGTGGTCGGCGGCTGGCTCATGGGGGTGACGGACTACAGCGGCGTATTCGTCGCGCTGGGCGGCATCGGCGTCGCCTGGCTGGTGGTGACGATAGGCCTCGTTTTCGGGCGGAATCCCGCATTATAGCGGTGGGCATTTGGCG
>CAZRSA010000048.1:0-19163 GCA_964602525.1 uncultured Woeseiaceae bacterium
AGGGATAGTCGATGGCGGCGTAGACGAGCCCGTCCGGTGCGCCGGCCAGCTCCACGGCGTCCCTGCCCGTGCGGTGTCCCCCCAGAACGAGCAGTACCGGTAGCCGGCGCCCCGTCTCTGCCGCCGGGCGTCGCACGCGCACATCGACGCTGAGCCCGGTGTCGGCGGTCAGGGTCAGCGTCTCGTCGAGGTAGCCTTCGGCGGTCATGCGCTTCGCGGCACGGCTGACCTCCGCGATGGTTCCGTGCCGCGCGACCAGCCGCTCCCGCTGCTCGCTGCGCATGTCCGCTATCCAGAACGCCAGCGCGGCGAACGCGACGGCGAGTACTGCCAAAAAGGTACCGGCGATCACGCGGCGCCGTCTCACCGCCGCCTCCGCACTGTTCCTCTTCCCGTCATGGGCGGCATTCTAGGTCAGCCGGGACGCGGGGAAAAAAGCCGGGCCACGCGGCCCGGCTCCGGTCGACGGGTCTGCCGCGCCGCTCAGCGGAAGTTGCGGCGGTAGCTGATGCCGAAGGTGAGCGGGCGGTTCACGGTAACGCGGCGTTTGGCGTAGCGGTTGTTGATGAACTGGTCGCCGACCTCGTCGAAGACGTTGGCGACGTAGGCGTTCAGGCTCCATTTGTCCGCATCGATTCCCGCCCTGAGATCGAGGACCCCGTAGGCATCCTGGATGGTCGGAGGCGGCGCGCCCACGATCGCCTCGAGTCCCGCCAGCGCGTTGATCGACTCGCCCGTGTAGCGGTAGTCCGCCCGCGCGTAGGGCGTGCCGCCGAGAAGGGTGCTGTCCGCGAAGGTGTGCTCGATGGAGAGCGAGCCTTTCCAGTCCGGGGTGATGGGCAGCGGGGTACCGTCGGCGGCGCTGATGGGTGCGTCGGAGCCCTCGAAGAGCGTGGCCGACTCCGATATCTCCGCTTCGTTCCAGGCGAGCGTGGCCTCCAGCGACCAGCCGGGCGCGGGCACCCAGGACGCCTGCACCTCGGCCCCGTCGATGGTGGCCTCCGGGAAGTTCACCACGCCCAGCTGGAAGACCACCGGCTGGGGGTCGTTCACCTGCACCTGGATGTCGTCCCAGATCATGTGATAGGCGACGACACTCAGATACAGCCGTCCGTCCGCCGTGGTCGTCTTGAAGCCCGCCTCGTAGTTCTGGACCTTGTCCGAGTCGTACTGGCGCGGCAGGATGGAATCCGGTCGCAGCGCATTGGCGCCGCCGCTGCGGAAGCCCTCCGAGTAGGTGAAATAGACCAGGCTCTGGTCGTCGAAGTTGTAGGTGACGTTGATTTTCGGCACGAAGCCGTCGTCGCTCTCCTCGCCTGCGCCGTCGGTGAATACGAAGTCCGTCTCGGCACTCGGCACCGGGCCCTGCTGCAGGGCACCCAGCACCAGGTCCTCCTTGCGGTCCACGTCGTACCAGCGGCCGCCCGCCGTGATGGTCACGTTGTCCGTTACGTAGAAGGTGGCCTCGCCGAACAGCGCGAACTGGTCGATCTCGGTGTCGTAGAGGCCGAAGAACCAGCCGCCCTGGCGCTCCGCGTAGCTCGGGAAACCCCAGCTGCCCGGCGGCAGGCCGTTCAGGGAGGGGTTGTACGGGTTGTAGGCGAGATAATAGAAGGCGGGCGAACCGGCGAAGTTCTCGGCGTTCGCGCGAAAGACGCCGTCGTCCTCGAGCTTCTGGTAGAACAGGCCGACGATGCCCCGCCAGCGGCTGTCGTCCGCCTGCGGCGTGGACCATCGCGCCTCGATACTGAAGCGGCTGGAGTCGACTTCCTCGATGTTGAAGCCGCGGACCACGTCACCGCCGAAGTCGTAGAAGGCGAAGTCGTAGTCGGTGCCGTTGATCGCATTGTAATAGGCCTCGAACTCATCGCTGATCTGCTGGAACGCGAACATGTAATCGGTGGCGTCGGCGTCGTAGCGCAGGTCCCGGTCGAAGTACGATGCGCTGAACAGGAAATCGCCGACGCCGGTGGAGCCCTCCAGGGTCAGGGCCAGCTGATACCAGTCGTCCTCCAGCCGCTCGTCGAAGAAGCGCACCTGTTCGAGGTCCGGGCGGTCGAAGTTCTTGTCGCCGAAGCCGTCCGCCTCCGTCGACTGGAAGATGGCCGTGGCGTCCACGGTCCAGCGGTCGTCCGGAAACCAGCGCAGCGCGGCCCGGCCGCCGGTGATGGTGGTGGAGTTGACGTCGTCCTCCACGAACTCCTCGTTCGTGTAGGTGCCGCCGGGGCTCGTGCCCAGCACGTTGTCGATGTAGCCCGCCTCTTCGGCGGTGAAGCCCACCAGGCGCAGCGCCAGGCGGTCTTCCGCCAGCGGCACGTTCAGCATTCCGCTGACGTCGTAGCCCGTATCCCCGTCGGAGACCTGGTTCGCCTCCAGTTCCACCCAGGCGTCGAACGCGGCGGGATCGGGCTTGTTGGTGATGATGCGCAGCGTGCCGGACTGGGAGGCGTCCCCGAACAGCGTTCCCTGGGGGCCGCTCAGCGCCTCGAGCCGTTCGATGTCGATCAGCCGCGGGTCCGGGTTCAGACCGGCCGAGGTGATCGGCTGCTCGTCCAGGTAGATACCGCTGGAGGGGTTGGTGCCGAACTGGATGCCGGAAGCCGCCACGCCGCGAAATACCACCGAGTTGCCGCCCGGCTCCCTGCGGGCGAGGGCCAGGGCGGGAATCTTGCCGACGTAGTCGTCCAGCCCTTCGAGGCCCTGACGGACGATGTCGTCGGTGGTGAACGCCCGTATCGACATCGGGATATCCGCGAGGCTCTCCTCGCGCTTGGTCGCCGTGACGACGATCTCCTCGATGGCGTCACCCTGGGACTGGGCGAAGGCGCTGGGACCGGTGAGTGCCGCGGATACGGCGGCGGCGATGGCGCTGCGGCCGTAGACGGTTGCGCCGGGCTCTCTGTTGTCAGCCATTGCTGTCTCTCCCGCTTTTGCTCAATACTACCCATGCGTGGCGAAAGCGCAAATAGTGCCAGCGTCGGAAGGCCCTGGCATTGCTCGCCGGGTGCGGCAGGACGTTATCCTGTTGGCTGTACGCGACATGACTGGCAGGCTCTCCCATGAAGATCGATCAGCCCCTGAAAGAGCTCGGCGACATCGATGTGACACCCCTGCGCGACGCGATCCTCGGCCAGGAGGAGGCGGCGTGGAACGAGCAGGAATATCGCCAGCAGGAATACGAGGTTCACAGGCGGACCACCTCGATCGTGCTGGTGTTCACGGACGGCCGGGACTGGCCGGAGATCACCGTGCGCAAAGAGCCCGGCTGGGATCGGCTCGCGCACGTGGCGGTGCCGGCGATGCAGGAAGTCATCGCGCACCACTACCGCCCGGGCGGCACCATCATCCGCGCGATGGCGGCGCGCCTGGCCGCGGGCGGGCGCATCGACCCGCACCGGGACTCCCATGCCTCGTTCCACGCCAGCCATCGCATCCACATTCCCGTCACCGCCAACCCGCGGGTGCGCTTCATGATCGACGGCCGCCCGCACCGGCTCGAGGTGGGCAAGGTCTACGAGCTGAACAACCAGCTGCTGCACAGCGTCATGAACAAGGGCGACGAGGACCGTATCACCTTCATCTTCGACTACCTGCCGCCGGACGCCTTGCGCGCGGCCTCGTGAACGGTGAGTGACCGGCGAGTGAGCGACATCGGGCCGTGACCATCCTCGTTGCCACCTCCGTGGTGCGCGGCAGCCACCAGGGTGAGAGCCACGGCGGCGTCTACCTGATCGACCTCGGCCGCGAGCGGGTGGTGCATACGGTGGACTGGAACACGACGGACATCGACTGGCAGGGGCGGGGCTGGGACCGCGGCCTGCGCGGGATCGGCTTCGACGGCGAGCGGGTGTACATCGCCGCCAGCGACGAGTTGTTCGCCTACACCCCCGACTTCCGCCTCATCGGTTCCTGGCGCTGCCCGTATCTGAAGCACTGCCACGAGATCACGGTCTACGGCCGGCGGCTGTACCTGACCTCGACCGGGTTCGACGCGATACTCGCGTTCGACCTGGATGCCGAGCGCTTCTGCTGGGGCCTGCACGTGGTCCGCGGGTTCGGCGATTTCCGTGCCAGCCCGTTCGATCCGGTCGCCGGTCCGGGCCCCGAGCCGGGCAACCAGCTGCACCTGAACATGATCCACTGCGACGACAGCGGGCTGTACGCGAGCGGCGTGGCGACAGGCGCGCTGCTGGCCTACGACGGCCGCCGCATCGTGCCCCGAGCCACGCTGCCCCGGGGCGTGCACAATGCGCGGCCGTTCCGCGGCGGCGTGCTGTTCAACGACACCCGCGCGGACGTCGTGCGGCACGTGACGCCGGAGAGCGAACAGGTCTTCCCGGTCCCCAGCCACGACCCGGCCACGCTGACCCATACCGATCTCGACGACACGCGCATCGCGCGCCAGGCGTTCGGGCGGGGCCTGGCGGTCCTCGACGACGGCTGCATCGCCGCCGGCTCGTCCCCGTCCACGGTGGCCATCCACGATCCCGCGACGGGACGCACGCGCACGATGGTGACGCTGACCAAAGACGTGCGCAACGCCATCCACGGCCTTGAGGTCTGGCCTTACTAGGTCTTGCCTTACCAGGTCTGGCCCGGACCAGGTCTGGCCCTACCAGGTCCGGAACGGGTGCCGGGGTCTCAGCGGATCAGATGCTCGTATCGGTCGAGCACCGGCGCCAGCACCTCGGCCAGTTCGTCGAGGTGGCTCTCGTAACGCCGCCAGTAGCCGACCGCGCCGGTGTAGATAGGCTGGCGCACCTGTTCCGAACTGGCCGTGCGCACCGGCCGCTCGGTCTCGTGGAAGTTGGCGCATGCATCCTCCCAGGGCAGCTCGCAGAACTCGAGCAGACGACGCACCTGGTTGTCGAAGTCGCTCACCAGTTCCTCGTACTGCACGGTCAGCACGCGCCCCGGCAGCACCGCGTGCCAGTGGTCCATCAGGCGCTGGTACTGCAGGAAGTATTCGCCGATCTCCGTCAGGTCGTAGGTGAAGGCCTGGCCGCGGGCGAACAGCTGACGGTAGCAGCTCAGGCAGGCATCCATGGGATGGCGCCGCGCATCGATGATGTTCGCCCGCGGCAGGATCAGGTGGGCGAAGCCGACGTTCGGGAAGTTGTTGGGCATCTTGTCGATGAACCGCGGTGCGCCCTCGATGCGGTGCAGCGCCGCATGATCCAGATAACGGCGTCCGAGCGCCTCGAAGTGCTCGCCGCGCAGTTCCCGTACCGCCTGCGGGTAGTTCATGCCGTCGGCCCGATTCCGGTTCAGGCTGGTCGCGACCCGGCCGAGATAGGGCAGCTCGGCGGTCCCTTCTACGCTGCTGTGGCTGGCGAGGATCTGCTCGATCAGGGTGGAGCCGGAGCGGGGCAGGCCGACGATGAAGACAGGCGCCGGGTCGTCGCAGCCGGCGCCCTGGTTCACCGCGACGAATTCCTCGTTGAAGACCTCGAGCACGGCGTCGTTGCTGACCTCGGTGTGCACGGGATCGTAATGCTCGCGCATGCGCTGCCTGCGGTTGCCGGTGTCGTAGTAATGCCAGGCGCGTTCGTAGTCCTGCCGGTCCTCCAGGGCCTTGGCGAGGGCGAAAAGGAAGTTCACCTCGGACTGCTCGTTCAGGTCCTTGCTCTCGAGCGAGGACTCCATGGCGCGGATGTCCTCCGCGCCCAGCGGGTAGGTCTTCAGGTTGGCCAGACTCCACCAGGACTCGCCGTTCTCCGGCTTCAGGCGGATGCACTCCCGGTAGGCCTCCACCGCCTCGGACTGGCGGCCGAGGGTCTTCAGCGTGTGTCCGAGGCCCAGCCAGGCACCTGCATGGACCGGCACCAGTTCGATGGCCCGCCGATAGGCCGCGGCTGCCTCGGCCGTGCGTGCGGCCGGCGCCAGCGCAGCCGCCAGCAGGAAGTGGGCCTGGGCGCTGTCCGGCTCCGTCGCGACCGCCTGCTCGAAACATTCGATGGCCTCGGCGAGGCGGTGCTGGTCCTGGTGCAGCCGCCCGAGGTCGATGATTGCGCCGGTGAAATCCGGCGCATGGCGGATCGCGCGGCGCAGCAGCTCCTCCGCGTTATCCGCGTGCCCGGACTGCATCGCGATCTGGCCGAGGAGCCTGAGTGCGCTGACGTTGTCCGGGTTGTCGCGGAGTACCCGCCGGCACAGCCGCTCGGACTCCTCGATGCGGCCCGACCGGTGCAGCCGTGCCGCCTCCGCCAGCCGCCCCTGCTCAGGGTTCAGTTCGAACCAGCGCTCGAACACCTCGTCGGCCTCGGCTCCCTTGCCGTTGGCCAGCAGCACGCGGCCGAGATGGAAATGGGCCTGCTCGAGTCTTGCATCGAGGTTCACCGCCCGGCGCAGCATCTCCTCGGCCTCGCCGTGACGGCGCTGCTGGGCGAGCAGCAGTCCCAGGTCCTCGTGGGGCTTGGCGAACGACGGTGCCAGTGCGATGGCCCGGCGCAGCCGCTCCTCGGCTTCGTCGAAGCGCCGCGCCTTCAGCAGAATCGCGCCCAGCAGCGCGGTGAAGTTGACGTCGTCCGGATCCTCGGTCAGCGCCTCGCGGCAAACGGCGATGGCGCCCTCCGCGTCGTCGCCGTTCAGCAGCCGGATGGCCTGGTGAAAGGTGCTCCGCGGCGCGGCAACGCCGGATCCGCTGCTCTCAGCCATCGTCCCGGGAGGGTCCTCGGTCATCGCTGCCGCCTGCGGCGCTCCCGCTTCCAGGGCAGTGCTTCCCGCGGGTGCTGCCGCTTGGTGTCTCGGCCTACCAGGTCCGCACGCGGCCCGTGTCGACGTGGATGAAGTCGGAGCGGGCGTAATAGCCGACACCGCCCCGGCCCAGGCTCAGGGCGGCCTTGCGCAGCTTCGCCGTATCGTAGCCCGAGAGGCGGATGTCGATGGCGCGGCCCTGCATGTGCAGGCTGCGCTTGGCCACGCCGGAGCTGGAGTTGCGCAGCATCTCGTTGGTCTTCGGCGAGCGGTAACCGGAGATCACCTGGAATTCCGCACGGCTGCCCGTCATCGCGCGCAGCTCCGCCAGCGTATCCAGGAGCTCGAGGTCCATCTCCCAGACCTCGCCGGTGCGAAAGTCGCGCAGCAGATGGTTGATCTCCGCGACCGCGTCGGGCAGATACTCGCCGCCCTCGAAATAGACCACCTGCAACCGTTCGCCGGTGTGGTTGTGCGAGAAAGCGAGGCTGCGGGTCTCCAGCGCGGCGGCGGCCCGGCCCCAGGGAACCAGCATCGCCGCCCCGGCGGCCGCCCCGGCCAGGAAGCGCCGGCGCGAGGCGCTGTGCAGGCTCGCCTCGCGCTGGCCGCCGTCGTACCCGGAGCCGCAGCCGCAGCAATCATGGTGATCGGTGCTGTCCGCCATGTTCTCTCCCATGTTCTCCCGATTCTCTCTCAAGTCTCGTGTAATCGCTTCAATTCGAGATTGAATGGACCATTATGGCCGACGATCGTTCAGACTGGAAAGGTAATCGAGATCCTGCTGCCTTCGCGCCGGCCATTCCGTGTCCCCGGTCCCGGTTTAGAATGGTGTCGATGTCGTACCGCGGTCGCCCGATGCTCGTCGCCGCGCTCCTGCTGGTGGCGCTGGACGCAGGCGTGCCCCGCGGCGCGGCCTCGCCGTGGGACCAGGAGCTGCACGGCTCCGCGCGGGACGCGATCCGGGAACGGCTGCGCCAGCGAGTCGAGCAGATCGACGCCGGCCTGCTAAAGGCCGTCGACGGCGAGCCCCTGGCGGCCCGCGACCTGCTGCCCGCTCTCTATGCCGCCGGGCGGTTCCGGCCGCTGTGGGCGGAGGCCGACCGGCGGCGGGAACTGATGGCGCTGGTGCGGGCCGGCGCCGCAGAGGGGCTGACGCCGGCCGACTATCATCTCGCCGTCCTGGAGCGCTACGCCGGGGATATCGGTGCCGAGGCCGATCCCTACGGCAGGGCGGACCGGGACCTGCTCCTGACGGACGCTCTGGCACGCCTCGCACGTCACCTGGTGTATGGCAAGGTGGATCCCTCCCGTCTCGATCCCCACTGGAACTTCCGTCCGGAGACCGGGCAGGACGATCCGGTGGCGCTGCTGCGGGAAGCGCTCGCGGCCGACTCTCTGACCTCCTTCTTCCGCCAGCGGCTGAAGCGCGGACCGCTGTACCGGCGGCTGGAGGCGGCGCTGGCCCGTTACCGTGACATCGCGGCGTCGGGCGGCTGGCAGCCGATCCCCGCCGGCCCGACGCTGGAGCCCGGCATGCGCGATCCCCGCGTGGCGGCGGTCCGCTCGCGGCTGGCTGCGGAGCTGCGTCTGCCCGTCGCGCCGGACCCCTGGCGATACGACGATGCGCTCGAGGCCGCGGTAACCGAATTCCAGCGCCGCTACGGCCTGGAGCCGGACGGCATCGTCGGCGCGCGCACCCTGGCGGCCATGAACGTGCCCGCCGGCGCGCGCATCGACCAGATCCGCGTGAATCTGGAGCGGGCCCGCTGGGTGCTGGAGCGGCCGGAGCGCGACTACCTGGTGATCAACGTCGCCGGCTTCCGTGCATTCCTCATGCGCGGCGAGGGCATCCGCTGGGAGACGCGGGTGATCGTGGGTCAGCCCGTCCGCCGCACACCGGTGTTCCGTTCCCGCATCGTCTATCTGGTTTTCAATCCCACCTGGACCGTGCCGCCCGTCGTGCTGGAGAAAGACATCATCCCCGAGGCGGCTGCAGACCCGGCGGCGGTCACCCGCCGGGGGCTTCGGGTGGTGGGTGCCGACGGGGAAATCATCGCGCCCGAGGCCGTCGAGTGGCCACGCTACCGGGACGGTAATTTCCCCTACCGGCTCGTGCAGCCGCCGGGTCCCGCTAACGCGCTGGGACGGGTGAAGTTCATCCTGCCAAATCCGTACAACGTCTATCTGCACGACACGCCGAGCCGGCAGCTTTTCCTGAATGCAGAACGCAGCTGCAGCTCCGGTTGCATCCGCGTGGAGCGTCCGCTCGAGTTGGCGGCATTGCTGCTGGCCGAAGACCCGGACTGGGGGCCGGCCGCCATCCGCGCCGCGGTGGCCGCCGGCCGCCCGCGCACCGTCTTCCTGCCCCGCCCGGTGCCCGTCATGATCCTGTACTGGACGGCAGGCATGGGCCCGGACGGCGAGTTCGGTTTCCACCCGGACGTCTACGGCCGGGACCAGGCGGTGCTACAGGCCCTGGACAGCGGTTTCGACGCGACCCGCGGATCCCGCGGGGGCGCCGCGGGCACGCTGACACGGGACTAGCGGGCGAACGCAACCTGCCCGCTGCCAGCGCGCGGTTCAGGCTTCGAGCGCCTCGCGCACCTGCCGCAGCACCTGGGCCGCGCTGTGCAGTTCGCCGTCGGAAACGCCGATGTCCGCCTGGTCGAGATGGTGAGCCTCGTGGCGGCGGATGTCCTCGATCACCTTCTGTCCGGCCGCCGTCAGACGGACCAGCTTGGATCGCCGGTGCGCCGGGTTCTCCACCCGTTCGACCATGCCCTCGTGCAGCAGCGGGTTGACGATTGCCTGGATGTGCTGGCGGGAGACGCGCCGCGCCCGCGCGATCGCCGGCACGGTGGACGGGCCCTCGCGCAGCAGGTGCTCCAGCACCGCCCGGCGGGGCTGGGTCATCTCGGAATCCTCGTGGAGCTGCTCTCCGGTATGGGTCAGTGTCGTGAAGAGAAGCCGGACTTCCTGGAACAGGTTGTCGAAGTGTTCTTGCATAGCGGCCTCCTGACAAAGGATTTGTCGTTAAGACAATCCATATGTCAATAGTAGCACGCCCCGCGAGGCCTGTAACCCGCGTTTCGACCGGAACGCAGAAAGCCGCGGAATCGTGCTGCTTTGCAGCGGGCGGAGCGGCGCCGGCGCTGCTAGTATCGAACCACGGGCACGCGTCCGGGGAGAGGGTGCCGGCAGGAAAGAGGCACTCCGGTCAATATCCCCGCCGCCGGCGGCAGGCTCGAACGTGGAGACCACTGTGGATTCCACTGATGGCCGCTCCGCCGAAGCCCGCCGCATAGTCGAGAGAGGCACCCAGAGAGGAGTCGCCCGATGCAGATACCCGTCGAGATCCGCTTCAAGGACATCCCGCGCTCGCCGGCCTTGGAGGCCGTCATCCGCGAACAGGCAGAGAAGCTCGAGCAGGTCTGCTCCGAGATCATCTCTTGCCGGGTTACCGTGGAGGCGCCGCACCGGCATCAGAACAAGGGGCGGATCTATCACGTCGTCGTGGACGTCAACGTGCCGGGACGCGAGATCGTCGTCAGTCATGCCCAGGAGGACAATCACGCCCACGAAGATCCCTACGTGGCCGTCAACGACTCTTTCCGGGCGGCGACCCGCCGCCTGAAGGGCTACAACCGCCAGCGCACCGGCAAGGCGCGCGCGGCACAGCAGGCCGGCTGAGGCTTCAGGCCGCCCGGGGTGCGCTTCCGGCGCGGCCGAGCACCTCGCCGACCAGCCGTACCCAGTAGGCGACGCCGACGGGCAGGGCGTCGTCGTTGAAGTCGTAGCGCGCGTTGTGCAGCATGCAGCCGCCTTCGCCCGGTCCGTTGCCCAGCCACAAATAGCAGCCCGGTTTCTCCTGCAGCATGAAGGCGAAGTCCTCGCCGCCCATGGTCGGCGGCAGGTCCCGGTGCACGTTCTCCGCGCCGACCACGGCGGCGGCTGCCCGCGCGGCGATCTCCGCCTCGGCGGGCGTGTTCACCGTGGGCGGATAGGTGCGGTAATAGGTGGTCTGCGCCGTTGCGCCGAAGCCTTCGGCAATGCCCGCGGCCACCCGCGCGATATCCCGTTCCACCCGGTCCCGGGACGCGGGCGTCAGCGTGCGCGCGGTGCCCTTCAGCACCACCTCGTCGGGGATGACGTTGAAGGTCTCGCCGCCCCGCAGCACGGTGACCGAGACCACCACGGAGTCGGTGGGCTCGGTGTTGCGGCTGGCCAGCGACTGCAGCGCCGTGATGATGTGGGCGGCGGTCACCACCGGGTCGATGGTCTGGTGGGGCATGGCGGCGTGTCCGCCCCGGCCGCGCACGGTAATCTCGAACTTGTCCGAGGCGGCCATCTGGGGCCCGACGCGCACTGCGAACTCGCCGACCGGCAGGCCGGGCCAGTTGTGCATGCCGTAGACCGTCTCCACCGGGAACAGCTCGAACAGTCCGTCCTCGATCATTGCCTTCGCCCCCGCACGGCCTTCCTCGGCGGGCTGGAAGATGAAATGCACCACGCCGTCGAAGTCCGGGTTGGCGGCCAGGTACTCGGCCGCGCCCAGCAGCATGGTGGTGTGGCCGTCGTGGCCGCAGGCGTGCATCAGGCCCTCGTGGCGGGAGCGGTGCTCGAATTCGTTCAGCTCCTGGATGGGCAGCGCGTCCATGTCGGCGCGCAGGCCGACGGCCCGCTCCGAACTGCCCGCACGCAGCGTACCCACCACGCCGGTCACGCCGAGGCCGCGGTGCACCTCCAGGCCGAAACCCGCGAGCTTCTCCGCCACGAAGTCGCTGGTCACCTTCTCCTCGTAGGCGAGCTCCGGGTGAGAGTGAATGTGATGGCGCCAGGCCGTCAGGGCCTCGTGGCGCTCGCGTATCCGGTCCAGGAGTTCCATGGCGTGTTCCGTCTCCGTCTGGTCATGGGGCCGGCGGGGCGGCTGCCTCCTGTCCGGTCTGTACCGCCCAGAGGCTGGCATAGATACCGCCCCGGGCCAACAGTGATTCGTGATCGCCGGTCTCGGCGATGCGCCCGCGCTCGAGCACGATGATACGGTCCGCGTGCACGATGGTGGAGAGCCGGTGGGCGATGACCACCGTCGTGCGCGAGTGGGAGATGGTGGCGAGCGAGCGCTGGATGGCCGCCTCCGTCTCGTTGTCCACTGCGGAGGTCGCCTCGTCCAGGATGAGCACCGGCGGATCCTTCACCAGCGCCCGGGCCAGCGACAGGCGCTGGCGCTGGCCGCCGGAGAGCTTCTGCCCGCGCTCGCCCACGACGGTGTCGAGACCACGGGGCAGGCGCTCGATGAACTCCATGGCCTCGGCCGCGCGGGCCGCCTCGATGATCGCCGCCTCGCCCGCCTCGGGCGCGCCGTAGGCTATGTTTTCGCGCACCGTGCCCTGGAACAGGAATACGTCCTGGCTCACCAGTCCGATGCGCCGGCGCAGGCTCTCCAGCGTGAAGTCCCGGATCGGGCGGCCGTCCAGCAGGATCTCGCCCTGCCGGGGCTCGTAGAAGCGCAGCATGAGTTTGATCAGGGAACTCTTGCCGGCGCCGGTCTGGCCGACGAAGGCCACGGTCTCGGTGGGAGCGATGTCGAAGTCGATGTCCCTGAGCACCGGCTCGCCGTCGGCGTAGCCGAACCACACGTGCTCGAAGGTGATGCGGCCTGCCACCTCGCCGAGGGGCTCGGCACCCGGTTGGTTGCAGATGGCGACCGGCGCCTCGATCAGGTCCAGGATGCGCCGTGAGGAGGCCATGGCCCGCTCGTACAGATCCACCGTCTCCGCCAGGCTGGTGAGCGGCCACAGCAGCCGCTGGGTGAGGAACACCAGCACGCCGTAGGCGCCGACGGCGAGGGTGCCGGACAGCGTCATCCAGCCGCCGATGAGGAAGGTGGCGAGGAAGCCGGCGAGGATGGCCATGCGGATCACGGGGATGAAGGCCGAGCTGACCGCGATGGCGCGGCGGTTCGCGTCGACATAGGCATCGCTGTCCGCCCGCACCCGTTCGGCCTCGAGACGCTCGGTGGCGAAGCTCTTGATGGTGGCAATGCCGGAGATGTTGGCGGCGAGACGCGAACCCAGCCCGCCCACGCGCTCGCGCACCTCCGCGTACAGGGGCTGGGCGCGGCGCTGGAAGTAGAAGGCGCCGATGACGATGACGGGGATGGGGGTGAAGGCCACCACGGCAATCAGCGGCGAGACCACGAAAAAGACGGTGCCCACTGCCACCAGCGTGGTCGCCACCTGGATGAGATTGTTCGCCCCGCCGTTCAGGAAGCGCTCGAGCTGATTGACGTCGTCGTTGAGGATGGCGACCAGGTTGCCGGTGCTCTGGTCCTCGAAGTAGGCCAGATCCAGGTCCTGCACGTGGCGGTAGGCATCCAGGCGCATGCCGTGCTGCAGGTCCTGGGCGAGGTTGCGCCACAGGATCAGATACAGGTATTCGAACACGGACTCGCTGATCCAGATGGCCAGCGTCAGGCCGCCGAGGAGCAGCATCTGGGAGGTGGGTTCCGTGATGCCCAGTGCCGCCACGAAGGAGTCCTCCCGGCGCACCACCACGTCGATGGCGATGCCGATCAGGATCTCCGGCATCACATCGAACAACTTGTTCAGCACCGAGCAGGCGGTGGCCAGCAGGATGCGCTGGCGGTAGCCCCGCGCGTAGTGCAACAGGCGCTTCAGGGCCTGGAAAGAGCTCTTGGCCTCGCCGCTCATCGCGCGAGCTTAGCAGGGGCACCCGGCCGGGGCACGGGCGGTGCCGGAACCGCCGGCGGCCGCGCGTGTTACGCCATGCTGCAGCGCAATAAGTAATTTTCGATGGCCGCCTAAGGACATTCCGTATACCCCCGTCCGCGGTTCCGACAGAGAATTGTGTCGGTCGCATGAATATTTACTCATTGGCGGTCCGGGTGTTTGCGACCGGTACACTGGACCAGGGAGACTCGTGATGATGAGGGGTTTTAGCTTTAGGATTCTCTCCGTCTTCGTCGGCTTGTCGTTCTGCCTTGCTCTGCCGGCGCAGGCTCATGAAGCGGGTGACTGGCTGTTCCGCGTTGGCGTGACCTCAGTCGACCCGAAATCGGACAACCTGGATACCGCCGTTCCTTCCGAAGGGGGCACCACGCCGGTCACCCTCGAAGTGGACTCCGGCACGACCCTGACCTTCAACGGCACGTATTTATTCTCGCCGAACTGGGGACTGGAAGTCCTCGCGGCACTGCCGTTCAACCACGACATCGAGATCGCCGGCATCGGCAAAATCGCCGAGACGGATCACCTGCCGCCGACCTTCTCGCTGCAGTATCACTTCCTGCCGGACTCGGCATTCCAGCCCTATGTGGGGCTCGGCCTGAACATGACGATCTTCTTCAGCGAAGACGTCGATCAGGCGCTGATCGACACGGTCGAAGCGCTGAATCCGGGTCTCGACGTCACGGGCGCGGATCTCGACCTCGACACGTCCTTCGGTCTCGCCGCGCAGGTGGGCGCCGACTACGTGCTGAACGAGAACTGGACGATCAACTTCGACGTGCGCTGGATCAATATCGAGACGGACGCCGAACTGACCGTCGATCCGGTCGGCACACTGGACCTGGGCACGGTCGAGATCGACCCCTGGGTGTACGGCATCAACGTCGGCTACAAGTTCTGATACCGAAACGTATCGGACACCGGGAGGCCGGGCTTCCATGCCCGGCCTTTTTTGTGGCTCAACCCTGCTGTTCGAGGAATTCCTCTTCCTTCGGCACCCGTTTGTGCAGACTTACCGGGCGGCGGTTCTTGCGCACCCGCAGATTCAGCATCTCGACTCCCACCGAGAAGGCCATGGCGAAGTAGATATAGCCCTTAGGGATATGCAGGTCGATGCCCTCGGCGATCAGCGCCGTGCCGATCAGCACCAGAAAGGACAGGGCCAGCATCTTGACCGTGGGGTGCTCGTCCACGAAACGGCCGATGGCGCCGGCCGCGACCATCATCACGCCCACGGCGACGACCACTGCAATGATCATCACGGCCACGTGGTCGGCCATGCCGACGGCAGTGATCACCGAGTCGAGCGAGAACACCATGTCGATGATGGCGATCTGGGCGAGCACGGCGCCGAAGGTGGCGGCCCGCACCTGCTTTTCGTCCGGGTCCACGCCCTCCACCGAGTGATGAATCTCCAGTGTGGATTTCGCCAGCAGGAACAGCCCGCCGAATATCAGGATCAGATCACGGCCCGAGATGCCGACATCCAACACCTCGAACAGGTCCGCCTCCAGGCGCATGATCCAGGTGATGAGCAGCAGGAGCACGATGCGCATGCCCATCGCCAGGCCGAGCCCGATGATGCGGGCACGCTGACGCTGGTGGGCGGGCAGCCGGCCCACCAGCACCGAGATGAAGATGATATTGTCGATGCCGAGCACGATCTCGAGCACCGTCAGCGAAGCCAGGGCGATCCAGGCCTCCGGCATGGTGATCCATTCCACGGTGAGTCTCCACGCAATTGTCCCCGCCGGGACGTTACCACAGCGCGCCCGCGGTCCGGCGCGGGCCTGCGCCGGACCGCGTCGGGTCGCGTCTGCAAGGGTAGTGGTATTTCCGGATAGGCTGGCCCCGGCACCCTCCGCAGGATGGGTGTTCAGGCGGGAAGGGCTCCGCCGGCCGGGCCGTGCGCCCGTTCCGACCGGTGCGTCAGGACACGAACTATGCCGACACCAGTATCCACCGTGCTCGCACAGCTGCGGGACGACCATCGCAACATCGCGCTGTTGCTGCAGCTGCTGGAGAAGGAGATCCGGCGCATCGCCGACGGCCTGGAGCCTGACTACGAGCTGGCCCACGACATCATGCGTTACATGACGTCCTATCCCGACTCGGTGCACCATCCGCGGGAGGACCGCATCTACCACCGGCTGAAGGTTGTGGCGCCCGACATGCTGAGCGGCATCGAGGGCATCCTGGAGGAACACGACGAGATCGGCCGCCTGGGCGTGGATCTGCGCGACGCGCTGGATGCCGTGGAGGCGGGTTCCGTGGTGCGGCGGGACGAGCTTGCTGCGGCGGCCGCCGACTACGTGCGCCGGCTGAGGGACCACATGCGCTGGGAGGAGGCCGCCCTGTTCACGCTGGCCGACGAACTGTTGCCCGAGGAGGACTGGGACACGCTGCCGGGCGAGTCGGACCAGTCCCAGGACCCGATCTTCGGGCCCGCGGTCCAGTCTTCCTACGAGAGCCTGTACCGGTTCATCCGCAACGAGGCGGACGCCCTGGATCATTGATACCGCCGGCTGCGGCCGGCGGCAGGGGAGAGAACGCACAGCGCCATGTTTGACGTCCTGCGTGCGCTCGGCCGCGATCTGCGCGACAGCCTGCGCGACCTGGCACCCATCGTCGTCGTCATCGCGGTCTTCGAACTGCTGGTGCTGCGCCAGCCCGTCGGGAGGCTCGCGCCGCTGGCCGGCGGCGTCGTGCTCGTCGTCATCGGTCTGACCCTGTTCATCTACGGGCTGAAGCTGGCCCTGTTCCCGGTGGGCGAGAACCTGGCCCACGCGCTGGCCCGCAAGGGCAGCGTCTTCTGGCTGGTCGCATTCGCCTTCGCCCTCGGCTTCGGCACCACGGTGGCGGAACCGGCGCTGATCGCGGTGGCCGCCGAGGCCGGCAAGATCGCCGCTGCGGCGGGCGTCATCGAGGCATCCGTGGAAGCCCAGAACCGCTATTCCGGCGGGCTGCGTATCACCGTGGCGCTGGCGGTGGGAGTGGCGCTCGTCCTTGGCGTCATGCGCATCATCGCCGGATGGTCGCTGCCGGCCATGATCATCGGCGGCTACGTGCTGGTGGTGGCCATGACCCTGATCGCGCCGCCGGATATCGTGGGCATCGCCTACGACTCCGGCGGCGTGACCACCTCCACCGTCACGGTGCCGCTGGTCGCCGCCCTCGGTGTGGGCCTGGCCTCGTCGCTGCACGGGCGCAATCCCATGCTGGACGGCTTCGGCCTGATCGCCTTCGCTTCGCTGACGCCGATCCTCTTCGTCATGGGCTACGGCATGGTGGTGAATTGGACCTGATCACCGAAAGCCTGGCCATCATCGGCGGCACTGCGCTGGACGTGCTGCCCATCGCCGCCTTCCTGTTCCTGTTCCAGTGGCTGGTGATCGGCGGGCGCATGCCCGACCGCAACCGCATACTCGCCGGTTTCGTGCTGGTGGTCGTGGGCCTCGGCTGCTTCCTGGTGGGGCTGGAGGAGGCGCTGTTCCCGCTGGGCCGGATGATGGCCGAGCAGCTCACCGATCCGGCGCTCATCGGGACGGCGGGCGCGGCGGTGGGCGAGATCCGCTGGTCCGACTACTACTGGGTGTACGCCTTCGCCTTCTCCATCGGCTTCTCCACCGCACTGGCCGAGCCGGCCGTGCTGGCGGTGGCGCTGAAAGCGAGGGACGTCTCCGGCGGCGCCATCCATCCCTGGGGGCTCAGGGTCGCCGTCGCCATCGGCGTGGCCGTCGGCGTGACGCTGGGCTGTTTCCGTATCGTCACCGGGACGCCGCTGCCCTACTACATCATGGCAGGCTACGCCGTGGTGATCGTGCAGACCTGGTTTGCGCCGCGGCTGATTGTGCCGCTGGCCTACGATTCCGGCGGCGTCACCACGTCCACGGTCACCGTGCCGCTGGTAGCGGCGCTGGGGCTGGGCCTGGCCGAGTCGGTCCCCGGCCGCAGTCCGCTGCTGGACGGCTTCGGCCTGGTCGCATTCGCCGCACTGTTCCCTATCATGAGTGTCCTCGGCTACGCGCAGCTGTCGCAGTGGCTGGGGCAGCGCAGGGCCGCGGACGGCGACGGAGAGGATCCGCCGCCCGACGCATCGCAAGAGGACAAGGACCATGCACTTTAAACTGATCATCGCCTTCGTCGAGGACGACAAGACCGACGCCATCATGGAGGCGGCCCGGGAGGCCGGCGCCACCGGCTGTACAGTGGTCAACAACGCGCGAGGCGAGGGCTCGAAGGAGAAGAAGACCTTCCTGGGCCTCACGCTCTCGACCCAGCGCGACGTGGTCATGATGCTGGTGGAGCAGCATCTGAGCCGCCACATCCTGGAGCACATCGGCGAGGTCGGCGAGTTCGACGACAAGCCCGGCACCGGCATCGCCATCCAGATCGACGTGGAGGATGCCGTCGGCGTCACGAGTCAGGCGCAGAAACTGTCCGAAGTGGTGGAGGAGCAGCTGTAAGGGCAAGCCGCCCGCAGTGCCGCTGCCGTACCGAGAGGAGGAGTCATGGCTGAGAGAAAATGGGTGCCCGTCAGCGAGGTGATGCACCGCGAGGTCACCGAGATCGACGGCGGCATGAACGTGCTGGAAGCGCTGAAGATCATGAAGCAGGTGCAGGCCACCTGCCTGATCGTCAAGCGCCGGCACGAGCGCGACGAGTACGGCATGCTGCTGTTCTCCGACATCGCCAAGCACGTGATCGGCAAGGACCGTGCCCCGGAGCGGGTCAACGTCTACGAGATCATGGCCAAGCCGGTCATCTCGGTGCGACCGGAAATGGATATCCGCTATTGCGCGCGGCTGTTCGAGACCTTCGGTATCGGCCACGCGCCCGTCATCGACGAGACCCACACGGTGGTGGGTATCGCCAGCTACTACGTGCTGGCGCTGGAGGCCCTGCCGACACTCGAGTGACCGCTGTCGAATAATCTCCGCCTCATGACCCGCCGATCTCCCGCCACGCCCAGGGACGCCGCGAGCCTGCTCGTCTATCGACGCCGCGGACGGGGCGTGGAGGTGCTCATGGGGCGCCGGCGCCGGGAGGCCCGCTTCACGCCGGGCGTCTACGTCTTCCCCGGCGGCCGGGTGGAGCCGGACGACCGTCGGGCCCGGCCGGCCACCGGACTCAAGCACGGGGACTGGGGCGCGTTCCGCTCCCCGGCCCATGCCCGGGCGCTGGCCATGGCGGCCGTGCGCGAGACCGCGGAAGAGACGGGTCTGGTACTCGGCGTGCCGGGGGACGTGGGTGCCGGCACGGGCGGCTGGGGCATCTTCCGCGCTCTGGGGGTCGCGCCGCCCCTCGACCGGCTGCGCTACGTGGGACGCGCCATCACGCCGACCGGCAGCCCCTGGCGCTATCATGCACGCTTCTTCATGGTGGAGGCCCGCCACCTCCGGGGCACGCTTGGCGGCGACGGCGAACTGCTGGACCTGCGCTGGGTGGATCCGGAGGCGCGCTTCGGCGCGGGCCTGATCGACGTGACCGAGGCGATGCTGGCGGAGGTGCTCCCCTGCCTGGCGGACCCCGGGCGGGCTCCCCTGTTCCTGTCCTACCGGGGTCAACGCTGCTGCCCTCGCCGCGAGCAGCCGGCCCGCTGAACCCGGTGCTATCCTTGCGCCATGTTCACCTATATCGACCCCACGATCCGCGGACGGCTGATCGAACAGGGCCGGCTCATCCGCATCGACCGCTACGGACAGGTCATCGACGCGGCCA
>CAZRSA010000049.1:0-15128 GCA_964602525.1 uncultured Woeseiaceae bacterium
GTGCCTGGATGAGAGCCAGCGAAGTGGCCACCTCGGTCCATGCATCCAGCAGCGCTCCGGCGTAATCGGTGAGCGCCTCTTCGGCTTCCGCGTCGCGCAGGTCTATGTTGGCGCGCCGCTGGCCGAAGTCGAACAGGTTGGTGCCGAGCTGTGCACCCGCCTGCCACAGGGTGTCGCTGAACAGATCTTGCAGCATGGTCTCCACGGACAGCAGATTCGCGTTCAGCGACAGCGACGGCAGACGCTGTGCGATGCTCGCCGCCAGCCGGCGGTCGGTGGCGGCGAGCGCCAGGCGCGCGGCACGGACATCGGGCCGGGCCTCCGGCAGCGCCGCCGGCACGCCGGGATCCGGCAGCGGGGGCACGGCCGGCAGGCTCCCGTCATCGGGCAGTGCCGCCGTCTCCGGCGGTGCGCCAAGCAGGGCCGTGAGCTGGTGCTCCAGCACCCGCAGCTGCCCGCGCGCCACGCCCAGCTGGCCGTCCAGGCGCTGCACCTGCTGGCGCTGGCGGCCCACGTCAGCGGCCCCGCTCTGCCCCAACCCGAAACGCAGGCGGGTCAGCTCGAGGAACTTCCGGGAAGTCTCCAGCTGCTGCTCCAGCAGCCCGACCAGTTCCCGCTGTGCGAGCAGCGAGGCCCAGGTATCGGCGAGCTGGGCGCCGAGGCTCACCTCCAGGGCCGCCAGCGATTCCGCCGCCGCCTCGGCCTGCAGCGCGGCCGCCCGGTATTCGTTGCGAACGCGGCCCCAGACGTCCACCTCGTAGCTCGCGGCGAGTGAGCCCTGGTATTGCTCGGAGATGCCGCCCGCCGGGAAACCCGGGGGCAGCGCGTCGCCGGGGATCTGTGCGGCGAGGAAGCCCGCGCCCACCGAGGTGCCCCGGCTGCCCTCGATGGAGAGGTCGAGCCGCGGCAGCAGCGGCGAGCGGGCACCACGGGCCAGAGCTTCGGCCTGGCGCAGCCGTGCCACCGCCCCGCGCAGCCGGAGGCTGTCCGCCGCCAGCCGGTTCTCCAGCGCGGCCAGCGACTCGCCGCCGAGGTTCCGGCAGACGGTTGCCGGCGGTGCGCCGCCGGCCGGCGCATCCGGCCAGGCGGCCGGCACGGGCAGCACGTCATCCGCACCATCGCCATCGGGCGCGTAAGGGGGGTTGGAGCAGGCCGCCATACCCAGCATGACGGCCATGGTTCCGAGGAGGCGCAGGGACATGGTCAGCTTCGGCCGAAAGGGGATGCCCATGATAACGCACCGGCGGACGCGGGACGCCCGGCGGCGCACGAGAGTCGGGATATTCGCAGGTTCAGGCCGCGCGGATTCGGCCGGGCGGAGGCCGTAGTCCTTCAGTTCGAACTAGTCTTCCAGTTCGAAGTTGATGCGGGTGGACACGCGCTGGTCGATGGGCCGGCCCCGGTAGACGCGGGGACGAAAGCGCCACTGCTCCACCGCACGCAGACTCGCGCGTTCGAACACCCGCTCGGGCGATGCCGCCGTCACCTCGGCATCGGCGGTGCTGCCATCCGCCAGCACGGTGAACTCCACATCGACCCAGCCTTCCTGCCCGCGGCGGATGGCTACCCGCGGATACACCGGCGGCGTGATGTCGGTGGCCATCATCTCGCTGCCCGGCACGACCCGAGCCGACTCGCGGCGGATGAACGCACGGTCCACCTCCTCCTGCAGCGTGGCCGTCGCCGCTGCGGCATCCTCGACGCCTTCCAGTTCCAGCAGCAGCTCCTCGGCGGCGTCCAGCTCGCCGGCATCGATGCGGTCGCGTACCGCCACCGACAGGGCGCCGACGAGGCTCTGCCGGAATTCATCCAGGCCCGGAGCCCCCGCCATGGTCGACTCGGCCTCGGCCAGCCATGCCAGGGCGTTGTCGTCGGCGGGGGAGACCAGGCGGCCTGCGGCCAGACTCTCGCGCGCCAGCGCGAGTGCGTCCGGCTCCGGCGGGGGCGCTGGCTCCTCCGTGGCGGCAGCCGGTTCGTCGGCCTCGGCGGCCGCGGTCGTGGCGGCTTCGGCCTCTGCCTCTGCCTGGCGCACGGCCGCTTCCGCGGCCTCCGCCTGCTCCGCCGCCGCAGCCGCTGCCGCCGCCGCGGCCTCCCGGGCACGGCGCTCGGCAGCCTGGCGCCGGCGCTCCGCCTCGCGCGCTGCGGCCGCACGGTCGGCCCGGATCGCGCCGATCTGTTCACGCGCGGTCTCGATGAGTGCATCGTCCACCTGGGGCAAGGCCTCGGCGGCCGCGAGCCCGGCCGCGGCCGCGCCGTCGTCGCCCTCGCGGGCCGATTGCACGGCGGCCATGACCAGGCGCTGCTGCTGCGCGATCAGCGTCTCCTGCACCTCGACGATGACCGGATGACCGGGCGTCACGCTCGCCAGCTTGCTGGCCAGACGGGCCGCCTCGGTGTATTCGTTACCCTCCAGCAGCGACCGGACCCGGCCGGCCACCTCGTCCGCCACCGCCGCGAGTTCGCTCGCCGCCTCCGCGTGCTCCGGCTCGGCGTCGAGAACCAGCGAGTAGAAATAGAGCGCGTTCTGGCCAGCCGGCTCCACCAGCATGCCGGCGCTCACCGCCATGCGGGCCTTGCCCAGATTGACCTCCGTGGCCTCGCCCGCCGCGGCAGTTACGGACAGGCCCGCACCGGCGGACTCCTCCGCCGGCGCGACTGCCGGCGCCTCCAGCAGCAGGTCTTCCTCCCCGCCGCCGAGGCGATCGGCCAGGAACCAGGCAGCTGCGAGCCCCGCCACGACGAAGCCTGCGACCACCAGGAGGATGTCGGCGGTGCGGCGGTGGTCGCTGCCGGCGCGGTTTGCCGTCTGTGTTGCGGTGTCGTTCATTCAGGAGCGCACCCAGAGTCTCCGCATGCCGCGGACCCGGTTCACGAACTGCGCCAGCAGCGCCGTCGCCTGCCGTGGCGGCCGGTCGGGCACCACGGAGTGACGCTGCGCGAGTTCCGGATTCTCCAGCAGCTGGATGTGGCGCAGCACCGCAGCATTGACGTTCTGCACGAGCCGTGCCTCGTCCATCGGCTTGGACATGTAGCGGAATACCTGGCCGTGGTTGATCAGAGAGATCATCTCGGTGGCATCGCGCTCGTCGCTGACCACGATGGTGATCAGTTGCGGCAGGTAACGCTTGAGCGTCGAGAGGACGTTGCGCAGCATCGAGCCGTCGGTGCAGAAATCGGTCACCAGCACGCCGGCCCCCGCATCGGACAGGAGCTCGGTGACCTGGACGAGAGTGGACGCCCGCGTCACCCGGTAACGCTCGCCGAGCACCTGCTCCACCCGCTCGGCGAACGCCGCGTCGCTGGAGAACAGCGCCACGCCCACTCTGTCCATATCCGCACAGGCGCCGCTGCGCCCCGGCGTCCCGTCATCACCAATGACGATGGTGTCTACGAACTCCGGCTCCCCGTCGGAGCCGAGGACGATCTCGTCCGACGCGGCTTCGTCTGTCTCATCCGGCCCGGACGAGAGGACGATCGCTTCCTCGTGCTCGTCCGGCTCGCCGGTATCCGCCGCCAGCACGATGCCCTCTTCCTCCGGCTCGTCGGGCTCGGATGACAGGACGATGGCCTGGTCCTCCGGCTCGTCGGGCTCGGACGACAGCACGATCACCTCGTCCTCCGCCTCCCCGGCGGGAGGAGCCGGCGGCGCCGGGGCAGGCTGCGCTTCGTTCTCCAGCTCCAGTGCCAGGTTCGGAACCGTGGCCGCATGGTCCTCCGCCGGGGCGGCGAAGGGGGCGGGAGCCGCCGCAGCGGCCGGTGGCCGGGCTGCCGCCCGGCGCTCCGGCGGGGCGGGAGCGGCTTCGACGACGGCCGCGCTACGGGCGGCCGCAGCGCTCTCGCGTGCCGCCTGCACGGCCTCGGCCAGCGTCTCGCGCAGTTGCTGGGGCGGACAGGGCTTGGAGAGGAAGCGGAACACCTCGCCGATGTTGATGGACCCCTCGATGGCATCCAGATCCGCATAGCCGGTCAGCAGGATGCGCACGGCGGAGGGAACCCGGTGGCGCACCTCGCCCAGCACCTCCACGCCGGAGAGTCCGGGCATGCGCTGATCGGCGATGATCACGTCCACTACCTCGGCCTCGGCGATGCGAATCGCCTCCTCGCCGTCGGTGGTGAGATGCAGCTCGTAGTCGCGGCGGAACAGCGCACGCATGGAGTTGAGCACGCGCTTCTCGTCGTCGACGAACAGGACCTTCGGCTTGTCTCCCGTCTGGTTGTCGGGTGTGCTGATACGTGCGGTCTGGGCCATCCCTAGCCGACCCCCTTACATTGCCGCGGCGCGCGGCGGCGCCGTTTCGTCTTCAGTAGATTCGTTGGCGGCGCCGGCATCGGCTATCGCCTCCACCGGCAGCCGCACCGTGAACACCGAACCCCGCCCCGGCTCGGATTCGATGATCAGTTCGCCCATATGGGCGGTGATGATCTTGTCGACGATGGACAACCCGAGGCCGGTGCCCTGACCGACTTCCTTGGTGGTGAAGAACGGGTCGCGGATCTTCGCCATGACGTCCTCCGGTATGCCGCTGCCCGTATCCGCGATGCCGACGAGGACGTAGCCATCCTCATGGCGGGTCGAAAGCGTGATCGTCCCCTCGCCGTCGATGGCGTCGGCCGCGTTCTTGATCAGGTTCAGGAACACCTGGTTGATCTGGGACGGTGCGCAACGCACCGTCGGCACCTCGCCGTAGTCCTTCTGCACGGTGACCTTGTGCTTCAGCACGTTCTTCGCGATCAGCAGCGACTTGTCGAGCCCCTCGTTGACGTTGAACTCGCCCACCGTGGCCCGGTCCAGGCGGCTGAAATCCTTCAGGCTCTGCGCCATCTCGGCCAGCTGCTCCAGGCCCTCGATGCTGTCGCCCACCAGGTCCATGGACTCCTCCAGGTCGTCCCGGAGACCTTCCTGGTTCAGCTGGCGGTCCATGGCCCGCAGGCTGGCGACGAAGGCGTCCCGGTCCTGGCGGCCGTTGCGCAACTGCTCCAGCAGACGGCCGGCCTCCCCGGTGAAGGCGTCGAAATGCTCCAGGCGCTCCTTCAGCAGGGTGGCGTTGCTGAGCAGATACCACAGCGGCGTGTTGATCTCGTGACTAATTCCCGCCACCAGCTCACCCAGCGAGGACATCTTCTCCGCGTGCACCAGCTGGGACTGGGATTCCTTCAGCTCGTCGTAGGCCTTCGTGAGCTGCTCGGTGCGCGCCTCGACCCGCTCCTCGAGGGACGCGTTCAGCGCCTCCAGCTCGGCGTTGGCGCTGTTCAGAACCCGGTAGCTCTGGTGCAGGCGCCAGCCGACGAAGGCGATGCTGGCCAGCAGCAGCAGGCTCAGTACGGCCAGCAGCAGACGGGCCCGTTCCGCCTTGCCGACCACCGCCCGGTCATGGGCGTTCAGGGCGGCGAACAGCGTCCGCGCCCGCTCGCTCACCCCGGTCTCGCCGAACGCCGCGAGCGCGGCACCGGCCGGGTCCCGCACGGCCATGAGCGTGCGCGCCGCCCCGCTCAGGCGGTCCAGCTTGCCGGGCACCCGGTCCTGAGCCGCAGGCTGCGCCTCCAGCTCGGCAATCCGGCGCTCGAGTTCGTCCGCGCCGACGTCGCCGCCGCCGCCCGCGAAATCCAGCGCCGCGACCGCCAGCGCGAACACGTCCTGGGAGAGCTCCTCCAGCCCGAAGCCGCGCAGGTCGCGCACCAGGGCGGGCGATTCGCTGCGAATCACGGCCGCCGATTCGGCAAGCTCCGCCTGGCTGTCCAGGAAGCGTGCGGCAGCGGCCAGCGACTCGTCGAGGGCCGCCACGTACTGCGACAAGGCCGCCGCGATGGCGCCATCGTCGCCCTCCGGGACGGTTGCCGACAATTCGCCGCGCCGTTCGGCCAGTTTCTCCACCAGGTCGGCCGTGGCTGCAGGCATGGCGCGTCCCTCGCGGAAAGCGGTCTGCATCCCCTCCCTGAGGGTGGCCAGTTCACTCTGGCTCTGGCGCAGGAGGTTTACGCTGTTGCCATAGCTCACATAGTATTCGGAGTCGACCGCGCGGGACTGGATCACCAGCACCGCGAGTACCCCCACCAGAGCGAGCGCGGCGACGGCGGCAAGTGCGTTTCTGAGCATCGCGGGGGCTCCCCTTACATAATGCGCGCAAGACTATCCCGGCGCCCCCCCGGGTGCCGTGATGCCTATCACAGCGCGGGATATCGCGGCAGCACCGGCTATCGTATGGCCGACGGAGCCGCGCAGGGCGGACGAAGCCTGGCAATACTCCGGCGATACTAGGGAGCGCGCAGCGTCGCGGAAAACCGACAATGTCTCGTTTTCGGCAAGAAACCCCGGACGGCCCGTCGCGCGACGGCGCCGGCACCGAAGCGCTCGCCCGTTTTCTGGGGCGTCACACCCGCCTGTTCGTGCTGACGGGGGCCGGCTGCAGCACGGCCTCCGGCATCCCGGACTACCGGGACCCGGCCGGCGAATGGAAGCACGCACGCCCGGTGCAGTATGCCGACTTCATGGCGCGGCATTCGGTGCGCCAGCGCTACTGGGCACGCAGCATGGTGGGCTGGCCGCGGATGGCCGCCGCGGAACCGAACCGGGCCCATCATGCGCTGACCGCCCTGCAGGGGCGCGGGCAGGTGGAGCGGCTGGTGACCCAGAACGTGGACGGCCTGCACCAGAAAGCCGGCAGCGAGGATGTGATCGATCTGCACGGACGCATCGATACGGTGATCTGCATGGCCTGCCGGATCGAGCTGCCCCGCGACGACTGGCAGGCCGAGGTGGCGGCGCTGAACCCCGCCTGGGAGCGCCGCATCGGGGCGGCCTCCGACCGGCCCGACGGCGACGTGGAGATCGCGGACGCCGACTATGCCGGTTTCGTCGTGCCGCCCTGCCCTCGCTGCGGGGGCGTGGTCAAACCCCACGTCGTCTTCTTCGGCGAGGCCGTGCCGCCCGCGCGGGTCGCCGACGCCCGCGCCGCGCTCGGCCGCGCGGATGCGCTGCTCGTCGTCGGATCGTCGCTCATGGTCTTTTCCGGCTTCCGATTCGCGCGCTATGCCGCGGAGGCGGGCAAGCCCGTCGCCATCGTCAACCGGGGGCACACGCGGGCCGACGAGCTGGCGACGCTGAAGGTGGACGGGGATTGCGGCCCGGTGCTCGCAGCGGTGCTCGCCGGCGTCGTGCCGGCGACACGAGCATAAACACGCGCCGCCACGCGGCACCAGGCGCTCACCACCACGAACCGACCACCAGCCAGACGCCGACACCGATCAGGATTGCGCCGGTGATACGCACCGCATGGCGCTGGAAGGATTGCAGCCGCTCCAGCGTCCCTGCCGCCCGGTCTGCGCCGGAGACGAGCACGACGGCGATGATGCCGACCGGCAGCGCGGTGCCCACCCCGTAGAGGGCTACCGGCACAGAAGGCATCGCGGAGGCAACGGCGAGCGGCAGCAACGAGCCGAAGAACAGCGCCGCCGAGACCGGACAGAAGGACAGGGCGAACAGCGCCCCGAGACCGAATTCCCCGGCCAGGCCGAGACCGGCGAGTCTGCCGACACTGCCCGCACCCGCCGCCCCGATACCGAAGGGCAGCGGCAGCCAGCCGAGCACCGCCATGCCCGTCAGGATCAGGATGGGCCCGACCAGCGGCAGCACGGCCTGGCGAAGAAAGGCGGACAGCGCGGGCATGCTCGAAAGCCCGGCGAAGACGATGAGCGCGAGGGCGAGATACGCCGACATCCGGCCGGCCGTATAGACCAGGGCGCCGAGCAGCGCGCGGCGCCTGCTGCCGACGCGTCGGGCCAGCACGGAAGTGGCTGCCACATTGGTCGCCAGTGGACAGGGGCTCACCGAGGTGACGAGACCGAGCCAGAGGGCGGAGGCGAGCAGCAGCAGTTCGGCGTTCACGCGGGCGTGTCCGGCCGTGCGCCCAGATAGGCGTCGATCTGCCGGGCCAGATAAGACCGGAACGCATCGGCGTCGCCGAGCAGACGCCAGACGTCGTCCATCCGCTGCCAGCGCAACTCCTCGCCGTCGCGCCATTCGGAGATTACGACCGTCTTGAACGACAGGTCGTAGTCACGGGCATATCCCATATTACCGGGCCGGTCGAGATTGCGGATCTCGAAATGCACGCGCCCGCGTGCGATTTCATCGGCGTAGCCTTGCTCGACGGCGGCACGGGTCAGCCGCTCGATGGTGAGGCACGACTGGCAGCGCACATCGGTGGTGAAGTAAGTGACGACGATCCCGTCCGCGCGAGCCGCCGGCGCTCCGGAAGCCCCGTCCGCGACGGCGTCGGCCGATCCCCGGTCCACTCGCTCCAGCGCCCACTGGCCGAGGCCGAGGGCAACCAGCGCCAGCAGCGCAATCTGTACGAGACGTTTCATGGCAGCGGCTCCCGTCAGGCCAGCAGACGTTTCAGCTCGTCCTTTGCAGGCACCTTGCCTGCCACCTTGACCTCGCCGTCGACGGCGAGCGCCGGCGTGAGCATCACGCCGAAATCGGCGAACCGCATCATGTCGGTGATCTTCTCGAGACGATAGTCGAGTCCGAGTTCGCGGGCGGCGGCGTCGGCGGTGTCGGCGAGCCGGTTGCATTTGGCACAACCGGTGCCGAGGATCTGAATGGTCTTCATGGCATGACTCCTTGGTGCGGGGGAATTCAGAACAGCGCGCCGTACAGCCAGCCGCTGAGGGTGGCCATCACGACGACCAGCAACGTGTAGGCGGCGGTCTTCTTCGGGCCGATGACCGAGTTGATCACCAGCATGTTGGGCAAACTCAGCGCGGGGCCCGCGAGCAGCAGGGCGAGGGCCGGCCCGTCGCCCATGCCGTTGCCGATCAGGCCCTGCAGGATCGGGATCTCGGTGAGCGTGGCGAAATACATCAGCGCGCCTGCGAACGAGGCGAAGAGGTTCGCCTGCAGGCTGTTGCCGCCCACCGACTGGCTGATCCACGCCGAGGGGATCAGGCCTTCGTGGCCCGGGCGGCCCAGCAGCAGCCCTGCGACGAGCACGCCGGCGAGCAGCAGCGGCATGATCTGCTTGGTGTAGCTCCAGGTCTGGTCGAACCACTCGCCGGCCTCGTCCCGGCGACCCGCGGTGAGCCAGACCAGTCCGATGACGCCGACGAACACGGCGGCGGTGGCATGGCCGCCGGTCGCCACGGCCGTGACGGCAACGGCCGCTGCCGTCAGGCCGACCCGCCAGCCTGCCAGCGCATACCAGCGCCACAGCATGAGTGCGAGCAGCACGGCCAGGCCGCCGGTGAGCCACCACTTGAAGTCGCGGATGACGGCGAATACGCCCTCGTCGCCGCTCGCCCCCCAGTTGGCGAAGACCAGGATGCCGACGAGGGTGGCGAAGAAAGCGGCGGTCTGGCGCAGCGGACGGCCATCCTCCGGGGTGGGCAACTGCACGGCCCGGGCCGCTTTCTCCTGCTCCTCCCGGCGGAACAGGAAGGCCATCAGCAGGCCGATTATCACGCTGAACACGATGGCGCCGACGGCGCGGGCCAGGCCGAGCTGGGCGCCCAGCACCTTGGCCGTCAGGATGATGGCCAGCGCATTGATGGCCGGCCCCGAGTAGAGAAACGCCGTGGCCGGCCCGAGTCCCGCGCCCATGCGGTAGATGCCGGCGAACAGGGGCAGCACCGTGCAGGAGCACACGGCCAGGATGGTGCCCGACACCGAGCCCACCGAGTAGGCCAGCGGCTTGGACGCCTGCGGTCCCAGGTAGCGCATGACGGAAGCCTGGGAGACGAACGCCGCGATGGCGCCGGCGATCCAGAAGGCCGGCAGCAGGCAGAGCACCACGTGCTCCCGGGCATACCACTTCGTGAGTTCCAGCGCTTCCATGACGCCGGCATCGAAGCGGGGCCGGCCCACCGGCAGGAAATAGAATACGGCGAACGCGGCGAACAGCAGCGCGGCGATGCGCAGTTCCCGTCGTACCTCGGGCAATGTGATGACGCTGGCCATATTTCGTTGAACCGCGAAATAGTCGGGTAAAAAAACTCAGCCGCAGCAGCCCGCATCCTGCATCAGCTCGGGATACTCGCCGGGGCTGTCCAGGCAGCCGATGAACCGGGCGACACAGGGCAGCGTCAGCCGGTAGAACACCTGCAGGCCGCGCTTCTCGTCGGCCACCACCCCTGCCTCTCGCAGCACCGAGAGATGCCGGGACACCGTGGACCAGCCGAGTCCCGCGGCCTCCACCAGGTCGCACACGCACTTCTCGCCCCCGGCGAGTTCACGCACGACGGTGACGCGGGCGGGATGGCCCAGCGCCTTGAAGACCTCGGCGGGATTCGCCGTTACGCGGACGGGATTCGATGTGGCTGCCTGCGACATGGGCGTCACTATTTCGCATTACGGCGAAATTCTGAATAAGGGCTTCCCGCAGGTGACTCCGGATGATCCGGCAGCGGCGGCGCATTGACCCGGCCAAGCGCCGGGTGCACCATATCGTCAATCGACGATCTAGTATAATGGATAAAGGATTCCCGCATGGCTGCCGCTCTCGATCTGGACACCCGCGCCGCCGATCCGGCGACCGAGGAGACCATCGCCGCCCTCGCCAAGGGGCTCGCGCACCCGGCCCGGGTACGCATCGTGCGCCTGCTGCTCGAACGCGAGAACTGCATCGGCGGCGATATCGTGAGCGAGATCGGCCTGGCCCAGTCGACGGTCTCCGAGCATCTGCGCATCCTGAAGCAGGCCGGCATTGTCAGCGGCGAGATCGAGCGGCCGCGCATCTGCTACTCCCTGGACCCGCAGTCGCTCGCGCCGCTGGCCCGGCTGCTCGAGCGCATCCGCTCCAAACCCTGCCCCGACCGGTGTAACTGATGAATGACCAGCCCGTCCTGACAAAGCGTCTCTCCTTCCTCGACCGCTACCTGACCCTGTGGATCTTCGCCGCCATGGCGCTCGGCGTCGCGCTCGGCACCGTCTTCGAGGGGCTGCCCGGCTGGTTGGACGGCCTGTCGGTGGGCACCACCAACGTCCCGATCGCCATCGGGCTCATCCTGATGATGTATCCGCCGCTGGCCCGGGTGCGCTACGAGAAGCTGCCGCTGGTGTTCAGGGACACCCGTGTGCTCAGCCTGTCGCTGATACAGAACTGGGTGATCGGCCCGCTGCTGATGTTCGCCCTCGCCGTCATCTTCCTGCGCGACTATCCGGAGTACATGACCGGCCTGATCCTGATCGGGCTCGCCCGCTGCATCGCCATGGTGCTGGTGTGGAACCAGCTCGCCGGCGGCAGCAATCAGTACGTCGCCGCCCTGGTGGCCTTCAACTCGGTCTTCCAGATCCTGTTCTTCAGCGTCTATGCCTGGTTCTTCCTGACCGTCCTGCCGCCGCTGTTCGGCCTCGCCGGCAGTGTCATCGACGTCGGCTTCGGCACCATCGCCGAGGCCGTGCTGATCTATCTCGGCGTGCCCTTCGCCGCCGGCTTCCTGACGCGCCTCGTACTGATCCGGCGCCGGGGCGAGGAATGGTACGAGCAGCGCTTCCTGCCGAAGATATCCCCCGTCACGCTGTTCGCCCTGCTGTTCACCATCGTCGCCATGTTCTCGCTGAAGGGCGACAAGGTGCTCGAGCTGCCGCTGGACGTCGTTCGCATCGCGATACCGCTGACGCTGTATTTCCTGATCATGTTCATGGTCAGCTTCTGGATGGGCAGGCTCATCGATGCGGATTACCCGCGCACGACCGCCATCGCCTTCACCGCCGCCAGCAACAATTTCGAGCTCGCCATCGCCGTGGCCATCGCCGCCTTCGGCCTGGCCTCGCCGGTGGCCTTCGCCACCGTCATCGGCCCCCTGGTGGAAGTGCCGGTGCTGATTTCGCTGGTGACGGTGGCCCTGTGGCTGAAGAAACGCTGGTTCGCCGAGACGGCCGACACGGCCGCCTGACGAACACCGACCGCCCCCCTGTTTCCGCACTACATCCCGGGAGAGCCCGATGGCCGAAAACGTCTATAACGTATTATTTCTGTGCACCGGCAACTCGGCGCGCAGCATCATCGCCGAATGCCTGATGGAACGGCTGGGCCGGGGCCGGTTCCGCGGCTACAGCGCCGGCTCCAGACCGAAAGGCGAGGTGCATCCCATGGCGCTCGAGATCCTGCGCCGCAACAACTTCGTCACGGACGAACTGCGCAGCAAGGACTGGAGCGAATTTTCGGGGCCGGACGCGCCGAAGATGGATTTCGTATTCACGGTCTGCGACAACGCCGCGGCCGAGGAGTGCCCCGTATGGCCCGGCCAGCCGATGACCGCGCACTGGGGCATGCCCGATCCCGCCGCAGTGGAAGGCGACGAGATGGAGCAGATGATGGCGTTCCGCCAGACGCTCATCGGCCTGGAGAACCGTATCTCGGTATTCGTCAGTCTGCCCATCGCATCACTGGACAAACTGAAGTTGCAGACCGCTCTCGACCGGATCGGCAGGGACGAAGCGCAAAAATAAGAAAAGCCCGCCAGGTCTCCCTGGCGGGCTGATCCGCGTTTCTCAAGAGCGGCGGGCGTCTAGAACAGCGTGCCCTCGATCACCCAGCCCTCGCGGAAATCGCCGCCGTCCGTGCCCGGCTCGATGGCGCCGAGGAAGTCGGTGGGCTCCAGGAACTGGAGGTCGGGGCTGAATTCACTGCCGTTGACGGCGCCACCCCCGGTGAAATCCACGTCCTCGCTGAGCTGCGCTTCCGCCGCAGTCGATGCCAGATTGGCATCCAGCGCCGCGTCCACGCCGGTGATGATGGTGCTGTTCGGGTGAGTCAGCACCAGCTCCGCCAGCTCCGAACCGCCGGGATCATCGGCGTCTCCCGCCGTGGTATCGGGGCAGTCCAGCAGCACGTTGTTCAGGATGAACTCGCCATCATCCAGGATGGCCTGGAATTCCGCCACGCTGCCCAGATCCACATCGAGGCAGGGGCTGGCCTCGGAGACGAGGATCGAGTTGTGCATGAACACGCCGGTGCCGCGGCGGAACAGGGCTACCTGACCGGCATCCGAGCCGCCGATGAGGGTGATGTTGGCGAGCGTCGGCTTGGAGCGCGGCGTGGAGTCCGAGGAGGGACCCGCGTTGTCCGACTCGATGCCCCGGTCCGCCGGCAGGTCGCCCTGATCGACGATGGCGTACTGCACGTTGCCCTGCCAGCCCTCGTCCCAGTCGATGCTGTCATCGCGGATATCGGTCAGCACCACGTACTTCAGGTTTACCGCACCGCCGAACATCTCGATACCGTCGTCGTCGTTGCCGTGCACCTGGATGTGATCGACCACCGTATTGCGCCCGACGCCCGCGAAACCGATGCCGTTGAGGTCGTCGCCCGCGGCACCGACCGTCTCGCCGCCCTCGGCGACGATCACGTAGCGCAGCACGCCGCTGCTGTCATCGTTGTCGAAGCCGCCGAAGTCGCCGGCGTCACCTTCAGCAGGTACGTTGCAGGGCGTCGCCTCGCCGACATTGTCGCAGGTGTTATGCCGGCCGAAGCCCTGGATTACGAGGCCACCCCACTCGTTGCGGCCGTCGAGGTTGGGCGAGCTGTTATCGGCATCCAGCGTGTCATCCGAATGGAGAATAATCGGATTGTCCGGCGTGCCGGCGGCCTGGATCCGCGCCGCGCGGGTGATCACCAGCGCATCGCCGCTGTTGCCGACGATCTCCGTGCCGGCCTCGATGGTCAGCGTCGGACCCTCGCCGCTCTCCTTGGCTTGTTTGAGTGCATCCAGTTCGGCCAGTGTCAGACCCGTCTGGTTGCCGGTGCCCACGGAGATTGGCAGCGTGGTGCCGTTGTCGAGCGTATAGATGCGGCTGTTGTCCAGCGCAATCGAGCCCTCGACCACATCCGGGAACCGCCACAGGGGCTTGGTTGTGCCGTCCAGCGCCTGCGCGGTACCCTCTTCACTGAAGCCGGCGGCCTGCAGCTCGGCATCGGTGGTCACGATATCGCCCGTGCCGAAGTCCGGGCCGAGACTGGCGGGAACGATCCAACCCTCGAACTCTACCGGCGCCTGGCCCGGTTCGACAGCACCCAGGTAACTCGTGGCATCGAGAAATTCCAGATCCGGCGTGGTGTCGGAGCCGCTGACCGCGCCGTTGAGCAGGAAATCCACCGGCTCGCTCAGCGTAGCCACGGCGGCTTGCGACGCCAGATTCGTATCCAGGGCCGCATCCACGTTCAGGAAGATCGTGCTGGCCGGATCGTCGAGTACCAGCTGGGCCAGATCGACACCGGCCTGTTCGTCGTCCTCGGCCACATTCTGCGCGCAGTCGAAGGCCACGTTATTGAAAATGAATTCGCCGCTGTTCAGGATGCCCTGAAACTCGGCCGCGGAATCCAGATCGACATCGAGACAAGGGCTCGAGTTCGAGATCAGGATCGAGTTGTGCATGAACACGCCGGTGCCGCGGCGGAACAGGGCTACCTGACCGGCATCCGAGCCGCCGATGAGGGTGATGTTGGCGAGCGTCGGCTTGGAGCGCGGCGTGGAGTCCGAGGAGGGACCCGCGTTGTCCGACTCGATGCCCCGGTCCGCCGGCAGGTCGCCCTGATCGACGATGGCGTACTGCACGTTGCCCTGCCAGCCCTCGTCCCAGTCGATGCTGTCATCGCGGATATCGGTCAGCACCACGTACTTCAGGTTTACCGCACCGCCGAACATCTCGATACCGTCGTCGTCGTTGCCGTGCACCTGGATGTGATCGACCACCGTATTGCGCCCGACGCCCGCGAAACCGATGCCGTTGAGGTCGTCGCCCGCGGCACCGACCGTCTCGCCGCCCTCGGCGACGATCACGTAGCGCAGCACGCCGCTGCTGTCATCGTTGTCGAAGCCGCCGAAGTCGCCGGCGTCACCTTCAGCAGGCACGTTGCAGGGCGTCGCCTCGCCGACATTGTCGCAGGTGTTGTGCCGGCCGAAGCCCTGGATTACGAGGCCGCCCCACTCGTTGCGGCCGTCGAGGTTGGGCGAGCTGTTATCCGCATCCAGCGTGTCATCCGAATGGAGGATGATCGGATTATCCGGCGTGCCCTGCGCATCGATCCGTGCGGCCCGGGTGATCACCAGCGCATCACCGCTGTTGCCGACGATTTCCGTGCCGGCCTCGATGGTCAGCGTCGGTCCCTCGCCGCTCTCCTTGGCTTCCT
>CAZRSA010000049.1:15228-19128 GCA_964602525.1 uncultured Woeseiaceae bacterium
TCCGTGCCGGCCTCGATGGTCAGCGTCGGTCCCTCGCCGCTCTCCTTGGCTTCCTTGAGCGCATCCAGTTCGGCCAGTGTCAGACCCGTCTGGTTGCCGGTGCCCACGGAGATCGGCAGCGTGGTGCCGTTATCCAGCGTCCAGACGCGCTCCTTGTTCAGGATCACGTCCTCGTCGATGACGTCCGGCAGCTGCCACAGCGGGCGGGTAGAGCCGTCGAAATTGTCAAAGGAGTTGCCGGCCAGATCGAGTGCGGCCTTGTCGCCGACCCGCTGGAAACCGAGCGCCTCGAGTTCGGCATCGGTCAGCCCGTTCTCGCCGGCGCCGGTGTCGCCACCGCCATTGCCGCCGCCGCCGTTGTCGCCACCGCCGCCGTTGTCGCCACCGCCACCATTGCCGCCGCCGTCAGGCTGGCTGACGTTTTCGTTGACCGTGATGTTCAGCGTATCCCCGTCCTCGCAGCCGGCCATCGCGAACAGGCTGCCGAGGAGGATGGCTTTTGCCCAATTAGAGAAACTCATAACGACTCCTACCGATTAAATCTCGCAGTTAAAATTTACTCTTGATCACTGCCGACCCGGCCCCGGGGTATCGGCATCCATTGAGAACAGGCAGCTAAAACTTCCACTTGACCGAGAAACTGAAGCCGACACCCTGCTCGAGTTCGCGGAACGTCTCGCCGCCCTGGGTGAAGACGAGCGAATCATCCAGAATGTTGCGGATCTTGGCTCTCAGCACGAAGTCCTGCAGTCCGCTGTACTCGTACACCAGGTCCAGCGAATCGAAAGGCACCTCGATCACTTCCGGCAGACCGCCGCCGCCACCCTCCGAGATACGGTCGCCGACCCGGTTGTAGAGCAGGGTGACCTGGTGGCCGAGACCCAGATGGTCATAGCCGACCTGGACGTTCAGCGTACTCTCAGCCTGGTCCTGCAGAGCGCGCCTGGTCTGGCCTTCGGAGACCGCCGTTTCCGGCTCCAGCTCAACCTCCGAGTCGATGAGCGAGGCGTTCAGGCCGAGGAAAAGGCTCTGTGTGTATCCGGCATCCAGTGCGAATTCCTTGCGGAAATCGACTTCAATCCCGCTGAGCTCGGCGGAAGTCTGATTACGGAAGATACGATCGGGCTCGGCGCTGGAAGAAATATTGCGGAAGACGAGCTCGATGGGATCGTCGATCTCCTTGTAGAAGATACCGACCGTCAGGTTATCCTGATCATTGAAGAACCATTCCCAGCGCAGGTCGAAGTTGGTGACGGAGCTGATCTGCAGGTTCGAATTACCCTGCACGACGAAGTTGAACAGGGGATCGACGAAGCGCGCGTTCGAGAGCTCTTTGAAGTCCGGCCGGGCCACGGTCTCGCTGTAGGCGAAGCGCAGTTGCATTTGACTGTTCATGAACCAGGTTGCGGAGGCAGCAGGCAGGGTATCCGTCTGCTTAAGCTTCACCGTTTCGGGCTGTCCGGTGATCTCCTGGAAAGTGTCGAGAGTCTGATCGGACTCCTCGACGCGCACACCGGCATTGAACTGGAAGCGCTCCGACTCCAGCGTGCCCATGGCGTATACCCAGTCGATATCCCAGTCCGCGTCGAAGTTATCGCGCGGCTCGGTGCGGTCTTCCAGGACGAACAGCGGACCGATGTTCTCCGCGGACAGGATTTGCTCGGCACTGTTCCTGTCGCCGAGCAGAACGTCCCGGTCATTACCGCGCAGCCTGAACCCGAAACGCTCTACGTCGAACTCCCGCTCCTTCCTGATTACGCCGCCGCCGGCCTTCACCGCGCCGCTCAGGGCGTCGCCGAACTCCAGCCGGTACAGCGCGCTGGTATTGAACTCCAGATTCTCGTCCTCGAGTTCCTCGAAACGTCTCTCGGTGTTGCCACGCTCCGGTTCCAGTTCGAGCCCCCGCCCCTCGCGTTGTTCCTGGAACAGTACGGCACGCCGGTCCGGAGAGTAGCGGTCGCCGAAGGCGTAGGAGAGATTCCAGTCCAGCTCGAGGTCACCGGCGTTGGGGAAGAAGTGATTACCGGAGACGCCCTGGGTGATGAGCGTACGCTCGGTCCATTCGATCTGGTCTTCTGCGAATTGCAGGTCGGCGCCCTCGTTCAGACCCTCATCCCGACGCACGCTGGTGAACGTGCTGCGGTTCACCATGGTCACCAGGCGTAGTTCGTTGTTACGCCCGAACTCGGCGCCGAGGCTCAGCAGGCCATTGATGTCGACCGTATTAGTCGCCTTCTCGAAGTCGCTCGTCGTATTCTGGACCAGCCCCTCGGCCTCGCGGCGGAAAGTCGAGCCAAAACCGTTTTCCTGCGCCGACCAGTTATTGGAATAGTCCAGCACGGCCAGGTAACCGAACTCGGTATCGCCAATCCCGAAACTGTCACCCAATGTGACACCAAGGCTGTAGCCGGGATCGGTATCATCGCCGACCGGGGTCAGCTGGTTACTGAACGACTCTCCCGCGAGTTCGACCAGGGAATCCGGAGGAGGCGGTAGCGGCAGATCCGGATCGTTAAAGGCCTGCACGCCCTGCACGAGGAGGGGCAGCGCACGCTCGCCATCGTCATAACCGAGAAAATCCAGATCGCCGCTCGTCGGATCCGTCACCAGCGTCTTGCCCGTCACCCGCGAACCGCCGCTGATTCCGAATGAAATCTCCCGCACCGGCTCGGCCGGATAGGATTTGGTCACCAGCTTGACGTGGGCGCCGGTCGAGTCTCCGGGCAGGTCCGGCGTAAACGCCTTCTGGATCGATATCCGCTCCAGCATGCTGGCAGGGAAGAGGTCCAGCGGCACGGTGCGGCGCGTCGGGTCGGTGCTGGCCAGGGACGTCCCGTTCAGGGAAGTCGTGGTGTAACGGCCGCCGAGGCCGCGCACAAAGACGAATTTATCCTCCTGAATGGTCACACCCACGGTTCGGCCCAGGGCGGCAGCCACATCGCTGTCGCCGAATCTGGCCAATTGCTCGATGTCGATGAAGTCGGTAACGGCCAGAGCATCGCGTTCGCGTACGGCGGCCGTATCGGCGACATAGCGGCCGACGACCACGACCTCCTCGATCTCGTCCTGCGCGTCGGGGACGGCCGCTACGGCTTCAACATCCTGGCGGGACAGGGTCAGCCTGGCCTGCTGCTCCAGAGAGCCGACGACCCTGATCTGGCCGGACGTTTTGGCCGCGTAACCGGGGTGCGATACGGTCAGCCGGTAAATGCCCCGTGGTAACTCCAGCTCGAAGTTGCCAGACAAGTCTGTGCGGGTCGTAAACTCCTCACCGTCGACCGTGATCTGCGCATCTGCAACCGGATTCCCGGACCCGGCGCTGGTCACGGAGCCGACGAGTCGCCCGGCAGGGGCATCGCCCCGCTCCGCGCGAGCCTCTCTGGTCCCATAGGTTTCGACGTCGACCTGCACGTCACCGTCTCCGTCCGGCAGCCTGACGATGACATCGGCGTTTTGACCCGCGGCGCTGGCGAAGCGAAAGCCATGCAGATCGTTGCCTCCCTCGCGGATCACCACCTGATGCGTGCCCGCGCCCAGGTCGTCAAACCGCGCCAGGCCAGACAAACCGGTGGTGATCGCGGCGTCGCTGTCGAGCGTCACCTGCAGGTTCTCTGCCGGATCGTCCCCGCGGAACACGAAGACCCACAAGTCGCCGGCGCGGGCCGGTACTGCAACGAAAGCGAGTACCAGCGCCAGCAGCCAGAGCCGGAACGGCATAGGCCTCACGATAAAACCCTCATTGTTACCCTCTTTACCTGATCTCGCGGCGTCCCTGGCGGGGCCGCTTTTCGTTTTAGCTGCGCCGATGTGGAGTCCCCTGCCGGAGAGCCGCCTGAGGCTGTCCGCGCACGGCGCCACCCTGTTTTTTCGTTGACGCGCGACCGGCTGCACCGGCCATGG
>CAZRSA010000050.1:0-18985 GCA_964602525.1 uncultured Woeseiaceae bacterium
GCCGCGTGCGCATCTTCACGCCGAAGGTGGAGGTGCCCTTCGCCGGCCACCCGAACATCGGCACCGCATTCGTGCTGGCCCTCATCGGCGAGCTGGACGGGCGGGAGGAGGTGGTCTTCGAAGAGGCCGCAGGCCGGGTCCCGGTCACCATCAGCCGGGACGGCGGGCGCATCCGCTGCGAACTCGCCGCGCCGGAGACGCTCACGCTCTCCGAGCCCGCGTCGGCGGAACTGATCGCCGCCGCGCTGTCACTGGAACCAGAGGACATCGTCACCGAGACCCATCTGCCCCAGGCCGCCTCGGTCGGCCTGCCGTTCGTCATGGCCGAGCTGCCTGACACGGACACCCTGGCGCGGGCGCGCATCAACGCCGAGATGTTCGACGTGCTGGCCGACGAGGGCCTGCCGCCGGACATCCACATGTACGTGCTGGGCGACGACGAATACGACGTCCGGGCGCGCATGTTCGCGCCGCTGGACGGCGTGCCGGAAGACCCGGCCACGGGCAGCGCCAACTGCGCGCTCGCCGCACTGCTCGCCCACTACGCGCCCGAGGAGTCCGGGGACTACGGCTGGCGCATCCTGCAGGGCGCGGAGATGGGACGCCCGAGCGTGCTGGAGGCCCGGGCCGAGAAGCGGGACGGGCGGATGACCGGCGCCTGGATCGGCGGCGATTCGGTCGCCTTCGCCGAAGGCTGGCTGGAGCTCGGCTGAGGCGCCGGCCCGGCCGGCACCGTCAGCGTGCCCGGACTAACCGAGCCCGAACACCCTTTGGGCGTTGCCGCGCAGGAAGCGCTGCTCCGCCTCGTCGTCCAGCGCGAGGGCATCCAGGTCTTCCAGGCACTGCGCCGGCGTGATCATCGGGTAGTTGCTGCCGAACAGCACCTTCTTCGCGCCGCGGCCCCGCAGGAACTCCACGAAGTCCGGCGGGTAGCGGCTGGCCTTGTACGCAGAGGTGTCGATGTAGACGTTGGGGAACTTGGTGGCCAGCGAGATGATCTCCTGGGTCCAGGGCGCGCCGATGTGGCCCGCGACGATCGCGAGTTCCGGGAACTCGAGCGCCACGTGCTCCAGGTAGGGGATGGGCCTTCCCGGCTCCGACGACATCAGCGGCCCGGTATGGCCCACCTGCAGGCAGAACGGGATGCCGAGCTCGATGCACTCGGCGTAGAAGGGATAGTAGCGCCGGTCGTCGGGCGGCAGCCCCCACATCCAGGGCAGGAGCCTGAGGCCGCGGAAGCCGAGTTCGCGCACCGCTCGCCTCAGCTCCCGCACGCCCTCCATCGGCCGGGAGATGTCGGCGGAGGCGATGCCCACCAGCCGGTCCGGGTGCTGCCCGACCAGCGCGGCGACCTCGTCGTTGTCGATCAGGGCGCCCCGGGGCCCCCACCAGGCGGAGACCAGCGCGGTGGCGACGCCCGCCTCGTCCATCGCCGCGATGGTGGCGGCCAGCGGGACGTCCGGCACCTCCTCCTGGCCGGTCCAGCGGCGCAGGGAGGCGAACATGGGCTGCGCCAGGAAGCGCTGTGTCGGGTGCTGTATCCAGGCATCGACTATGCCGCTGCGAGCCGCGCTCATGTCCCCTCCTCCTGCGTGCCGGGTCGAGAGCGGCCCGGCCTGCCGGTATCATAACGCGGGCAAAGGACCGCACCCATGCAGAAGGCGCTCATCATCATCGGCCTGGCGATCGTCGTCGTCGGCCTGCTGTGGCCCTGGCTCGGCAGCCTGCCGCTCGGCCGCCTGCCCGGCGACATCGTCATCCGGCGGGAAGGTTTCACCTTCTACCTGCCGATCACGACCATGATCCTGGTGAGCCTCGTGCTGTCCCTGATCCTCTGGCTGTTCCGGCACTAGACCCCCGGTTCACTCCTGCGGCAGCGGCAGCCCGTGCTGTCGCAGCAACGAGAGCTCGTCCCAGTAGCCGCGCTCGAAGCGGATCAGCTCGTCCACGACATGGAAGAATCCGCAGCCCCGCAGCCCCAGCGGGTCGCGCCACTCCAGAATCGCCCATTCGCCGTCCTCGAACAGGTTCTCGACGATGCAGGTCATCTCGGCGGCGGCGAACTCGCCGGCGAACATCGCCCGGATGGCTTCCCGGCCTTTCACCGGGTCCCGGGTCACCTGGTGGTTCACGGCGTCGTCCGCGTAGAACCCGGCCACCTCGTCTGCGTCGCCGCGGTTGAACGCTTGCACCCAGGCTGCGACGACCTGCCTGGCGCCCGGCGGTGCGGCTGCGTCTGCCGACCGTTCCGCCCTGCCCTGCCACAGCGCGAGCAGGGCCTCCATTTCCGGCTGCCCGGGCCAAGCCGGCACACCCTCGGGCAGCGGGAACGAGGATTGCGCGCTGCGCGTCCACACGTGGGCGACCGGCGGGTAGAGATCCGGGTGGTCCAGCGTGCCGGTCTTCAGTGCGACAATCTCCGGCATCCCGGCGCCGGCGAACCAGAGGGCGCTGCCGCAATCCGGACAGCCATAGCGGTGTCTGTCACTCCCGTGCATTCCATAGGTCGTGGCGGTCGCGGATCCGCGGATGACCTCCAGTGCTTCCCGGTCCACAATCAGCGAGAGGCTGAAGGCCGCACCCGTCGCGGCCTGGCACTCGGTGCAATGGCAGGCATAGGAAGTCAGCGGGTCACCGCGCAGACGGAATCTCACCCGACCGCACTGGCAGCCACCCTCCTGAGGCCCGATGGACGTATCAGCGCCGCTCATGCGTGGCGTTCCTCAAAGCCAGCGTCGCACGCGTCGGCGATAGTCGGCGAACACGGGGCCGAATCGCTCCGCCAGCGCCCGCTCCTCCGGCGCGATCTGGAAGCGGTTCATGTACGCTGCGTAGAGCATCAGCCAGAGCGGCGCCGTGAGGTGCGCCAACGCGACGGCCCAGCCGGCCAGGCCCAGCAGCATGCCCAGGTACATGGGGTTGCGGCTGTAGCGATAGACGCCGCCGGTCACGAGATGAGCGCTCGCCTCGGGCGAGAACGGGTTCACCGTCGTGGCCGCCCGCCGGAACTCGCCGACGCCGGCGAGCGCGACCCCGATGCCGACCGCGACCAGCAGCACGCCGATGCCGGCCCGCCACAGCGGCGGCAGCGGCACGTCGAGTGTCGGGAAGGCCTCCGCGGTGGCCCACATGCCGAAGGCCGTCAGCACGGTCAGGGCGGCCGGCGGCATCCTCAGCGCCAGCGCCTGCATGGCTCTCCCCACCGGAGGGTCACAGCAAGTTCTGCAGCAGAGCAGCGACGACGGCGACGACGACCAGCAGTCGCTGCATGTTTTTCTCCCCCGTCCGCGGCCGGCTATTCGTCGATGATGTTCCGTTCCTTCAGGAGCCTCTCGATACGCTCGACGCGCACGTACGCGCTGACCGCCATGGCAAACCCCGCGATCCCGAGGCCGATGAGCAGGTAGTCCATCAGATCACTCCGTGTCGGCATTCCCGCCGCTATTGTCGGAGTCCGACGGCTCCCCGGCAATGTCGTCGATGTCGGCCATACCGGTAATCTCCGCGCGGAACTGACGCAGCAGCGTCTTCACGGTGGCACGGTTCTCCGGCCCCATGCGTATGAGCAGCTTCTGGCCCGGCGAGAGGCCCTCCAGCACCGGGTTCTCGAACTTGTACAACACGTGGGGCCGCACCAGCCGTACCGGGTCCGCCACATCCGGCGTCGCCAGCAGTTGGTCGATGACCACCACCAGCCGGTCGTTGAAATAACTGTCCGGGTAGCCCAGTTCGGCCCAGGCCTGCTGGAACAGCGGATAGTAGCGCCGGTAGACGTTCGCGGCCCGGGACAGGTCGACCTCCGCCGCCGCGTTCACCAGGTCGTCGTAACGCTCGTAGTTCGCCGGGCTCAGGATGTAGAGGTCGCCGTCCACCTTGCCGGAGACGCGGAACGACCCCGGCACCGGCTCCAGCGGCCGCACGCGTTCGGCCAGGGTCTCGCGCTCCAGGCCGTCGACCGTGGTCACTATCTTGCGGATCAGGCGGTCACGGAATTCGAGGTCCCGGTCGCCGGCCTCGGGCACCAGCTCGTCCACCGCCTCGGTGAACGGCTCGTCACTCTCCTCCAGAGGCGGGAGAGACGGACGCGCTGGCTCAGCGGACGCCTCTTCGTTCTCCGGGTCAGAGGTCGCGGCCGGCTCGGGCTGCGCCTCCTCGATGGGATAGCGCGGCTCCGGCGGCGGCCCGGGTTCCTCGCCTTGCGCGGCCGGCGCGGGTTCGGCCGGCGTCTCGTCCGGCTCCTCCCGCTGCAGCAGCTGGTAGCCGGTGAAGACGAGGAGGACCAGCGTCGCGGCGACCGCGATGACCAGACCCCAGGATTGTTCGCGCATCAGAACGTCCCTATTCGCTGCTCCGCCTTGGGGGAGCCAGTATAGACCCCGCGAAGCGCCGGGACGAGAGCGTCAGTCCGCGATCAGGACGAAATCCTCCTTGTACCGCACCGCACAATCCGGACACACGAACTCCTCGGGCAGATCCTCAAATTTCATGCCGGGCGGATAACCCTCGTGGTCGTCGCCTGCCGCCTCGTCGTAGACGTAACCGCAGTCCGGACACTCCCAGCGCGCCATGGCGGGCGCCTCCGTCATGCCGCCGCGGGCTCCGCAGCGGGCCGGCCGTAGCGGGCGCAGATCTCTTCCCTGCGGTCCGGGTCGATGTTCACCTTGCCGAGGTCACCGTCTATGTGCGGGAGCGCCAGTACCCGCCTGTCCATCACCCGGTACCAGAGCGGGGGGATGTAGGCGATCAGGTACATGCCGAAGTAGCCGTTCGGCAGCTGGGGCAGGTCCTCGAAGTGGCGCAGGGACTGGTAGCGGCGGGTCGGATGGGCATGGTGATCCGAGTGGCGCTCCAGGTGGAACAGCAGCAGGTTGGAGTACACGTGGTTCGAGTTCCAGGAATGGTGCGGCTGGCAGCGCTCGTAGCGGCCGTTCTCCTGCTTCTCGCGCAGCAGGCCGTAGTGCTCGATGTAGTTGGCGCTGGTGAGCTGCCACCAGGCCAGCACGTTGTGGACGGCGAGGAACGGGATGATGATCCAGCCGAAGGCGATGATGAGACCCGCCTGCAGCGCGATCGAGATGAGATAGGACTGCAGGATCTCGTTGTCGAGACTCCACACCGATTTGCCCTTGCGCTCGAGCCGTACTTTCTCCTCGTGCCAGCCACGCTTCATCGCGCCGGGTATCTCGCGCAGCGCGAACTTGTAGATGCTTTCGCCCATGCGGGCGCTGGCCGGGTCCTCGGGCGTGGCCACGTCGCGGTGATGGCCCTTGTTGTGCTCGATCCAGAAATGACCGTAGAAGGGCACCGCCAGCACGATCTTCGCCAGCCAGCGCTCCAGTTTCGACTTCTTGTGGCCGAGTTCGTGACCGGTGTTGATGCCGAGCCCGCTGGCCATGCCTGCCGTCATCGCCAGCACCAGGTAGCCCCACCAGGACAGGTCCTGGGTGCCGGCCCACCAGGCGGCCGCGATCAGGGAGACGAAGTGCATGGGCACCGTTATGTAGGTCAGCACCCGGTAGTAACGGTCGTCCTCCAGTTCGCGCACGATGCGCTCCGGCGGGTTGCTCTCGTCCTCGCCCATCAGCCAGTCCATAACGGGTGCTACGACGTAACTGGTGAATATCGGCACGAGCAGCATCGCCTCGATGCCGGTCCAGGCATGCAGGCCGATGCCGATCAGCGGATATAGTGCCCAGAGCACCGACAGCGACCACCAGGTGCGCTTGCGGTCGGTGTAGGCCGCGGCCACGCCGTCCGGCGTGGTGTAGATGAAGGTCTTCATGTTTTCCCCCTGCTGCGGCACCGGGCTCGGGCCCGGATTGACCAATCCGCCGGCGTCTCGCCGACGCTCTGTCCCTATTTTGCTTTGACCGGCGCCCGATAACAGTGCTAGAAATGCCAGTCACTGGTTAATAAGTGCCATCTTATGCATCTCCCCGTCACCTATATCAGGACTTTCATCGGCGCACTCGACCTGGACGGACCCAGCCGGCGGGACATACTGCGTGCGGCGCGCATCCGGGCACGGGAGATCGAGCTCACGGAACACTACGTGCCTTTTGCCGCCGTGCGACGGCTGCTGGAGGCGCTGGACGAGCGCCTGGCGCCGGGCTGGCATCTCGAGATGGCCGCTCGCATGGACGTGGCCCACCACGGCCCCCTGGGTATCGCCGCTATCACGTCCCCCACCCTGGGCGACGCGCTGGAGATCATGACCAAGTTCGGCGAGATCCGCGCCCCGTTCGCCTGGGGCGAGATCCGGGCGGCCGGCGACACGGTGCAGATCCGCTATCACGAACGCGAACACCTGGGCTCGCTCCGTCCCGTCCTGATGGAGATCATGCAACTGGCCGGGCTGCAGGTCATCGGCCACGTGCTGGGCCGCATCGGACCCCGTCTCGTCTGGCATCTGCCCGCCGGGCGCGAGAGCCTCCGGGCGGAATTCGCGGCCCGCTTCGACGGTGCGCTGCGCTTCCACGGCGACCAGTACACCACGACCCTGCCCGCCGCCTGGCTCGCGGCGCCCTGCCTGCTCTACGACGAGGCCATGCACAAGGTCTCGCTGGCCCGCTGCGAAGAACTGCTGCAGCAGGTGGCGGAGCGTTCCGCCCTGGAGGTGGAGGTCAGGCAGTGCCTCCTTACCGCGGGCGGGCGGTCACCGGGCCTGGAACGAGTGGCGCAGCGGCTGAACATCTCGCGCCGCACGCTGATCCGGCGGCTGAAGCGCGAGGGCACGTCCTACCGGCGCATCCTGGACGAGGTGCACCGGAGCCTCGCCCGTGAATACCTCGTCACCACCCGCTGGGGAGTGGCGGATATCGGTTACCGGCTGGGCTACCAGGACGCGGCCAACTTCGGCCGGGCGTTCCGGCGCTGGTACGGCGTGCCGCCGGGCGAGTACCGCCGGCGCGCGCAGGGGTCGGGCGCGCGTGAGAACCGGCTGCGACGCGTCGGCTGACCGTTCGGACGCGCGCTAGCCGACGTCCAGCCTGCGTCCGTCCTCCACCTCATCGTCCGGGTAGAGCACGATGGTCTCGCCCTCGGCGAGGCCGTCCAGCACCTGCACGCGGAATTCGCCCCGCCGCCCGATCGTGACGGGGCGGAAGACGGCCCGGTCTTCCTCGACCAAGAACACCGCCCATTGCTCGCCGCGACGGAACGCCGCACTGGAGGGAACCTGGAGCACGTCTTCGCCGGACCACAGGACGAACTCCGCCTCCACCCGGTAGCCGTCGCCCAGGCGCGACCAACGCTCGGGCGGCGACAGGATGTCCACGAGCACGATAACTCGCTGTTCCTCGACACCGAGGGCGGAGATCTTCGTGAAAGCCGACGGCTCGACAACGCGCACCTCCCCTCGCAGGGCCCCCTCTCCGCCCCAGCGCAGGAAGCGCACGGGCATGCCCGGCGACAGCCGTACGGCATCGGCCGACAGGAGCTCCACCTCCACCTCCAGATTGCGCGGATCGCCGAGGGTCAGCAGGTGCTGGCCGGCGGCCACCACGCCCTCGCTCTCGTGGACGACGCCCAGCACGCTGCCGTCGATCGGCGAGCGCACCACCACCTCCTCCGGCGGCTCGCTGTCCGGATCCGCCGCCGAGTATCGCAGCACGTCCCGGGCCGCCTGCAGGTCGTACCGGGCCACCTCGGCCTCGGCCCGCGCGGCCCGCAGCCCGGCCGCCGCACGCCGCCCCGCGGAGAGCACGCGGTCGTATTCGGCGCGGGAGACGGCGTTGGTCTCGTAGAGCCGCTCGATGCGCTCGCGTTCCGCCTCGGCCAGCTCAGCCTCGGCCTCCGCCGCGCGCACCCGGGTGCGGGCTGCCTCGAGCGCGGCCTCCGCGGCCGAGACACCGGCCCGGGCTTCCGCCCGGCTGCGGCGGTCGAGCACCGCCGGCGCCACGGGTTCGATAGCCACCAACGGAGCACCCGCGGCCACCGTATCGCCCTCCTCGAGCTCGATGCGCTCGGCGAAACCGGCCACCGGAGAGGTAATGACGTAGCGCTCCCGGATACGGGTCCTGCCCTCCTCGGTCACGGTGACGCTGAGCGGACCGCGGCTCACGGTACCGGTCTCCACGGGCAGGGGTTGGGGACGGAACCCCAGGTACAGGAGCACCGCCGCGACGGCGGCGACGATGCCGATGATGATGTTCCTGCGGCTCGCCATGGCTTACTCCGTGGTCTTCAGTACCGCCACCAGGTCCAGCTTGTCCAGCCGCCGCTTGACGACGGCCGAAGACACCAGCCCCGAGCCGAGCACGACGGCGGCAGCGAAGGCGTAGGTGCTCGGCTCCAGCACCAGCGGCACCCGGTAGATATCCGAGGAGATCGCCTCCGCGAACAGGGCGCAGATGCCACGGCCCACCAGGAAGCCGAAACCGACGCCGATCATGACGAGCAGCATCAACTCGCCGATCAGGATATAGGCAATCTCGGCCCGGGTGAATCCGAGCACGCGCAGGCTGGCGAGTTCCCGGCTGCGCTCGGCCAGCGCGATGCGCGCGCTGTTGTACACCGCGCCGAATGCGATGGTGGCCGCCAGCAGCGTGTTGACGAACGTGAACACCAGCACGGTTTCCGCGAAAGACTCGTAGAAACTCTCGATGGACTGGGTGCGCTGGGCTATCGCGCCGACGCCGGGCCGGCGCATCAGTTCGTCGAAGACACGCGCCTGGTTGGCCGGGTCGATCGCAAGGAAGCCGCCCGTCAGCACGTGCCCGTCGCGCATCAGACGGTTGAGCGAGGCGAGCTCCATGTAGCCGGAGACGCCGATGTATTCCTCCACGAAGCCGGCCACGGGCAGAGCCAGTTCCGGACGCCGCCCGGTCAGCACCTCCACCGTGATGCGGTCCCCCGGCTGCACCCCGAGGATCTCCTCGCCCAGGTAGCGGGTGAGCAGCAGCCCCTCCGGCGGCGGCGGCACCGGCTGCAGCCTGGTGTCGACCAGCCGGTGCAGCTCGGCATCCGGCTCATAGCCCTGGATCACGGACCGGTAGGAGCGGTTGCCGTATCGCAACCGCACCGGCACGGCCCGCATGCCTTCGGCCTGCATCACGCCGGGCAGCGCGGCCAGCTCGTACTCCGCCTCGTTGCCGGCGAGTTCGTTGAACGTGACCGTGACGTCCTCCCGGGCCGCCAGATTGAAGTGACTCCACATCATGTAGTCGATGGCATCTTCCTGGAAATTGCCGGACATCACGAGGCCGGTGGACAGCGCCACCCCGAGCACGGTCAGCCCGCTCTTCAGGGGAGCACGACCGATGTGGCGCAGGATCATGCGGCTCGGCTGATCGAGGAAGCGGTGGCCGAACAGCCGTTCCACCAGGCTCTGCCGGTACACCAGCGGCGTGTCCGGGCGCATCGCCTCGGCCGGGGACAGGCGCACCGCGGAGCGGAAGGCCTGCAGGGTGCCTGCCAGCCCCGCCCCCAGAGTCACCAGGACGCCGGTGACGAGCACGTCCGGCGCCAGCACGTAGTCGAGTCGGGGGAAACGGAAGAACTCGATATAGACGCCGGTCAGCGCCCGTGCCGCCCACGCCCCGAAGCCGATGCCGAGGGCCGCACCGGCGAGCACGATGACCAGAATGACGCTGACGTAATGCCAGCCGACGGTGAGGTTGTCGTAGCCGAACGCCTTCAGGACGCCGATCTGGTCTCGCTCCGCACGGATCAGCCGATTGGTGACGAAGTTGATCAGGAAGGCGGCGAAGGCCAGGAAGATCACCGGGAAGATGCTCGCCATGGCCTCCAGGCTCGTGATCTCCTGGGTGATGTAGCGGTGGGAGAGCTGGTCTTTCCGGGTATAGGCGCCCTGGCCGCCGTAGGGCTCCAGCAGCACGTCGAGACGCTCGATCACCGCCTCGGCGCGAGCCTCCGGTTCCAGCGTCAGCACCAGGTGATTGAACGCGCCGTCCATGTCGTAGGCGACGCTGAGGCCGCGGTAGCCCATCCACATGATGGCGTAGCGCTCGTAGTCCGGGAAGATGTCGCCCGGGCGGATCTGGTAGACGAATTCGGGAGAAAGCGCGACGCCGACGATGGCGAGGTCTTCCCGCCGGCCGTTGATGATGCCGACGATGGTGTCGCCGGGCGCGAGATCCTGGGCTTCGGCGAACGCCTCGTTGATAACCACCTCCCAGGGACGATCCGACGTCGGCATTCGGCCGCGCACCCTGTGCAGCTGGTTCAGCAGCGGCGGCCGGTCCTCCGGCAGCGAGACCAGCAGGCCGGTCACGGGATCGCCGAAGCCGGGCACCTCCACGTTGATCTGCGCCCTGACCCGGGCCTCCGCCTGGCGCACGCCCTCGACATCGCGCACGCGCTCCAGCAGCGACAGCGGCGCGCGCTTTAGCGAGGCGAACATTTCCGCGAAGCGGTAGGTCTGATAGTAGTTGCTCTGGGTGAGAGTCAGCGAGTCGAGGGTGCTGAGCGAGATGATGTAGGTGGCCACGCCGCTCGCGATGATCATGGCGATGGCGAGTGCCTGGCTGCGCATCTGCCAGAGTTCCCGCCAGCGTTTCCTGGCCAGCGCACGCATCGGCTTACCAGCTGATCTCCGAGGGCGGCTTGCGGACCTCGTTACGGCGCTCGCCGGAGATCTGCCCGTCGCTCATGAACAGCACGCGATCCGCCATGTCGGCGATGCTGGCGTTGTGGGTGATCACCGCCGTGGCGGTACCGTACTCCTCGTTCACCCGCGCCAGCGCCTCGAGCACGTGCACGCCGGTCTTCGAATCGAGTGCGCCGGTCGGCTCATCGCAGAGCAGCACCTCGGGCCGCTTGGCGATGGCCCGCGCGATGGCCACCCGCTGCTGCTCGCCGCCGGACAACTGGGCCGGGAAGTGATCCATCCGCGGTCCGAGGTTAACCATCTCGAGCGCTTCTTCCGGCGTCATCGGGTTGCGGGCGATCTCCGTGACGATGGAGACGTTCTCCCGTGCCGTGAGACTCGGTATCAGATTGTAGAACTGGAACACGAAGCCGACGGAGTGGCGGCGGTACTCGGTGAGTCCGGATTCGCTCGCGCCGGTGAGGTCGATGTCGTCGAAGCGCACCGTACCCTCCGTGGGCGTGTCCAGCCCGCCGAGGATATTCAGCAGCGTAGACTTGCCGCTGCCAGAAGCCCCGAGCAGCACCATGAACTCGCCCGGGTAGAGGTCGACGTCCACTCCGCGCAGGGCATGCACCTCGACCTCGCCGACGTGATAGACCTTGGTCAGCCCCCGAGCGGCGAAGATGGCCTCGCCACGACCATTGCCGTCACGAGGTTCGTCGTCCCGGTGTTTGCCATACTCGCTGTGCTCGGCGCTCATCCCTGGCATTCCCTGCGGCCGCGTTGCGGCGGCGGCCCGCAGCGGCTCCCGACGCCGTAACGGTCAGTGGATCTCGTGGCGGGCCAGTATGGAGCGGATCGACTGGCGCAGGCGGCTGTCGACCCAGGGCTTCTCGATATATTCCGCGGCGCCCGCGCGTATGCCGCGCACGGCCATCGCCACATCGCCGTCCCGGGCGAGCAGGATCGTCGGCACGTGGTGGCCGGCCTCGTTCAGGTGCTCCAGAAGTTCGACACCGGATATGCCCGGCAGCCACACCTCGGTGATGAGGCAGTCGGGGATGTGTTCCCCCGTGGTTCGCAGGAATTCCTCTGCCGAATCGTAATGACAGATCTCGCTCGCGAGGTCGCCCAGCAGCGCGTCCAGCCCGTCGCGGACTGTCGGGTCGGGGTCCACGACGGCAACACACGATGCCTTTGTGCCCTGGTGATTTTTCGCCCCCGCGGCGGCTTGGCCGTGCCCAGAAATCATCACAGCTCGGAAAAGAATGCTATTTGGCGACAGTGGCATGATCGGGAAATCAAACCACCCTATACATCCGGGCTTATACCTAGCGGGGGACGTCGCCGCCGAAGGGACGGGCTCAGTGGTGCTCGGATTCCTCGCCCGTGTCGGCGCGCAGCATGACGGCCATGCGCACCAGGTGGGCCAGCGAGTTCGCCTGCATCTTCTCCATCACACGGGCGCGGTGGATCTCGATCGTGCGCTGGCTGACACCGAGCTCGTAGGCGACCACCTTGTTGGGCTTGCCATCAACCACCAGCTCCATGACTTCCTGCTCGCGGTTGGTGAGCGAGTCCCACCGCTTCTGCAGGTCGTGGTGCTCCTCCAGCGCCCTGCGGTTCTCCGCGTCTCTCGCCAGCGCCTCGTTGATGCGGTCGAGCAGGTCCTGGTCGCGGAAGGGCTTCTGCAGGAAATCGGCGGCACCGCCCTGCATGGCCTCGACCGCCATGGGTACGTCGCCGTGGCCGGTGATGAAGATGATGGGCAGGATGGAATGACGCTCGTTGAGCGCTTCCTGCAGCTCCAGCCCGCTCATGCCGGGCATGCGCACGTCCAGTACCAGGCAGCCGGGCCGGTCGTCGTTGTAGGCGTTCAGGAAGTCGCGGGCGGAGGCGAAGGTTTCGCAGGGTATGCCCACTGACTGCAGCAGGAACGACAGCGAATCGCGTATCGCCTCGTCGTCATCCACCAGGAATACGGTAGGCTGTTGCGACTCAGATGTTCCCGCCATCGCGGAGTCCTCCCTCGACCGTCGGCAGCGTCAAAGTGACTATGGTACCGCCCTTTGGGTTGTCTTCGTAGGTCACCTCGCCGCCGTGACTTCTTATGATGGACATGCAGATGGACACGCCCAGGCCCATGCCGTTCTTCTTGGTGGTGAAGAACGGGTTGCTCACGTTGTTCTTGACCTCCTCAGACATGCCGGTGCCGTGATCCGTCACGCGGACCATGACCTCGTCCTCGCCGGAGAGCCGGGTCTGCACGACGATGTCGCCGGAGCGCTGTTCCTCCGAGGCGTCGAAGGCGTTGCGCAGGACGTTCAGCATCACCTGCTGGATCTGCACGGGATCCACCTTCACCAGGATCTCCGGCTTGTCGAAGTCGTAGATCACGGGGATGTCGTTACCGCGCACGTCGATGCTCACCAGCGGCTCCAGCTCGGAGATGAGTTCGTTGATGTTGCGCACCTCGCGGGTCTGGTCGGTCTTGCGAATGAGGGCGCGCAGCCGGCGGATGACCTCGCCGGCCCGCAATGCCTGATCGCTGATATTGCCGAGCGCGCGGGTGAGCTGCGCAGTGTCCGCGTTGCCGGCGGTGATCATCCGTTTGCTGCCTTCGGCGTAGGTGGTGATCGCGGTCAGCGGCTGGTTGATCTCGTGCGCGATGCCCGCGGCCATCTCCCCCATGGTGCTGAGACGGGCCACGTGGGTGAGCCGCTCGCGCTGGGAGGCCAGCTCGGCTTCCCGGTCCTTGGATTCGGTGATGTCACGGGTGACGCCGAGGACGCGCTCCACACGGTGATCCGCTCCGAAGACCGGGGTGGTGTGCGAGCGGAACCAGCGCAGCGTGCCGTCTTCCTGCTTCACCCGGTATTCGAAGGCCTGGGACTCGGCCTCGTGAATCCGCCCGATGACCCGCTCGATGCGGCGCCGATCCTCCGGCAGCACCCGGTCGCGGAGAGCCGACGCCTGGACGGCCTCGCCGGTGGCCAGCCCCGGGAGCACCGCCGAGCCGCCCTCCAGCGTGCGAAAGACGTCGGTGTCCGGCTCCCACTCCCAGACATTCAGATTGGCGGCGCGCAGGGCCATCTTGAGCGACTTCTCCTTGTCCCGCAGCGCACTCTCCAGCTCGCGCACCTGGGTCATGTCTCTCAGAATGCCGGTGAAGATCGTCTCACCGTCCTGGAACTCGCTGATCGCGAGGTGTACCGGGAAGATGGTGCCGTCCCGTCGTTGCGCCTCCACGTAGCGGCCGATGCCGATGATGCGTGCCTCGCCGGTCTCCATGTAGCGGGCGACGTAGCGGTGGTGGCGCTGCGCGTGGTGCGCCGGCATGAGGGTGCTCACGTCCTCGCCGATGATCTCTTCCCGGGTGTAGCCGAACATGGCCTCGGCCGCGCGGTTGAAGGTGCGGATGCGCCCGTCGGCGCTCATGGTGATGATGGCCTCGGCGGCCGTCTCCACCACCGAGCGCATGAGCTTCTGGGAGTCCTCCAGACGCACGGAGGCGAGCAACCCCCGCTGGCGACCGCGCCAGAGGACCCAGCCCGCCAGCAGCATCGCCACGCCGGCCACCAGCCAGGGCAGCCACGCGCTCAGCGCCGGCCCGGACGCCGCCGCGGCCTGCGCCGGCGCGGCAGCCGCGAAGACAGGGAGTGAGAGTGCCGGAGACAAAGCGGCCGGGTGCCGTAGGGGGATATGAACCACGCGTATACGCAGGGACTATGAACAGGGCGGCATTCTAACCGCTCGGATTACGGATGCCCACGCCGGGCGCGGCGGCGCGGGAAGGCCGGTGCGGCGCGGTCGGTCCGGAACGGTCAGTCCGGACGGCGCTCCTTCTCCACGCGTTGCTGGCGGCGGACAACCGGCCACAGTCCGCCGATGGCCTCCGACAGGGCGGCCACGAGGTCGTCCAGGCTCAGTATGCCGGCCAGCTCGCCGTTATGCCCGAGCACGGGCAGGCGCCTCACCGCTCGCGACTGCATGGCCTGGATGGCGTCCAGGATCTCGTCCTCGGCATCGACGGTCGCCAGCTCGTAGCTCATCACGTCGCCGCAGGTCACGGCGTCGAGGTCGACTTCCCGGGCCAGCAGTTCCAGCACGATATCCCGATCGGTCAGTATACCCACCGGCACTTCTCCGGACGGATGCGGCTCTGCCACCACCACGTCGCCCACGTGCTGGTCGCGCATCAGCGCGATCGCATCGCGGATGGATGTCCTTCGTTCCACCGTGACCACCCGACGCACGCAGATATCGCCGACGCGCATGACTCACCTCCCTCGTCTGTGACCGTGTGTCTCGCGGCAGCCTCAGTCGCCGCGGTGCCCGCTCTCCACGTGCACGGGCGTCTCGAACCAGGCCGGCTTCAGCACCAGCAGGTCGCAGGGCAGATTGTCCATCACCTGCTCGGCGGTGCTGCCGATGAAGATACGTTTCAGCCGGTTGCGCGCGACCGCGCCCATGATCACCAGCGAAGCCTCCGCTTCACGGGCGAGCGCCGGCAGCACTTCCTGGGTGCGCCCCGGTACCAGGTGGGCCGTATCGGCGCTCAGGCCGTGAAACTCCAGCAGCTCGTTGAAGTGTTCACGATGACGCTCGTGCATCTTCGCCTCCAGTTCCTCCACCGGCAGGGTAACCGGCACGAACGTGCTGTTGGCCGCATCGGCCACGGCGATGATGGGGTCATAGGAGTGGAACGCGTGCACCTCGCCGCCGGTGGCGTTCGCCAGCCGCTTGGCCGTGTTGATGATCTGGTCGTCCAGAGCGGCCGGCTTCTCGTGCTCGTGCAGCGGGTCCACCGCCGCAAGATACCGGACCTCGTCCCAGTTGCCGCCGGGCTTCACCAGCCAGAGCGGCATCGGACAGGTGCGGATGAGGTTCCAGTCCGTGTTGGTGAAGACCACGCGGGCCGCGGGTTTGTGGTAATGGGTGTCCTTGAAGACGACGTCGGCGCCGCTGCTGACCGCCTTGCGCACGATGCCGGCGTGCAGCGGATTGTCCCAGGCGGCGTCCGTCGTCACCTCCAGCCCGTCGCCGCGCAGCTTGCCGGCGAACTCCTCCAGCCGCGAACGCAGATGGTCCAGCGTCTCTTCCCGGGCCTCTTTCAGGCCGCGGGAGTCGAAGAAGCGGTCGCCGGAAAGGTACTGATTGTAGTAGCAGACGAACAGCTCCAGCCGGGCGCCCGTCTGCCCGGCGAGCCAGGCGGCACGCTCCATGGCGGGCTGCTGCTCGCTCGTCGGGTCGATGACTGCGAGGAGTTTGCGGAATTCGGCCATGATGGTGACTCCTTCAACGACGTTTCGACCGGCCCGGCAGCTCCGCCCATTACGGTAAACCGAAGGCCCTGAAGTCAGCATAGTCTGCCGCCTCCGGGCCTAGAATACGCCAAGCTGCGTAGCACGCTGCGGGCTATACCTAGCGCGGCTGCCGCAACGTGCAGCGAAGCATCTGCCCGCTGCTGGTCAGCGCCGCCGGGCCAGTTTAAGCTGCGGCGCAATCCCACACGCGCGGCGACGGTCTTTCCGGATACCATCGTAAACGAAGAAACGACGAGTGAACGACGAACGACTCCTGCGCCGAGCCAGTGCCGTCTCGGTCCTGACGGCCCTCGTGCTGACGGCAGTCAAGTTCGTGACCTGGCTCGCCACCGGTTCGGCCAGCCTGTTCGCGTCCATGGTCGACTCCGCGCTGGACGTCGTCTCCTCGGGCGCCAATTTCGCCGCCGTGCGCATCGCGCTGCGCCCCGCCGACACCGACCACCGCTTCGGCCACGGCAAGGCCGAGTCGCTCGCCGGACTGGGCCAGGCGCTGTTCATCGGCGCCTCGGCCATCGGCACGGGCGCCTACGCGGTCGCGCGCCTCATCGAGCCGCAGGAGATCGCTCTGGCCGGCGTGGGACTGGGGGTCATGGTCTTCAGCATCCTTGCCACCGGACTGCTCATCGCCTACCAGCGCCGGGTCATCCGGCGCACGGGCTCGCTGGTGATCCAGGCCGACTCGCTGCATTACCTATCCGACTGGCTCGCCAACGTGGGCGTGATCTTCGCGATCGTACTCGCGGAACTCGGCTGGCTGCGCGCCGACGGCGCGATCGCCCTGGTCATCAGCCTGATGATCGCCTGGAGCGCCTTGTCCGTTGCCCGCGAGGCGGTGCAGGTACTCATGGACCGGGAACTGCCCGCCCCGGAACGCGAGCACATCCTGGAGCTCGCCCGCGCCGCCGCGGGGGTTAGCGGCGTGCACGGCCTGCGCACCCGGCGCTCCGGGACGAGGCGCATCGTTCAGCTGCACCTCGAGCTGCCGGGCACCACCGACCTCGCCACCGCGCACGCCGCGGGCGACCGGCTGCGGCGTCGCCTCGAGGAGAAGTTCGCTCCGGTGGACGTCACCGTGCACCTGGATCCTGCCGGTCCGGACAATCCGTCCGAGGAGGAGGTGGTCGACCCTGTCTATCGCGATTCTAGGTAGGAATACGCATTACCAGGAGCACGGCGCTGCCGATAAGTTGACCAGTCGGGGCGCGAGACAAAAACTCGCTCGATTGTCTATCCGGGGACCGTCATGAACTCGCCAGGCGAAATGCTGAGCGACGAGCAGATAGCGGCAGCGCGGGAGACGCTGAGAGAAAAGGAACACCTGCTGCAGACCCGGCTCGATCGCATCAAGGAGAACCGGCTCTCCGGCTTCCATCCGGACTCCTCCGAGAGGGCCACGGAGATGGAGAACGCGGAGGTGCTCGACGCGCTCGGCAACGAGGCGCGCCGCGAACTCACACTTATCCGCAAGGCGCTGCACCGGATCGAGGATGGCACCTACGGACTCTGCGTGGACTGCGACGAGCCCATCGAACCAGCCAGGCTGCAGGCCTACCCGCATGCCCAGTACTGCCTGCGCTGTGCCGGCGCCCGGGAGAGCGCCCGCCGCTGAGGTCGCCGGACGGCTGCGAGTTCGCGTAATGCGACTAGTGGTAAGCCACAGTAGACTCAATACTGGTCCGCAGTGTCTCATTATCGCCAGCAGGACGGCCACGGCCGTCGCGAAGAATCCGGTTAGCTGATCTCTCTCCCTCAGCGAAACCGAATGGGGGCCTCGCAAGAGGCCCCCGGCTTTTTCCACCCCTGAACTTACGGCTCGGCCAACTGGCAGGAGGGTCTTCAGGCCCGATCGGGTTGCAATGGATCTGGATCTGGGGGGCTGAAGCGCCTCCTATTCGAGCCCCTCCCGCGTGTCGTCCGACCGATTCGTCAGCTCGGCGATCTCGGGGCAGACGAATCCTTCCGGCTTCACGATCAGCAGGTCGCAGGGCAGGCGATCCAGCACCTTCTCGGCCAGCGCGCCGATGAATACCCGTTCCAGCGCAGACCGGGACACCGCGCCCATCACCACGATGTCCGCTCCCGCCTCGTCGCAGAAATCCGGCAGCCGCCAGCGGGGCGCTCCCTCCAGCAGATGAACCGCGTCCTCGGGCAGGCCGCGGCCGGCTACCAGGTCATCCAGCGCCCGCCGATGGTGGGCCTCCAGGCTCTCCGCCAGCTCCTCGGTCTGCAGCGGCGCCGGCAGCATCGGGCTCGCCGACATGCCGGTGACCAGCGGGGTCACGTCGTAGCAGTGCACGACCTCCAGCCGCGCGCCGGTCACGCGGGCGAGATCGGCCGCGGTCACGAGGATGCGGTCGTCCAGCGCGGCGGGCTTGTCGTGTTCGTGCAGGGGATCGACGGCGGCGACGATGACGGGACGTGCAGGCATCTCGTGCTCACGGCGCACCATCAGCACCGGCACCGGACAGGTACGCATGAGCTGCCAGTCCGTCTCGGAGAAGAGCGTGCGGCTGAGCGGCACGTGGTGATCGGTGCCTTTCAGCAGCAGCCGGGGCTGCAGGCGGATGACGTCGGCGAGGATGGATTCGAACACGGGACTGCCCGCCACGGCGTCGGTGGTCACCGTCAACCCGGCGGCGCGCAGGGGTCGCGCCAGCTCCTCAAGGAACTCGAGCTTCTCCCGGCGCATCTGCTCCACCGCCATCTCGAGCACCCGCGAGTCGATGAACTGCTCGCCCAGGCCCGGCACGGCCTGGTAGTACGCCCTGAGATCCACGGGCGCCTCCAGCCGACCCGCCAGCCAGCGCGCCCGCTCGAGCGCCTCGTGCCGCTCGTCGCCCGGATCGACCAGCACCAGCAACCGGTTCCGCAGTCCCATTGGCGTCTCCCCTCCTGTCCAGGGCTCCCATTTAGAACCCTGACGGCGGGCCTTTCAAGACACTACTGCGACGGACGTATATTAGTAAGTACAAATACAGATGGAGCCCTTCCGGTGTCTCCCGGATCATCCATCGTCGCAGGTGCGTGACGGGGAGGGTCAAGCCGGCCGCCGGCCGGCAGGTCACACGCCCGATCCCCTCGGGGACCCCGCCGACGAGAATGCCGA
>CAZRSA010000051.1:0-18526 GCA_964602525.1 uncultured Woeseiaceae bacterium
CCTCGGCGTAGATGCGCGCCTCGATGGCGTGGCCCCGGCTGGCGATCTCGCCCTGCGCGGCGGGCAGCGGCTCGCCGCTGGCCACCCGGAGCTGCCATTCCACCAGGTCCGGCCCGGTGGTCAGTTCCGTCACCGGGTGCTCCACCTGCAGCCGGGTATTCATCTCCAGGAAGTGGAACTGGCCGCGCTCGTCCAGCATGAACTCCACGGTGCCCGCATTGACGTAGGCCACGGCCCGGCCGGCGGCCAGCGCCGCGCCGTGCAGCGCATCGCGCTGGTTGCGCGTGAGCCCGGGCGCCGGCGACTCCTCCAGAATTTTCTGCTGGCGCCGCTGCATGGAGCACTCGCGTTCGTACAGGTGCACCAGGTTGCCGTGGCTGTCGCCGAAGATTTGCACCTCGATATGGCGCGGACGATCGATGAACTTCTCCAGGATGATCTCGTCGTCGCCGAAGGCCGCCTGCGCCTCCCGCCGGGCCGCGGTCCACGCTTCCTCTAGCCCGGCGAGGTCGCGCACGACCCGCATGCCCTTGCCGCCGCCGCCCGCCGACGGTTTCAGCAGCAGGGGCAGGCCGAGTCCCCCGGCCGCGCGGCGCAGTTCCGCGACGCTGTCGACGCCCGAGACGCCGGGGATGACCGGCACGCCCGCGGCGTCCATGATCTCCTTGGCGGCACGCTTGGAACCCATGCTGCGGATGGTGTCCGTCTCCGGGCCGATGAAGACCAGGCCGGCCTGCCGCACGGCGGCGGCGAACTCCGCGTTCTCGGCCAGAAAGCCGTAGCCGGGGTGCACGGCCTCGGCGCCGGCATCCAGCGCGGCGCGGACGATGCGCTCGCCGTCCAGGTAGGAGCCGGCGGCCGGCGCCGGGCCGATGGGCAGGCAGGCGTCGGCCATGCGCACGTGACGCGCACGGCTGTCGGCCTCGGAATAGACCGCGACGGTGGCGATGCCCAGCCGGCGGCAGGTCTCGATGATGCGGCAGGCGATCTCGCCGCGGTTGGCAATCAGGATGCGCTGGAACACGGCCTGCCCCGACTACATCCGGAAGATGCCGTAGCGGCCTTCGCCCGGGTCGGGCGCGCCCGCCGCCACCGCGAGGCCGAGGGCCAGCACCCGGCGGGTGTCCAGCGGGTCGATGATGCCGTCGTCCCACAGCCTGGCGGTCGCGTAGTAGGGGTTGCCCTGGTCCTCGTACTGGCGCCGGATGGAGTCGCGGAAGTCGGCCTCGTCCGCTTCCGGCCATTCCTCGCCGCGGGCCTCCGCACCGTCCCGCCGCACGGTGGCGAGTACGCTGGCGGCCTGGTCGCCGCCCATGACCGAGATGCGGGCGTTGGGCCACATCCACAGGAATCGCCCGCCATAGGCCCGGCCGCACATGGCGTAGTTGCCGGCGCCGTAGCTGCCGCCGATGACCACGGTGAGTTTCGGCACGGTGGCGGTGGCCACGGCGTTCACCATCTTCGCGCCGTCCTTGGCGATGCCGGCGTTCTCGTACTTGCGCCCGACCATGAAGCCGGTGATGTTCTGCAGGAACACCAGCGGGATGCGCCGGCGGTTGCACAGTTCGATGAAGTGGGTGGCCTTCAGAGCGGATTCCGAGAACAGGATGCCGTTATTGGCGATGATGCCGACCGGGTAGCCATGGATATCGGCGAAGCCGCAGACGAGCGTCTTGCCGTACAGCGGCTTGAACTCCTGCAGCTCGGAGCGGTCGACGATGCGCCCGATGATCTCGCGCACGTCGTAGGGCTGCTTCAGGTCCGCCGGCACCACCCCGTAGAGTTCGGCCGGATCCAGCAGCGGCGGCGCCGGGGCACGGGGCGGTGCCGTGGCGCGGGCGGGCGCCAGCCGGGCGATGCAGTCCCGGGCGATGGCGAGTGCGTGGTTGTCGTCCTCGGCCAGGTAGTCGGTGACGCCGGAGACCCGGCTGTGCACCTCGCCGCCGCCCAGGTCCTCGGCGTCGACCACTTCGCCGGTGGCGGCCTTCACCAGCGGTGGACCGCCGAGGAAGATGGTGCCCTGATTGCGCACGATGATGGCCTCGTCGCTCATCGCCGGCACGTAGGCGCCGCCGGCGGTGCACGAGCCCATCACCACCGCCAGCTGGGGGATGCCCGCCGCGGAGAGGCTCGCCTGGTTGTAGAAGATGCGGCCGAAGTGGTCCCGGTCCGGAAAGACCTCGTCCTGGCGCGGCAGGAAGGCGCCGCCGGAGTCGACCAGATAGACGCAGGGCAAGTGGTTCTCCAGCGCCACCTCCTGGGCCCGGAGGTGCTTCTTCACCGTCATCGGGAAGTAGGTGCCGCCCTTCACCGTGGCGTCGTTCGCCACCACCATGACCTCGCGGCCATGCACGCGGCCGATGCCGGTGACGATGCCGGCGGCGGGTGCCGCGCCGTCGTAGAGGCCGTCGGCGGCCAGCGGTGAGAGTTCCAGGAACGGACTGCCCCGGTCGAGCAGGGCGTCGATGCGCTCGCGCACGAGCAGCTTGCCCCGCTCGACGTGCTTCGCACGGGCGCGCTCGCTGCCGCCTAGCGCGGTGGCCGTCAGCTTGCCGCGCAGCTCGTCGACCAGCCCCTGCATGTGGCGCGCGTTCTTCGCGACGCTGCCATCCGCGGGGTCCAGATGGCTCTTCAGGACGGGCACCGGATCAGACCGTCTCGATACCGATGGCCACCGCCTCGCCGCCGCCGATGCACAGCGAGGCGATGCCGCGCCCGCCGCCGCGTTTGCCGAGTGCGTGCAGCAGCGTGACCAGGATGCGCGCGCCGGAGGCGCCGATGGGATGACCCAGGGCGCAGGCGCCGCCGTTGATGTTGACCTGCTCGTGGGCGATGCCCACGTCGTGCATGGCGGCCATCGTGACGCAGGCGAAGGCCTCGTTGATCTCGTACAGGTCCACGTCGTCGGGCGACCAGCCGAGCTCGTCCTGCAGCGCGCGGATGGCGTATACCGGCGAGGTGGTGAACCAGGCGGGGTCCTGGGCATAGCCGCTGTGGCCGGCGATGCGGGCCAGCGGCTGCATGCCGCGGCGCTCCGCCTCGGCGGCGCTCATGAGCAAGAGAGTGGCCGCCCCGTCGGAGATGGAGGAGGAGCTCGCCGCGGTCACCGTGCCGTCCTTCGCGAAGGCCGGCCGCAGGTCCGGGATCTTCGAGACTTCGGCGCGGCCGGGTTCCTCGTCCGTGGTAATGGTGGCCTCGGCCTTGCGGGTCTTCACCGCAACCGGCGCGATCTCGGCGTCGAAGGCACCGCTGTCGGCCGCCGCCCGTGCGCGTTCCACCGAGGCGATGGCGAAGGCGTCCTGGTCGTCCCGGCTGAAGCCGTATTTCCTCGCCGTCTCCTCGGCGAAATGACCCATCATGTTGCCGTCGTAGGGGTTCTGCAGGCCGTCGAAGAACATGTGGTCGAGCACCTGCTGGTGGCCCATGCGATAGCCGGAGCGGGCCTTCGGCATGAGGTAGGGTGCATTGGTCATGGATTCCATGCCGCCGGCCATGACGAGCTCTGCGGAGCCGGCCCGGATGAGGTCGGCGCCGAGCATCACGGTCTTCATTCCGGAGCCGCACACCTTGTTAACGGTGGTGCAGCCCACCGATTCCGGCAGGCCGGCGGCCAGCGCCGCCTGGCGCGCCGGGGCCTGGCCGATGCCGGCGGGCAGCACGCAGCCCAGCAGCACCTCGCTGATATCCGCCGGGTCCAGGCCACAGTCCTCCAGCGCGGCCCGGCTGGCCGCGGCCGAGAGTTCCGGCGCCTGGGCCGGGGCGAGCGCGCCCTGGAAGGCGCCGATGGGGGTGCGTCGGGCGGCGACGATGACGATGTTGTCCTGGCTCATGTCTATGTCTTCTCCGTTCTTCCCGGGCGGGCGGCTCCCGCGATGGTGGTGCCGTCCGCGGCGTGTGTCCAGCCGATGCTGCCGGGCGTCATTGTAGCGCCGCCGGCCCCCGCTAGTCGGCGGCGAGGAGTTCCCGGCCTATGAGCATGCGGCGGATCTCGGTGGTGCCCGCGCCGATCTCATAGAGCTTGGCGTCGCGCAGCAGGCGGGCGACCGGGTACTCGTTGATGTAGCCGTTGCCGCCCAGGCTCTGGATGGCCTCCAGCGCCACCGTCACGGCCTCCCGGGAGGCATGCAGGAGACAGGCCGCGGCATCCTGGCGGGTGGGCAGGCCCTGGTCGAACTGGGCCGCGGTGCGGTAGGTGAAGGCCCGGGCGGTCTGCAGCGCCGTGTACATGTCGGCGAGCTTGCCCTGCATCATGCCGAAGCTGCCGATGGGCCGGCCGAACTGCTTGCGCTCGCGCAGGTAGGGCATCACGGCATCGAGACAGGCCTGCATGATGCCGATGGGTCCGCCGGAGAGCACCAGCCGCTCGGAGTCGAGCCCGCGCATCAGGATGTAGACGCCCCGGTTGACCTCGCCGAGCACGTTCTCCGCCGGGATGCGGCAGTCCTCGAAGACGAGTTCGCAGGTGTCCGAGCCGCGCATGCCGAGCTTGTCCAGCTTCTGCGCCGTGCGGAAACCCGGCATGTCCTTTTCGATCAGGAAGGCGGTCACCGAGCGGGAGCCCTCCTCCTTGGGCGCGGTGCGCATGTAGGTGAGGACCACGTCGGCACGGGGTCCGTTGGTGATCCACATCTTCGAGCCGTTGGCGATCCAGCTGCCGTCGGCCTGGCGCTCCGCGCGGCAGCTCATCGAGCCGACCACGTCGGAGCCCGCGCCCGGCTCGGACATGGCGAGTGCGCCGAGCAGCTCGCCGCTCACCAGTCCCGGCAGGAAACGCTCGCGCTGGTCTTCGGTGCCGTTCAGGTAAAGGTTGTTCAGGCAGAGGTTGGAATGGGCGCCGTAGGACAGCCCCACCGAGGCCGACGCCCGGGAGATCTCCTCCATGGCGACCACGTGGGCAAGGTAGCCGAGACCCGTGCCGCCGTGCTCCTCCGGGACGGTGATGCCGTGCAGCCCCAGCTCGCCCAGCTTCGGCCAGAGGTCGGCGGGGAACTCGTTGCTCGCGTCGATCTCGGCGGCCCGTGGCGCGATCTCCTCATCGGCGAAGCGGCGCACGGTCTCGCGCAGCAGGTCGATGTCTTCACTGATGCGGGTGTTGATCATGGGGCTCGGCGTGCTCCGGTGTCAGTGGGTGGTGGTCGTGTGATGGACCCGGCCCGAGAGCCGGTCCTTGAAGCGCCGGGTATAGGGCAGCTTGGTGCGGCCCACCGCGGCGATGCGTTCCTCGGCCATGCGGTCGGCCGCCTGCCAGCTCGGTATGCCATCGCGCTCGGCGATGTCGAATATCCGACCGAGGTTATTGTAGATGAGCGAGACCTGCCGGTGAGCCCGTTCCTTGTCATAACCCTGCAGTTCGATGGCCACGTTGATGAGGCCGCCCGCGTTGATCGCGTAATCCGGCGCATACAGGATGCCCCGCTCCTCGAGCGCCGTGCCCCAGGCCTCCGACTCCAGCTGGTTATTGGCGCTGCCGGCGACGATGCCGCATTTGAGCCGGGGTACCGTGTCCTCGTTGATGACGCCGCCGAGCGCGCAGGGCACGAATACGTCCATCTCCTGCTCGTAGATGTTCTGCATCGGCACCGCGGCCGCGCCGTATTCGTCCACCACGGACTGCACGCGCTCGTCGTTGATGTCGGTGACGGTCACCCGGGCGCCGCGCTGGCGCAGCAGGTGCACGAGGTGGCGGCCGACGTGGCCGACGCCCTGCACGCCGAAGGCGAGTCTGCCGAGATCGACGTGGCCGAACTTGCGCTCGACGCAGGCCTCGATGCCCTTCAGGGTGCCGAGTGCGGTGAACGGAGAGGGGTCGCCGCTGCCTCCGTGCACCTCGTGGACGCCGACCACCCGGTCGGTCTCCTGGAAGATGTAGTCCATGTCGTCGACGGTGGTGCCCACATCCTCGGCGGTGATGTAGCGGTTGTACAGCGAACCGATGAAGCGCCCCAGCATGCGGAACAGCGCCTCGCTCTTGTCCTGCTCCGGGTCGCCGATCACGACGGCCTTGCCGCCGCCGAGGTTCAGCCCCGAGACGGCGGCCTTGTAGGTCATGCCCCGGGACAACCTCAGCACGTCGCGCAGCGCCTCCTCCTCGTTGACGTAGGGCCACATGCGCAGCCCGCCCAGCGCCGGGCCGAGCACGGTGGAATGGATCGCGACGATCGCCCGAAGGCCGGTCGACCGATCCTGGAAGAACACGACCTGCTCGTGGCCGCGTTCGCTCATGGTGTCGAACAGTTCCATAGCCCCCTCCTGGAAACGTACGGCGACAGGACCCCGGCCGCAGTGTCCGCGGGAGTGCACCGGAGTTATCCGTGAGCCTGTGATTATAGGCTCCGGCGATATCGGTTGCAGCCGAAACGATCTGTCCGGGGGCGCGCCACCGTGGCCGGCGGAGGGCTTTTGCGCCGCCGTCGGCGCGCTTTTTTTTGCGCCGCCATTCTGCTAGGTTCCGGCGATCCCCGGGCGCGAGAGGGCGCGCCCGGGACATCTCGGAATCCAAGGAATTCTCAGAATGGTTCGACTTCCGCGATTGCGGTTCGTCCGCTTGAGCCGATTCCCGGCGGCGCTGCTGGCCGTGCTCGTGCTGGCGGCGCCCGCCGGCGCCCAGACCACCCTCGGGCAGGTGCTCAGCGAGCAGTCCGAAGTGAACCGCTCCGCCCAGCGCTCCCAGGTGCGTATCAGCCAGCTGGCCGACCAGACCTCCGAACTGCTCGGTGAATATCGAGTGACCACCCAGCAGCTCGACCGCATCCGGATCTACAACGACAACCTGCAGCAACTGGTCGAGGACCAGGAAGAGGAGAAGGCCTCCATCACCCGTCAGCTCGAGGAGTTCGGCGACGTGGAGCAGGGCATCGTGCCCCTGATGCTGGAGATGATCTCCGACCTGCGCGCCTTCATCGAACTGGACATGCCGTTCCAGCGGCGCGAGCGCATGGACCGGGTCACTCGTCTGGAGGACAACATGCAGCGCTCGGATCTGACGGTCTCGGAGAAGTACCGCCAGATCATGGAGGCGTACAAGGAGGAGGCCCGCTTCGGCCGCAACATCGAGGCCTATACCGGCAGCATAGAGATCGACGGCGTGGATACCCGAGTGACGTTCCTGCGCGTCGGCCGCATCCTGCTCGCCTACCAGACCGCCGATCGCTCGCGCACCGGCTTCTGGAACAAGCAGACCCGCCAGTGGGAGGAGCTCGACTCCTCGTACCGGCGCCCCATCACCGACGGCATCGCCATTGCCAGGAAACAGGCCGCGCCGCAGCTGCTGACGCTGCCCGTGCCAGCCCCGGAGCAGGACTGATGAGTGCATCGATCAGCAAGGCGGCCCGCATCCTGGGGCCGGCCCTGAGACTGACCCTGGGACTGGCCCTGGCGACGGGCGCAGGCGGCGTCGCCGCCCAGGATGGTCCCCGGGACATGAACGAGCTGCTGCAGACCGTCCGCGAGCAGGGGCAGCGGCTCAGTGAAGAGAACCGTCGCCGGGAACAGGAATTCCTGGAGAAGCGCAACCAGCAGCAGGCTTTGCTGGAGAGCGCGAAGCGGGCGCTGGCGGAGGAGCAGCGCCGCAGCGAGCGTCTGAAGACGCAGTTCGACGAGAACGAGCGCCAGCTCGAGGAGCTGAACGAGACGCTGCGCATCCGGGTGGGCGACATGGGCGAGCTGTTCGGCGTCGTGCGCCAGACCGCCGGCGAGGTGAACGGCGTGGTGGACACTTCCCTCATCACGGCCGAGTTCCCGGACCGGGGTGCGGTCGCGACCCGGCTCGCCTCCGCCCGCGGCCTGCCCTCCATCGCCGATCTCAGGGCGCTGCAGGTGCTCATCCTGGAGGAGATGGCCGGTTCGGGCGACGTCGACCGCTTCCCCGCCACCATCCGCAACGCGGCGGGGCAGGAGGAGAGCGCAGACGTCGTGCGCGTGGGTCTGTTCAACGTCATCACCGGCGACCGTTTCCTGCAGTACGACCCGGCCGCCGACGAGCTGCAGGAGCTGGCCCGCCAGCCGGACGACCGTTTCCGCAGCCTGGCCGAGAATCTCTACACCGCGCAGCAAGGCAATGCCCGGATGGCCGTGGATCCCAGCCGCGGCGCCCTGCTCAGCCTGGTGGTGCAGTCGCCGAGCCTCGGTGAACGCATCAACCAGGGCGGCACCGTGGGCTATACCATCATCGCCATCGGCTGCATCGGTCTGCTGATCGCGCTTTGGCGGCTGCTGGCGCTGCTGGTCACCGGACGCAGGCTCAGGTCCCAGCTCAAGCGCGACAGCGCCTCCGAGGGTAACCCGCTCGGCCGCATCCTGAAGGTGTTCGAGGACAACAGGCACATCGATACCGAGACCCTGGAGCTGAAGCTCGACGAGGCCATCCTGCGCGAGACGCCCCGGCTGGAGCAGGGCCAGGGCTGGATCAAGGTGATTGCTGCGGTGGCGCCGCTGCTCGGCCTGCTCGGCACGGTGGTGGGCATGATTCGCACCTTCCAGGCCATCACGCTGTTCGGCACCGGCGATCCCAAGCTGATGGCCGGCGGCATCTCCCAGGCGCTGGTGACCACGGTACTCGGTCTGGTCGTGGCCATCCCGCTCGTCTTCCTGCACAGCCTGGTCGCCGCGCGCAGCCGTTCGATGGTGGAGGTGCTGGAGGAGCAGAGCGCAGGCATGATCGCCCGCCACTCCGAAAGGGGCGTGTAGCGGGACGGCCGGATGTATCTGCTCGAGTCCGCCTTCATCGCCATCCGCAGCTTCTTCGAGGCCGGCGGCGACGTGCTCTGGGCCATCCTCGCCGTTACCACGCTGATGTGGACGCTGATCATCGAGCGATTTTGGTTCTTCCGCTGGGTGCTGCCGGGGCTGGAGCGGCGGGCCGTGGAGGAGTGGGAGCAGCGCGACGACACGAGTTCCTGGTTCGCACGGCGCATCCGCGACCAGCTGATCTCGGAGATCTCGGTGGAGAGCCACCGCTACATCCTGATGATCAAGACGCTGATGGCCATTCTGCCGCTGCTGGGGCTGCTGGGCACGGTGACGGGCATGATTCTGGTGTTCGACGTGATGGCCTTCGCCGGCACCGGCAACGCACGACTCATGGCCGGCGGCGTCTCGGCCGCCACCATCCCGACGATGTCGGGCCTGGTCGCGGCCCTGTCCGGACTGTATCTGGCCACCTACCTCGAACGCCGGGCCGGCAAGGAAGTCCAGCGATTCGAGGAGATGCTGGTACGCCAGTGAGCGGTCGGCGGAGCAGACGATGCGCAGAAGGCTGAAACGACACGACGAGGAGGCGGAGATCAACATCACGCCGATGCTCGACATCGTGTTCATCATGCTGATCTTCTTCATCGTCACCACCTCCTTCGTGAAGGAGTTCGGCGTCGACCTGAACCGCCCGTCCAACGAGCCGCCGGAGGACCAGAAACTCTCGGAGGTGATCGCCATCCGTATCAGCGACACGGGCCAGATCTCCATCAAGGGTCGGCCCACGGACATCCGCGCCGTGCGGGCCAACATCGAGAGCGGCCTCGCGGTGGACCCGGACGCCGCGGTGGTGATCGCGGCGGACCGCAACGCGGACGCCGGCATCCTGGTGCGCGTGGTGGACCAGGCGCGGGTGGCGGGCGCCAGCAAGGTGTCACTGGCGGCGCTCGCCGACTGACCGGGAGGAAGCCCATGGCCCGCAAGCACTCGACGCCCGAGGAAGAGACCGAGATCAACATCACGCCGATGCTCGACATCGTGTTCATCATGCTGATCTTTTTCATCGTCACCACCTCCTTCGTGAAGGAAACGGGCATCGACCCCACGCGGCCGGAGGCGGAGACGGCGGAGGCCCGCCCGCGCGGCAACATCCTCATCGGCGTGGACGAGACGGGCGACATCTGGATGAACAAGCGCGAGGTGGAGCTGAACCAGGTCCGCCAGATGGTGGAGGACGCGCTCACCGAGAACCCGGAGAGCTCCGCGATAATCATTGCCGACGAGGAGTCGCCCACCGGCACCTTGATCGACATCATGGATCAGGTGAGACTCGGGGGCGTGATCGATATTTCGGTGGCCGCCGAACCGGAGGGCACTTGAGGATGATGCGCACACGCCAGCCACTGCGTAGCGGGGGAAACGGGACATGAGGTTCCTGGTCTCCCTCGGTGCCGGCGTCCTGGTGGCACTCGGCCTGTTCCTCCTGATGCACCAGCTCATCTCCGGCGCCCCCGACATCCGCAAGGACGACGACGACCGGCTGTCGCTGGACTTCGTCCGCGTGCAGCAGGACGAGATCGAGAACGTCAAGGAGCGCAAGCCGCCGCCGGAACCGGAGAAGCCGAAGGAGCCGCCGCCGCCGCCGAAACTGAGCCAGCCGTCCCGGGACAAGCCGCGGCCGGACCTGCCGCGCATGGAGACCCCCCGCATCAACATGCCGGCGAGCGCCGGCGGCGGGCCCTACCTCGGCCAGTGGAGCGCCGGCGACCCGGGCGCGGAGGGCGATGTCATCCCCATCGTGCGTATCGAGCCCCAGTGGCCGCGGGAGGCGCTCATCGAGGGTATCAGCGGCTGGGTGCTGATCGAGTTCACCATCGACGAAGACGGCACGGTGTCGGACCCGGAGGTGGTCGATGCGGAGCCGCGGCGCATGTTCGAGCGCAACGCGCTGCGTGCGATCTACAAGTGGAAGTTCAAGCCCCGCATCGTCGACGGCCAGCCGGTGAAACGCCGGGCCACCCAGCGTATCGACTTCAACATCGACGAGGCGACGTGAGCGGACCGGCGGGTTCACCGGCAGGCATGACGGCACGTGCAGTGGCCGCGCTGGCAGCCATGGCAGCCATGGCGGCAACGGCCGCAACGGCCGCAACGGCCGCCCTGCTCGCGCTGGCCCCCGCTCCGGCCCTGGCCCAGGGCAGGATCTGCCTCGACACCACCGCGGTGGAGCGCGAGGACCCGGGCAGCACCATGGGCGAGCTCGCCTACAAGCGGCTGTCCAAGATCCACGAGATGATGGGCGAGGACAGCTACGACGAGGCCCTCACCGAGATCGGCAAGATGGAGAACATGCGCCTGAACGACTACGAGAAGGCGCTCATGTGGCAGACCTACGGCTTCATCTACTCGGCCCGGGGACAGTTCGGCGAGGCCATCGACTATTTCGAGCGCAGCCTGGCCGAGGACGCACTCAGTACCCAGGCCCAGCAGGGCATGCTCTACTCGCTGGCCGGCCTGTACCAGTCCGAGGGGCGCTACGAGGACGCCATCGAAACCATGCGCACCTGGTTCCGCTATGCCGAGGAGCCGGACGCCGGCGCCTACATCCTCGTGGCCGGCAGCTTCGCCGAGCTGGAGCGCTACGGAGAGGCGCTGCCCTGCGTGCAGCTGGCCATCGAGACCGCGGACGAGCCGAAGGAGTCCTGGTACCAGTTGGAGCTGGCGATTCACATGGAGCAAGAGGACTACCGCGCGGCCGCCGACGTGCTGCGCACGCTGATCCGGCGGTGGCCGGACAAGCGCCGTTACTGGGACACCCTCTCCGGCGTCTATATGGAGCTGAAGGAGGACCAGCTGGCGCTGGCCACCATGATGGCCGCCTACAACCGGGGGCTGATCACCGACGGCGCCAAGATCCTGAACCTCGTGCGGCTGAACCTGTACCTGGACAACCCCTATGTGGGCGGCCGGATCCTCCAGCGCGGCATCGAGGAGGGACGCGTCGAGCGTGACGTCGACAACCTGAACCTCCTGCGCTCGGCCTGGACCTCGGCCAAGGAATACGACCGCGCCGTGGCGGTGATCGACCAGCTCGGACGGGTCACCGGGGACCCCAGGTACTACATGGACAAGGCGAGCATCCTGAACGAGCAGGCACGCTGGGAGGATGTGATCGCGGCGACCCGGCAGGCACTGGATGCCGGCACCGAGGCGCCCGCCCGGGCCTGGCTGCTGATGGGCATGGCGTACACCGAACTCGACCGCCTCGGCGAGGCGCTGGAGGCCTTCGACCGGGTGCGCGAAACCGGCGACGCGAAAGAGCGCCAGAATGCGGCCGCCTGGATCGCCTTCGTCCGCGACCGGCAGGCCGTGGAGGCAGCCCGGCTGGCCTCCGGCTGAGCGTCCCTTCCGGGGATCGGCCGGGATCCTCTCAGCGTTCTCTCAGGATTCCGTCTCCAGCCGTTCGCCGGCCAGAGGTAACGGTGTCTCCGTCTCCGGATGCAGGTCCGGCTCTTCCAGGTGTTCCAGGATGCGCGCCCGCGACAGCGCGGCGAGTGCGGCGGGCGCCTGGCCGGCGCTCTCTATCGACTCCAGCAGCGTGACGCGCAGACGGTTGGGGCGGGGAAGCAGCCGGCTCGCGGGCAGCGCGTGGCGGGAGCCGTGGATGACGGCCGGTACCAGGGGCGCGCCGGCCTTGACCGCGACGGCGAAGGCCCCGCCCCGGAACCGGCGCAGGCCGGGCTCGTCGTGAAACGTACCCTCCGGGAAAAACGCCAGCGACTCGCCGACGTGGGCTCGGCGCAGGATGGTGCGGGCATCGCGCGCGCTGCGGCCGTGGTGGAAGCGCTCCACGAACTGCACGCCGATGCGGCGCAACAGGAAATGCGCCAGCGGCACGCTGCGCATCTCGCTCTTGATGACGAAGGCGAAACGGGGCGGCAGCGCCGCGCACAGGAGGATGCCGTCCAGGTAGCTGGCATGGTTGGCCACGACCACGCAGGGACGCCCCGGCAGGCGGGGGCCGTGCTCGAGCGCCGGGCCCATGCCGGTGGCCAGGAACAGGCAGCGCGCGGCCCCCCGCGCCGCGGCCCGGCGCCGCCCGAGCCCCGGCAGCACGCTGACCAGCAGCAGCGCGACCGGGACGCAGACGAGGAACACCGCGGCGAACCACAGGCCGTAGAGTGCATGCCACGCCTCGCGCAGAAGTCGGTTCAGTCTGGCCATGTTCCCTCAGCGTAGCGGGTTCGCGTTGCAGAATGTGAACCCGGTCACGTTATGTTAATGCTTCGGGGAATCTGTGACAGCGGTCACGCCCGCCCGGCGGGCAGCCGGACATACTCGCTCTCCGGTCCGGACAGGGCCGCACCCGGCGAGCAGCGAGCAAGATACGCAAGATGAGCTACAGCCCCGCGCGCAAATCGACCGACGAAGCCGCTGTGAGTGCGGATTCCGAGACGATGATCGACAAGTTCCTCGACGCCATCTGGATGGAGCGGGGCCTTTCGAAGAACACGCTCGGTGCGTACCGTGCCGATCTCATGGCGCTGGCGCGGTTCATCGCCGACGACGGCAAGGAGATCGTCCGCGCGCAGAAGCCGGATCTGCTGGCCTTCATCGCCTGGCGGGTCGAGCAGGGCGCCAAGCCGCGCTCCACCGCCAGGCAGCTCTCCAGCTTCCGCCGCTTCTACCGCTATCTCTGCCGCGAGGGCGTCATCACCGAGGATCCGACGGCGGACATCGAGATGCCGCGCATCGGCCGTTCGCTGCCGAAGTCCCTCACCGAGGAGGAGGTGGAGGCGCTGCTGGATGCACCGAACACGGAAGAGCCCCTCGGCCACCGCGACCGGGCCATGCTGGAGCTGCTCTACGCCACCGGGCTCCGGGTCTCCGAGCTGATCAATCTCAAGCAGAACCAGGTGAACCTGAACCAGGGGGTGCTGCGCATCGTCGGCAAGGGCGACCGGGAGCGACTGATCCCGCTCGGCGACGAGTCCCAGCGCTGGCTCAGGGAATTCATGGAAGGCCCCCGGGTCGAGATCCTGCTGGAGCGCCAGACCGACTACATGTTCCCCACCCGCCGGGGCGACCGCATGACCCGGCAGGCCTTCTGGCACATTATCAAGCGCTACGCCCAGAAAGCCGGCGTGAAGAAGAAACTCTCCCCCCATACACTGCGCCATGCGTTCGCCACCCACCTGCTGAACAACGGGGCGGATCTGCGCGTGGTACAGCTGCTGCTCGGCCACAGCGATCTGTCCACCACGCAGATCTACACCCACGTGGCACGGGAGCGGCTGAAGGACCTGCACGGCGCCCACCACCCGCGGGGCTGACCGGGACCGGGCGGGGCTTATCGGAAGCGCCGGACCCGGCGTACCCTTTGCTACAATGCGCCGCGCCCGGCACCGGGCCGGGAACGATCGGCGGGCCGCCTGGTCCCATCTGCAGGTTCCCGGCCTCTGCTGCGGGCCGCCAATAGTCAAACTGAGGATTCCCCATGCGTAGTGTCATCGGATCACTGTTGCTCGCCGCCGCGCTGACCGCCGGCCTCGCGCCCGCCGCCCGCGGCGAGGTGGACGAGGACCTGGCGCGCGTCCGTGCCGAGATCACCGAGCGCTTCCCGCAGCTCGAGGCGGAGAGTATCAACGAGGGTCCGATCCCCGGCTTCTACGAGATCCGCCAGGGCGTGCTGGTGGCCTACGTCACCACCGACGGGCGCTACCTGTTCCAGGGCGACCTGATCGACCTCGAGACCAGCATCAACCTGACCGACGCGGCCATGAACGGCGAGCGCAAGCGCCTGATGGACTCGCTGCCGGACGAGGACGCCATCGTCTTCGGTCCGGCCGAACCGGCGCACACGGTCACCATCTTCACGGACATCGACTGCGGCTTCTGCCGCAAGCTGCATCGCGAGATCGACGACTACAACGACGCCGGCATCGCCGTGCGCTATCTCCTGTATCCGCGCAGCGGACCGGGCCAGCCGTCGTGGCAGAAGGCGGAGAGCGTGTGGTGCGCCGAAGACCAGAACACCGCGCTCACGCGGGCCAAGAACGATCAGCCCGTGCAGTCCCGGGCCTGCGACGCCGCCATGGTGAAGCGTCACTTCGACCTGGGCCGTGACGTCGGCCTGCGGGGCACGCCGGCCATCGTCACCGAGACAGGGGAGCTGGTCAGCGGTTACCTGCCGCCGGCGCAGCTGCTCGAGCGTCTGGAGGCCTCCGCGGGGGAGTGAGGGTGCGGGGCGCGGCTCAGCGTTCCAGGTGCTGCAGCTTGTCCGGGACGCCCTCCCATTCCTTGGCGTCTTCGGGCGGATCCTTCGCCTCGGTGATCACCGGCCAGTCCTTGCTGAGTTCTGCATTCAGCTCCAGGAATTTCTCCTGGCCGGCCGGCAGTTCGTCCTCGGAGTAGATCGCCTCCACCGGGCATTCGGGTTCGCACAGAGTACAGTCGATGCATTCTTCCGGGTCGATGACCAGGAAGTTCGGTCCTTCGTGGAAGCAGTCCACCGGGCAGACTTCCACACAGTCCGTGTACTTGCATTTGATACAGCTCTCTGTGACGACGAAGGTCATTGTTACCTCTGCTTGCGTTGACTCGTGACCCGTGGGCGTGGAGGCAGGATTATGCCATAGAGTCCGGCCGGCGCTCAGAGCCGGATACGGGGGGCGGTATGGCTGTGCACGCCCCGGTCGCGGCCGGCATCCTCGAAGTAGCGCTCGAGGGCGAAGCGGACGCTGGGGAACGAAATCTCGCCCCAGGGAACCCGCTCCTCGCTGAACAGGTCTACCTCCAGGCTCTCGTCGCCCGCCCCGAAACCGCCCAGCAGCCGCGCGGTGTAGAACATGTGCACCTGGCCGGCCTGCACCACGTCGACGGTGGCGAACAGCCGGCCGATCTCCACTTCGGCCAGCGCCTCCTCCAGGGTCTCCCGGGCGGCGCCTTCCTCCATGGTCTCGCCGAGCTCCATGAAGCCGGCGGGCACGGTCCAGTAGCCGAGCCGGGGCTCGATGGCCCGGCGGCAGAGCAGCACCTGGTCGCCCCGTGCCGGCACGCAGCCCACCACGATCTTCGGGTTCTGATAGTGCACGTAGTCGCACTCGGCGCAGACCCACCGCTCGCGGTTGTCGCCCGCCGGGACGGTCTTCGAGACGAGGTGGCCGCAATTGGAGCAATATTTCATAGGAGGAGATGCCGCAGGGCAGGCCTTGCGCCGGTCGGGTGAGCCGGCCGCGCCGCGGGATTGTTGCCTGTGGTGCCGGGAGTGGGACTCGAACCCACACGGGTTACCCCACTGAATTTTGAGTCCAGCGCGTCTACCAGTTCCGCCATCCCGGCAGGAGGGCGCTAGTATAGGTTGCGGCCGTCCGGCAGGCCACCTTGCGACCATCCGCCCCCCTCGCGCATCAGGAATAGTCGACATGTCGGGATTTGCAGGCATCAGCGTGGACGACTCCGTCATCCGCCGTGCACGGCGCGGGGATGCCGGTGCCCACGAGTCGCTGTACCGGGCGCTGGCGCCGGCGGTGTACACGCTGGCCCTGCGGCTGGTGAAGGTGCCCGCCGTGGCGGAGGACATGCTGCAGGAGACCTTCATCGAGGTGATGCGCAGCCTGCCCCGCTACCGGGGCGACGCTTCGCTTGCCACCTGGGTACGCCGCATCGCGGTGAGCAAGTGCCTGATGCACCTGCGCTCGGCGTGGCACCGGCGGGCGGGCGAGCTCGGCGACGAGGACGACCCGGCGGACGGCGGCGCGCCGGTGGCCGAGTCCGTGGGCCTGCGTCTGGATCTCGAGGCGGCGCTGGCAAACCTGCCGGCGGAGAGCCGGGTGGTGGTCTGGCTGCACGACGTGGAGGGCTATACCCACCGGGAGATCGCCCTGGCGATGCAGAAGACCGAGAGCTATTCCAAGTCCCAGCTGTCGCGTGCCCATCGGCGCTTGCGCGGTCTGCTGGAAGGCGATACCGGGGAGCCGGGCGGTGACGTGCGCCGGGCCGCCCGGATCGTACCGGGAGGATGAGTATGAACGACGAGAAAGAGATCGGCACGGAGCGGGGGCTGGCCGGGGCGCTGCGGCGGCTGCCGCAATACCCGCCGCCCGCAGGGGCCTGGCAGGCGGTCCGGCAGCGTGCCGAGCGCGAGGGGCTGGTGCAGCCGCCGCGCCGACGGCGCCTGCGCCGCGATCTCGAATGGCTGGCGGTGGGCGCCGTGGCGGCGACCGTGGCCATCGCGCTGCTTGATCTGCCCTGGTCCGGCACGTCGCCGGGCGGAGGCCCGGCGACGGCCGACCAGGCCGGCTTCGCGGCCACGCCGGCCGAGAACGACGCCAGCCTCGGCAGCCTGATGGCCCGTTCGCGTCTGCTGGAGGAGGCGCTGCGGGCGGCGCCCGAGACGCCGCGCGTGATGCGGGCGAGTACGGCCGGCACCATCGCGACGCTCGAGGACCGCATCGCCATGATCGACCAGCAGCTCAGCTTCCCGGAGCGGCCGCTGACCGAGGCGGAGTCGACCGCGCTGTGGCGCGAGCGGGTGCGGCTGATGGACTCGCTCGTGCAGCTGCGCTACGCCCAGGCGCGTCGCGTCGTTCTGTGAGGCGGCCGTGGAGACCTGTGGCGGCGAACGAACGGCAGGAACGGCAATCCGAATCATCCCCGAACGCGGAGATTGACACCATGAAGACGACGACAGGCAACCTGGGCATGCTCGTGCTGGCGCTCGGCCTGGCCGGCCAGGCGGCGACGGCCGCCGCGCAGGACGGCGCGACGCAAGCCGGCGCAGAGGAGGGGCGGCAGGAGCGAATCATCCGCCTCGAGGAACGGCGGGCGGCCGGTGAGGCCCGCAGCGCGGAAGAGGACGAGCGGCTGCGCGCCGCCGAGCAAAGACTCGCCGCCGCCGAGGAACGCCTCGCCGAGGCGGCCAGGGAGATCGCGGAGATCACCTCCGGCGTGGTGCCCGGGGCGGTCGAATATGCCCGCGGGATCATCGCCTCGGCCCGCCGTCCCGTGCTGGGCGTGAGCATCGGCGCCGGTTCCGGCGGCGACGGCCCGGTGGACGGTGTGGAGGTGCTGGGCGTCTCGCCGGGCAGCGCGGCCGCGGAGGCGGGCATCCGCGCCGGCGACGTGCTGACCGCCGTCGACGGCGTGTCGCTGGCGGCCGGGACGCCGGCGGAGGCCAACCGGCGGCTGCTGGATGCGCTGGCCGAACGCGAGCCCGGCGACTCCATCGACGTGGAGCTGAAGCGTGGCGACGACACGGAGTTGCAGCTGGGCGTGCAGACCCGTGACCGGGAGGCCCAGGCGTTTACCTTCTTTGGCGACGGGGCCGAATTCGACTTCGACTTCCGCGCCGACGCCCCGGGTGCGCCGATGGTCTGGTTCGGTCCCGCCCGGCCCTGGGGCGACATGGAACTGGTGGAACTCTCGCCCGGTCTCGGCCGCTATTTCGGCACCGACAGCGGGCTGCTGGTGGTGCGCGCGCCGTCGGACCCGGCGCTGAAGCTCGAGGACGGCGACGTCATCCGCCGCATCGGCGGCCGCGAACCCGGTTCCGTCTCCCACGCCATGCGCATCCTGCGCTCCTACGAGGAGGGCGAGGAGCTCGAACTCGAGATCATGCGCGAGCAGCGCTCGCGCAAGCTGGACGTCCAGATACCGGCGAGCCAGGGGCGCCTGGCACCGTTCCCCGGCATCCCCTCGCTGCCCGGTCTCGCACCACCCCCGGGCGCCCCCTACAGGACGCCGGCAGCGCCCGTCCCGGCGCCGCCGGCGGCGGGTCTGGGGCTGCCGGAGGTCTGATAATATGCGCCGCCATGCGCGCGGAGGACTACAGCTACGA
>CAZRSA010000052.1:0-17859 GCA_964602525.1 uncultured Woeseiaceae bacterium
CGCGCACGGCGGCTATGGCGTCGGCGACGATGTTGCCCGGCGTCCAGTCGCCGGGACAGCCGCAGATGTCGCGCACGAAGCGGAAGACGATCTGCTCGCCCTGCGGGGTATGGGTCACCTCGGGGTGGAACTGCAGGCCGTAGAAGCGGCGCTCGGGGTCCTCCATGGCGGCCAGCGGCGAGTTGTCGCTGGCCGCCGCGGCGGCGAAGCCGGGTGGAAGCTCCTCGACCCGGTCGCCGTGGCTCATCCAGACCTTCAGCACCGCCGTGCCATCGGCGTGATGCTCGTCGGCGAGGCCGTGCAGCAGCCCGGAGTCGCCCGGACGGATCTCGGCGTAGCCGAACTCCCTGTGCACCGAGGCCTCTACACGGCCGCCGAGCTGGGCCGCCATCGCCTGCATCCCGTAGCAGATGCCGAGCACGGGCACGCCGAGTTCGAACAGCGCCTCGTGCGCCCGCGGCGGGTCGTCCAGGTTGACGGACTCCGGGCCGCCGGAGAGGACGATGCCGCTGGCGCCGAAGCCGCGGATTTCGCCCTCATCCGTGTCCCAGGGGTGGATCTCGCAGTAGACGCCGGCCTCGCGCACGCGCCGCGCGATCAACTGGGTGTACTGGGAGCCGAAGTCGACGATCAGGATGCGGTGCGCATGGATGTCCCGTGACATCGGCGGCTCACTTGGTGCGGTAGTTCGGGGCTTCCTTCGTGATCGCGACGTCGTGGACGTGGCTCTCGCGCATGCCCGCGCCGGTGATGCGTACGAACTGGGGCTTGGTGCGCATCTCGTCGATGGAGCTGCAGCCGGTATAGCCCATGGCCGCGCGCACGCCGCCCATCAGCTGGTGCACGATGGCGACCATGCTGCCCTTGTACGGCACCCGGCCTTCGATGCCCTCCGGCACCAGCTTCTCCAGTTCCTCGGTGGCGTCCTGGAAATAGCGGTCCTTGGAACCCTTCGACATGGCGCCGATGGAGCCCATGCCCCGGTAGGACTTGTAGGAGCGGCCCTGATAGAGCTCCACCTCGCCCGGCGACTCCTCCGTGCCGGCGAACAGCCCGCCGATCATCACGCAATAGCCGCCGGCGACCAGCGCCTTGGCGATGTCGCCCGAATAGCGGATGCCCCCGTCGGCGATCAGCGGGACGCCGTTCGGCGCCAGCGCGTCGGCCACCTCGGCCACGGCGGAGATCTGCGGCACGCCGACGCCGGCGACCACCCGGGTGGTACAGATGGACCCGGGGCCGATGCCCACCTTCACCGCGTCGGCACCGGCCTCGACCAGCGCGAGCGCAGCGTCCGCGGTGACGACGTTACCGCCGATCACCTGGGTTTCGGGATAATGCCGCTTGATCCAGGAGACCCGGTCCAGCACGCCGCGGGAGAAGCCGTGGGAGGTGTCGACCACGATCACGTCGACGCCGCTCTTCACCAGCAGCTCGACCCGCTCCTCGGTGTCCGCGCCCGTGCCGACGGCGGCACCCACGCGCAGCGCGCCGCGCTCGTCCTTGCAGGCCAGCGGGAAGTCCGTGGCCTTCTGGAAGTCCTTGGCGGTGATCATGCCGCGCAGGCGGAAGTCGTCGTCGACCACCAGCACCTTCTCGATGCGGTGCTTGTGCAGCAGCGACAGCACCTCTTCCTTGCCGGCCCCCTCACGCACGGTGACCAGCTTCTCCTTGGGAGTCATCACCGAGGAGACGGCGGCGTCCATCCTGGTCTCGAAACGCAGGTCCCGGTTGGTGACGATACCCACCGTCTCGTCGCCGTCCACCACCGGCACGCCGGAGATGTTCTTCGACCGGGTGAGCTCCATGACCTCCCGGATGGTGAGGTCCGGGGAGACCGTGATGGGGTCGGAGATAACGCCGCTCTCGTACTTCTTCACCAGCGCGACCTGGCGTGCCTGTTCCTCGGGCGTCATGTTCTTGTGGATGATGCCCAGCCCGCCTTCCTGGGCGATCGTGATCGCCAGGCGGCCCTCGGTAACGGTATCCATGGCGGCCGAGGTCAGCGGAATGTTGAGCATGATCTCGCGGGTCAGCCGGGTGGCGAGACTGACCTGCCTCGGCAGCACCTCGGAGTAGGCCGGCTGCAGGAGAACGTCGTCGAATGTGAGCGCTTCCTTCGCTATGCGCATGGGTGGTGCCTGCCGGGTGGGGTTAAGCCGGCTATTGTATGCCGCGGGGCCCGGCCGGTAAACCGGATGACCGCCCGCCCGCCGGGCTGTACTGTCGCCTCATGGAACCCGAGGATGCTCCACTGCCCGGCGGCGGCCGGGACCGCCCGCTCAGCGTCTCGGCGCTGAACCGGGACGTGCGCACGCTGCTCGAGACCGAGCTGCCCCGGCTGTGGGTGGAAGGCGAGATCTCGAATCTGGCGCGGCCTGCCTCCGGGCACGTCTACTTCAGCCTGAAGGACGACGGCGCGCAGATCCGCTGCGCCTTCTTCCGCCAGCGTCAGCGCGGCCTGTCCTTCCGCCCGGACAACGGGCAGCAGGTGCTGGTGCGCAGCCGCGTGAGCCTGTACGAACCCCGGGGCGACTACCAGCTGATCGTCGAGCAGATGGAAGAAGCGGGCGAGGGCGAACTCCGCCGCCGTTTCGAGCAGCTGAAGAAGAAACTGGCCGCCGAGGGGCTGTTCGACGAGGCGCTGAAGCGGCCCGTCCCGCGTCTTCCCCGGCGTATCGGCGTGGTCACCTCGCCGAGCGGAGCGGCAATCCGCGACATCCTGCACGTGCTCGCGCGCCGTTTCCCGGCGGTGCCGGTGATCGTCTACCCCACGGCGGTCCAGGGCGACGCCGCCCCGGCGGAGATCGTGGCCGCGCTGGAGACGGCGGGCCGGCGGGCCGAATGCGACGTGCTCATCCTGGCCCGGGGCGGCGGCTCCCTGGAGGACCTGTGGTCGTTCAACGAGGAAGCCGTGGCCCGCGCCGTGCGCTCGAGCCCCGTGCCGGTCATCGCCGGCGTCGGCCACGAGATCGACTTCACCATCGCGGACTTCGCGGCGGATGTGCGCGCGCCCACCCCCTCCGGCGCGGCGGAACTGGCGGTACCGGACTGGCGGGACTGGTCGGTACGCCTGGAGCAGGCCGCCCGGCGGCTCGCAGCGGGGCTGGAGCGACGGCTGGAGGAGCGCGACCAGACTCTGGACCGCCTGGCCCGGCGCCTGACCCTTGCCAGCCCGGCCCGGCGCTTGCGCTATCAGCACGAACGCCTCGACTCCCTGTCCCGGCGCATGGCCGCGGCCCGGGCGGCGCTGCTGACCCGGACCGGTCACCGTCTCGAACGCCTGCAGGCCCGCCTGCTCGCCGCCTCCCCGGCCGGCCGGCTGAAAGACCTGCATGCGCGCTGGACGCTGGCCGACCGGTCGCTCCGCCGGGTCATGCCCGAGCGCCTGCAGGCGCTGCGGGTACGCCTCGCCGGCGACGCCCGGGCGCTGAACACCGTGAGCCCGCTCGCCACGCTGGAAAGAGGCTATGCGATTGTGACGGCGGAAGCCGACGGCGCGGTGCTGCGGGACGCCGCAGAGGCAAGTCCCGGCACGCGCGTGAAAGCCCGGCTCGCACGGGGCGCCTTGGTCGCGACGGTCGATGCCACGGAGTTGCCGGAGGAGCAGAAATGAGCCGCGCGGCCTGCGGACTGCTCTTCATGCTGGCCTTTCTCCCGACCCTCTCCGCTGAGACGGCGGAACTGCCGCATGCACCCCGGCCCGGCGGCATCGCCGTGGTGCCACTTCCCGCGGCCGGCGAGCGGCCGGCGCGGGTCGAGTTCCGCGAGCGCCGGGTGATGCTGCGCCGGCAGGACGACCGCTGGGTGGCCGTTGCCGGCATCCCGCTGGACCAGGTACCCGGCACCGCCGCGCTGACCGTCACCCGCGCCGACAGCAGTCGCCGGGAACTCCCTTTCGAGGTCGGCGAAGCGGACTACGCCACCCAGCACCTGACGGTGCCGAACCGCCGCCACGTCAGCCCCGACCCGGCAGACCTGGAGCGGATCGGCCGCGAGCGCAGGATCATCGACGCCGCGCTCACCCGCTTCACGGAGCCGGCATCGCCGGCACTGGCCTTCGACGCGCCGGTGGCGGGGCGCCGGAGCTCCAGCTTCGGCCTGCGCCGCTTCTTCAACGGCCAGCCCCGCTCGCCCCACAAGGGCATGGACATCGCGGCAGCCAAAGGTACGCCGATCCACGCGCCGCTGCCGGGCGAGGTCGCTGCGACCGGCGACTACTTCTTCAACGGCAACACGGTGATCGTCGATCACGGCGAGGGCCTGATCACCCTCTACTGCCACCTCGAACGCATCGACGTGGCGGAAGGCGCCCGCCTCGAGGCCGGCGAGCGCCTCGGCACCGTGGGCGCCACCGGCCGTGTGACCGGCCCCCACCTGCACTGGGGCGTGTACCTGAACGGCACGGCCGTCGACCCGTCCCTCTTCCTCCCGCCCGACACGGGGTAGGAGGGCCTTCAGGCCCGACCCGACTTTCTATCAGCGTAGACCCGCCATCGGGTGGGCATGGGTCAACACGCGCTGCTGACTGGCAGCCCCTTCATGGGGTCGCAGTCGTAGCCGTCATGCGGGGGTATCCGTCGCCGCGACCTTTTGTCGGGAGCAAGACGGATGCCCCCGCAGGGCCGCCATAAAAGAAAGGAGTCAGGAGGAAGGGTCGGGCCTGAAGGCCCTCCTGCCCGGGTATCAGGTGCAGGTTTCGAAGAAGCGGCAGATCACCGGCCGGAAGGAATCCATGTCCACCAGGAACGAATCGTGGCCCTGCAGGGAGTGCAGGCGTACGAACTCGACCGTCCGGCCCGGCTTGCGCAGGCCGTTGGCCAGCTCCTCCTGCTGACGGATGGGGAACAGGAAGTCGGTCTCGACGCCGATCACCATCGCCCGCTCGAGCTCGATGCGCGAGAAGGCCGCGGTCCGTGAGCCGCCGTGGTCGCCCAGGTCGAACAGGTCGCTCGCCCGGGACAGGTACAGGTAACAGTTGGCGTCGAACTGACCGGTGAACTTGCGGGCGTGGTTCTCGAGATAGGACTCCACGGAGAAATCGATGCAGAACGGGTCGCCGGAGAGATGCTCCTCGGAGACGCGCTCGCGGCCGAAACGCTGCTCCCATTCCTTCGCCGAACGGTAGGTGATCATGCCGAGCTTGCGGGCGAGCTGCATGCCGGTGATGGGGCCCTTGCCCAGTTCGTAGTTGCCGTTGTTCCACGCCGGATCCTTGCGGATCATCTCCCGCTGCAGCGAGCGCAGCGCGATGGAGAAAGGCAGCGCCCGGTCGCAGGAGGAGATGGAGACGAGGTGGCGTGCGGCGCCGGGGTACTGCAGGCAGTAGGCCAGCGCCGTCATACCGCCCATGCTGCACCCGATCACGGTGTGCAGGCGCTCGATGCCGAGGTGCTCTGCCACCGCGTGGCCGCCGCGGGCGACGTCCTCGAGGCTCAGCACCGGGAAGTTCAGCCGGTAGGGCTGGTCGGTCACCGGATCGATGGAGGCGGCGCCGGTGGAGCCGTAGCAGCTGCCCAGCGAGTTCACGCAGACGACGAAATAGCGCTCGGTATCCACCGGCCGGTCCGGCCCCACCATCTCCTCCCACCAGCCCGGCGCCGGATCCTCCCGCGAAGAGGTGGCATGGGCCGAAGGCGAGAGTCCGGTGAAGATCAGCACGCCGTTGTCCCGGGCGGCATTCAGCTGCCCCCAGGTCTCGTAAGCGATCTGCGGGTCCACCAGTACGCCGCCGCGTCGCATCGGAAACTCGCCCTCGATGCGGAGTATCTTCCGGGCGCTGGGCTTGCGCGTGTCTCTCAACGCATCCATCACGTGTCCATTGTGCGGTCTCCCGGCACCGGGTGCCAGAATGGCGGCGGATCAGCGCAGGAATTCTTGCGCGATGCCGGGCAGAGCCTGTTCGTTCCTGTCGTGAATGACAGTTTAACCGGCTCACCGCTTGACGTGCTTCAGCAGCCGCTTGCGGCGGCGCTGCTGGCGCGGCGTGAGCTTGTTGCGGCGGCCCTTGTACGGATTGTCGCCGGTGCGGAAGCTGAGCCGTATCGGCGTGCCGTCCAGATCGAAGGTCTTGCGGAAGTGATTGACGAGATAGCGCTTGTAGCTGCCCGGCAGGCGGTCGGTCTGGTTGCCGTGGATGACGATCACCGGCGGATTGCGCCCGCCCTGGTGGGCGAAGCGCAGCCGGATGCGCCTTCCGCGCACCAGCGGCGGCGGATGGGCCTCCACCGCGGACTGCAGCGCCCGGGTGAGATCCGGCGTGGGCAGGTCGCGCCAGGCCGCGGCATGCACGGCGTCGACGCTCGCGAGCAGATCGCCCACCCCGGTGCCGTGCAGTGCCGAGATGAAGTAGCGCGGCGCGAAGTCCATGAACGGCAACCGACGGTCGAGTTCGTCGCGGACGTGGCGGCGCTGATCGCCCGCGAGGCCGTCCCATTTGTTGATGGCGATGATGATCGCCCGGCCGCGCTCCACCGCCAGGCCCATGAGCGAGACGTCCTGCTCCGTGATGCCCTCCCGGGCATCGACCACGGTGATGACGACGGCGGCCTCTTCCATGGCCTGCAGCGCCTTGACGACACTGAACTTCTCGATCGATTCCTGCACCCGGGCGCGGCGTCGGACACCCGCGGTGTCGACGAGCGTGTACTCCCGGCCGTCGCGCCTGAACGGCACGCGCACGCTGTCCCGGGTGGTGCCCGGCTGGTCGAAGGCGACCAGGCGCTCCTCGCCCAGCAGCCGGTTGATGAGGGTGGACTTGCCCACGTTCGGCCGGCCGATCACGGCCACGGTGATGCCTTCGGCCGGTGCTTCCGGCTCCCGCTCCGGCTCGAAGCCGGCCAGGACGCCGTCCATCATGCCCGTGATGCGGTCGCCGTGGGCGGCCGAGACGACCACCGGCTCGCCGAGGCCCAGCGCGTGGAACTCGCTGGCCGCGACGTCGCTCGCCAGGCCCTCGCCCTTGTTGACGGCCAGGGTCACGGACACGTCCCGGCGGCGAACCAGAGCCGCCACGTTTTCGTCCGCCGCCGTCAGGCCCTCCCGGGCATCGACCAGGAAGACGACCCGGTCGGCCTCCTCCAGCGCCTTCAGCGTCTGCTGCTCCATGAGTTCGTCGACGCCCTCCCGCGCGCCGGCCAGGCCGCCCGTGTCGATCACGATATAGGGCACGGGCCCGACCTTGCCGAAGCCGTACTGGCGGTCGCGGGTCAGCCCGGGAAAATCGGCAACCAGCGCATCACGGGAGCGGGTCAGCCGGTTGAACAGCGTGGACTTGCCGACGTTGGGGCGTCCGACGAGCGCGATGACGGGCAGCATGGCGATATCCCGGCTACCCCTGGTTACGCCGACACGACCGGGGGGCGGCCGCCGGACCTCAGTCCGCGCCGCCGTCCGGCAGCGCGTAACCCACCAGGCGGCCGCTCTCCGTCTGGGCGTAGATGCGGCCGTCCTGCACGTAGAGGTCGCCACTGATGCGGGAGTTGTCGACCCGCTCGCGGGCCTGCATCTCGCCGGAGCGGGAGTCCAGCCAGTGCAGGTAACCCTCGAAGTCGCCCACCACCACCGAGCCGGTCATCGCGGCGGGCCGGGAGAGCCCCCGGCGCAGCAGCCCGTCCTGGCGCCAGTACTCGGTGCCGTTGGAGCGCGACAGCGCCACCACTTCGCTCTCGTCCGTGACCACGTAGACGTTGGTGAAATCCACCCCCAGTCCGGAGTAGCTGGACAGCTCCCGGGACCACAACGCGGAGCCGGACTCCAGCGCCAGCCCCGCCACACGCCCCTGGTAGCCGGCCACGTAGATATCCTGGCCGACGGCGGCGACGGCACCGTCGATGTCCACCAGCCGGTCGAGGTCGGTGCTGCCCTGGGGCGGCGTGATCGTCTGCTCCCACAGGACCTCGCCGTTCAGCAGCGAGGCGGCCAGCAGGCGGCCGTTGTCGAAGCCGCAGACGACGGCGTCGGCCACCAGCACCGGCGCGGAGGTACCGCGCAGGGTCAGCGGCGGCACGCTCTGCTCGAGTTGCCAGAGCTGCGCACCGTCGTCGCCGGCCAGCGCGAGCAGCCGACCGTCGGCGGTGCGCAGAATCACCCGGTTGCCGCCCACGGCGGGACGGGCCAGCACCTCGCCGGCGATGCGCCGGCGCCAGAGTTCGCTGCCGTCGCCCGCGGCCAGTGCGATGACGTCGCCGTCACTGCCCGCGACCACCACCCGGCCGTCACCGACACCGGGGCCGGCGGACAGCCGCACCTCGAGCGGGGTCTCCCACAAGCGCTCGGAACTCTCGCCGTCGAAGGCATGCACGCGGCCGTCGCGGCTGGCGGCGAACACCCGCGTGCCGTCGCCGGCCGGCGCGAGTGCCAGCCGGAGATCCTCGGCGCCGTCGCCGAGACCGGTGGACAGCACCCGGCGCACTTCCAGGGTGTGCCGGAAGTCCACGAGCTCCGCCGGCGGCGCGATGGCCTCGTCGCCGCCACCGAAAATGCCGCAGCCGCCGAGCAGCAGTGCCGCGACCAGAGTAAACAGCAGCCGGGAGAGGGCGGGCCTCACGGTGTGCCTCCCTCCGTCGTCCCGGCCTCGGCCACCGCGGGCGCGCCCAGCTCGTCGAGCTTCATCTGCACGAGCCGCTGATCGATCAGCGGCGGGTCACCGGGCTCGGCGATCGCCGCCGTCCAGGCCTCCCGTGCGGCCTCGGTGCGGCCGAGGGCGAACTCGGCATCGCCGCGCAGCTCCAGGAAACGGGGCCGGAAGGCGCCCGTATCCGCGACGTCCAGAACCGCGAGCGCCTCCTCCGGCCGGTCCTGGTAGAGCAGCACCCGCGCCAGACGGTGGCGTGCGATCAGGCTGAGCGGCGGCTCGGCGGTATCCACGAGGCTGCGCAGCTCGACCGCCGCCTGCTCGCTCTCGCCCTGGTCCATGTAGAACTTTGCCATGGCGAGGTGGGATTGCAGCGCGTAGGGCGTGGAGGCGTACTGCTCGGCCAGCGTGGCGGCCGCGGCCTTCGCGTCGTACTCGCTGCCCCTCTCGACCGCATCGATCAGCTTCTCGAACGCGGCGGAGGCGGACTCGGCCTCTTCCGCCTCGTGAGCCTGCCACTGGTTCCAGCCCACCAGGCCGCCGACGCCCAGCACGATGCCGGCGACGATGAATTTGCCGTTCTCCTGCCACCAGCTGCGGATGGCTTCGACGGTTTCCTTCTCGGATTGATCGTTCAATGTCTCTGACCCTTTAATCTTCACTGCCGGCCGCAAGGGGCCGACATTCTAAACCTTACCGCCTCGCCGCGTCCCGTCGCTCCCGAGCCGCCCGGCGAGGGCCGTCGGCAGCGCCTCGAGGGCCACGCTCTCCTGGGGCTCGTCCGTCCTGAGCGGCTTGAGCCCGGCCTCGCCGGCGGCGATCTCGTTCTCGCCGAGGACCACCGCATAGCGGGCACCGCTGCGGTCGGCGCGCTTCAGCTGCGCCTTGAAGCTGCCGCCGCCGGCGTTCACCTCGACCCCCTGGCCGGGCAGGCCGTCGCGCAGCCGCTCGGCGAGGGCGAAGGCCGTAACGGCCGCCGCATCGCCCGCCGCCACCACATAGACGGCCGGGCTGGCGTCGGGTTCCGCGCCGCCCTCCGCCTCGAACAGGGCGACCAGCCGCTCCATGCCGAGCGCCCAGCCGATGGCCGGCGTGGAAGTGCCGCCCAGGTGCTCCACCAGGCCGTCGTAGCGCCCGCCCGAGCACACCGCGCCCTGGGAGCCGAGGGCGTCCGTCACCCACTCGAACACGGTGCGCGTGTAGTAGTCGAGTCCGCGCACGAGCCGGGGGTTCACGGTGTAGTCGATGCCGGCGGCGGAGAGGATGCGCCCGAGCCCGGCGAAGTGCTCTTCCGACTCGGCGTCCAGGTGCTCCGTGATGTCCGGGGCGCCGGCCACGATCTCCTGCATCTCCGGGTGCTTGCTGTCCAGGATGCGCAGCGGGTTGGTCTCCAGCCGGCGCACGCTGTCGTCGTCGAGCCGGTCGCGGTGGGCCGCGAAATAGTCCACCAGCACCTCCCGGTAGTGCTGCCGGGAGGCCGGCGTGCCGAGGGAGTTGATCTCGAGCCGGATACGGTCGATGCCGAGCCGGCGCCACAATCGCGCGGACATCAGGATCATCTCGGCGTCTATGTCCGGGCCCGGATAGCCCAGCGCCTCCACGTCGATCTGGTGGAACTGCCGATAGCGGCCCTTCTGCGGCCGCTCGTAACGGAACATGGGGCCCGCGGTCCAGAGCCGGTGGCGCTGGTTGTGCACCAGTCCGTTGCTGATGGCGGCACGCACCACGCCGGCGGTAGCCTCCGGGCGCAGCGTGAGGCTGTCGCCGTTGCGGTCCTCGAAGGTGTACATCTCCTTCTCGACGATGTCGGTGACCTCGCCGATGGAGCGGCGAAACAGCTCGGTGTACTCCAGCAGCGGCAGGCGCATCTCCCGGTAGCCGTAGGACTCCAGGACGTCGCGCACGGTGTCCTCCAGGTACTGCCAACATCCGGCATGCGGCGGCAACACGTCGTTCATGCCGCGGATCGGGCGGATCTTCCCGCTCATGGGCTGCTTCCGGCTGACCCGCGCGCCCCGCGGGCGGTCCCACTGCGGCCGGCGCGGCCTCTCACGGTCCCGGCACCGTGATCCGCGCCGTGCGGCCGCGGCGGTCCGCCCGGTCTATGGCATAGGGCTCGCCGTCCACCTCGATGCTGGCGGCATCCGCATTGCCGAGCACGAGAGAGACGGGCGGCTGCGCGCGGAAGCGCCGAACCTGCCCGCCGCGGGCGATGCCGGCATAGAGCCGTTCGCCGTCGCCGCCGGTCACCTGCAGCCAGCACTCGTCCGTGAAACTCAGCACCAGCTGGATCTCGGCAGCCGCCGGCGCTGGCTCCGGCACAGGCTCCGCCGCCGGGCCGACCGCGGCCGGAGCATCGGCCCCGCCGTCGCGGGGCGCCGTCTCGCCGGGGCCGCCGTCGGCCGGCTCGCCGACCCTCTCGTTCGCCCGGTCGTCGGGCAGGGAAATCGCCGGCGCGTCGTCGGCCGCCGTGGCGCCGGCAGGGGCGTCGCGATCCGCCGGCAGCACGGGTTCGGCATCGCCCTCGCCGGCCACCTCCTGCACGGGTTTCAGCACGGCTCCGCTGAACGCCCACCAGCCGAGCAGACCCAGCACGGCGGCAAGCACGATCACCAGGATCGTCTGTGGAGAGGGCAGGTAACGCGGACGGGCCGGACGGGGCTTGATCACCACCGGCGGCGGGCCCTCGGCGTCGCTGAGTTCGTCGAAGTCGGTCAGCACCTCGGCCTCCGGCACGCCCACCAGGCCGGCGTAGCGGCGCAGATAGCCCTTGCTGAAGACCGGCGCGCTGAACGCCCCGAAGCGGTTCGCCTCGAGGTCACGCAGGGTCGCCTCGTCCAGATGCAGCTCCCGGGCGATCTCTTCGAGGGAGATATTGCGGGCCTGGCGGGCCTCCTTCAGGCGGGCTCCGGCTCTCGGCCCGCGGGAGGCAGCAGCACCCGGTGCATCCCGCCCGGCCTGTCCGGCCTCGCCGGCCTCTCCGCGGTGCCGCTCCTTCCGGCTGACGTCGTCCTGGCTCGCATCCTCCCGGCTCATATCGTCATGGGTCATCGGACTCCTCGATGAGCCGGAGCGTCTCCCGCGAAGCAGGGAATTCGTCTCTGAGCGCTGTGGCATGCCGCGCCGCCGCGTCCGCATCTCCCAGGGCCCGCTCCGCGCGGACGCCGATCCAGAGGATCTCCGGCGATGCCTGATGCTGGGCCAGGTAGCGCTGCACGAAGGCCCGCGCGCGCAGGAAATTGCCGCGGTCCAGGCTGAGCGCCGCCATCTGCAACAGCGCCTCGCTGTGGGCGGGGTTACGCCGCAGGGCGCGGCGGAAGAATTGCTCCGCCCCTACGTAGTCCGGCTTCTGCAGCAGGCAGACGCCTGCGTTGGTGAGCGCCGCCTCGGGCGTACCGTAGCGGGTATTGGAGGCGGCCCGGGTGAAGTACTCGATGGCCTCGTCGTAGCGCTGACGCTTGCACAGGAACACGGCGTAGGTGTTCTGCACGCTGGCGTCGTCCGGCGCGAGCCGCACCGCCCGGCGGTACTGCTCGTCGGCCAGCTCCGTGTCGCCCTGGCGGTCGTAGACCAGCGCCAGGGTGGAGCGCGCGGCGGCGAGGTCCGGGTCCTGGGAGACGGCCCGTTCGAGACGTTCCCGGGCGAGTTCCAGATTGCCCTGGCGTATGTACTCGGCGCCGAGTTCGTAGTTGATTTGCGCGGCTTCCTCGGGCGAGCCCTCGGAGCGGCGCTCGCCGCTGTCCGTGGTGACGCAGCCGGCCAGCAGCAGTGCCGCCATCAGCAGCACAGGATTTCCCGTCCTCGCCTGCATAGCCGGGGTCTTCATGGCCTTCATCCTCCGGATGCCGCCTGCCTGACGGGTTTCTCGCTCAAACGGATGCGAACCCGGTCGGTCACCTGCCCGGCGAGCTGGCCGCAGGCCGCGTCGATGTCGTCGCCGCGGGTGCGGCGCACCGTCGCCACGATACCGCGGGCGCGCAGGCGGTCGCGGAATTCGTCGATCACCGCAGCCGGCGAGCGCCTGAACTCCACGCCCGGGAACGGATTGAAGGGAATCAGGTTCACCTTCGCCGGTCGGCCGCGCAGCAGCTTCGCAAGGCGGTCGGCGTAGCCCGGCGAGTCGTTCACGCCGTCCAGCATCACGTACTCGAAAGTGATGTGCCGGTTGCTGCGCGCCGCCGCATAGTCCCAGCAGGCATCGAGCAGCTCGGCGATGGGATGCACCCGGTTGATGGGCACGATGCGGTTCCTGAGTTCGTCGTCGGGCGCGTGCAGGGAGACCGCGAGGGAGACGTTGCACTCCCCGGCGAGCCGGCGCATCTGCGGCACCAGGCCCGACGTGCTGACGGTCACGCGGCGGCGGGACAGCCCGTAGGCATAGTCGTCGATGAGCAGGCGCAGTGCCGCGACCACATTACGGTAGTTCGCCAGCGGCTCGCCCATGCCCATGAAGACCACGTTGGTCACCGCCGGGTCGCCGTTCGGGCGCGGGGTGAGTTCGCGCTGTGCCAGCCAGACCTGGCCGATGATCTCCGCCGCCGTCAGGTTGCGGTTGAAGCCTTGCTTGGCCGTGGCGCAGAAGGCGCAGTCGAGCGCGCAGCCCACCTGTGAGGAGATGCACAGCGTGCCCCGGTCCGGCTCCGGGATGAACACGGTTTCCACGGCCTGGCCGCTGCCCGCTGCCGTGAGCCACTTCACCGTGCCGTCGGCGGACTGGTGACGGGAGATGACCCGGGGCAGCGACACGGACGCCGTCAGCCCCAGAGCCGAGCGCAGCGATTTCGCCAGGTCCGTCATGTCGCCGAAGTCCGTGATGCCCCGGCGGTGCAGCCACTGCAGCAGCTGGCGGGCGCGGAAGGGTTTCTCGCCGAGGCCGGCGAAGAAGCCCTCGAGCTCGTCCCGGGACAGCCCGAGCAGTTCCTGTCTTTCCGCGGGGTTGGTCATGGTGCGGGCGCGCTCAGCCGCGGGTGCGTTCGCAGACGCCGTCGGGGAAGAAGAAGGCGATCTCCTGGGCCGCCGTCTCCGGCGCATCGGAGCCGTGCACCACGTTCTCCTCGATGCTCTTCGCGAAGTCGGCGCGGATGGTGCCCTCGTCTGCGTCCGCGGGATTCGTCGCACCCATGAGATCGCGGTTCAGCGCGATGGCGTTCTCGCCTTCCAGCACCTGCACCATCACCGGCCCGGAGCTCATGTAGGCGACCAGGTCCGGGAAGAACGGGCGCTCCTTGTGCACGGCGTAAAAGCCCTCGGCCTGCTCCTTCGTCAGGTGCAGCATGCGGGCGGCGACGATCTGCAGGCCCGCATTCTCGAAGCGGCGGTAGATCTCTCCGATGATGTTCTTCTCCACGCCATCGGGCTTGATGATGGAGAGCGTCTGCTCGCGAGCCATGCTGATTCCCTCGTTGTCTGGTTCACGGGTCCGGCGACCGGGCCGCCGCCGGCGCGGCTACCGCGGTCATGCAGGGTACGAAAAACTCCCGGCCCGCGTACGGGTCGGGAGCATAAGCTATTAATTTTACTCGGTTTAGACCGGCGCGGCAACGCCTTCAGACGTTGAAGCTCTCGCCGCAGCCGCACTCGCCTCTCACGTTCGGGTTGCGGAACTTGAACGCCTCGTTCAGGCCCTGCTTGACGAAGTCCACTTGCGTACCGTCGATATAGGACAGGCTGTCGTCGTCCACGACGATCTTGACGCCGTGCTCCTCGAACACGTGATCGCCGTCCGCGATCTCGTCCGCATAGTCGATGACGTAGGCGAAGCCGGAGCAACCGGTCTTCTTCACACCGAGGCGCAGGCCCAGACCCCTGCCGCGTGTGCCAATGTGATTGCGTACCCGGTCCGCTGCGGATTGTGTCAGTGAGATGGCCATGATGACTGCTCGCTTACCTGATGTTGTGCCCTGTGAGTTACCCGATGAATCAGCAAAGCATCCTCGTGGATCATCGCTGATCGCCATGCCCGGCCGCGGCCAGCGCCCGGGCGAGTTCTCCGAGCGCGTCCTCCACGGCCAGCAGGCTGCCCGTCTTCTCCGCCGGCGCCCCCAGTGCCGCCGCGATCGTCGCGGCGTCCAGCGACTCCAGGCCGGTCACCGGCCCGCCCTCGGCCTGACGGCAGGCCCATTCGCATGCCGCGATGACCCAGGGGCAGCCCAGCGCGCCGAAGCGCATGGACGCTATTCTACCTCCGGCGGTCGCAGCGCTGAAAACGACCTCGACGCCGCCGGTGCGCCCGCGGGCGCCGCCGCTCACGCCGTCCTCGACCCGCCCGGCATGCGTGGCCTCACGGAAGAGGGTGAGGACTTCGGCGCCGTAATTCAAGCCGCCCGGCCTCCCAGCGGGGCGGCGATGCGGCGCAGGTGGTCGACCGCGCGGCCGAAAATCCTGACCGTCCGGTCGACCTCGCCCTCCGTGGTGTAGCGCCCCAGGCTGAAGCGCACCGACGCGCCGGCCAGCCGGTCGTCGCGGCCGAGCGCCCGCAGCACGTAGGAGGACTCGCCGGAAGTGGTGTTGCAGGCGGAACCGGAGGCCACCGCAAGCGGCTCCAGCGAGGCGAACAGGCTCTCACCGTCCACGCCCGCCACGCTCACGTTGACGATGCCCGGGATGCGCTCGGCCCCGGCGCCGTTGACCAGGACGTCCGCCACGGCGGTGAGCCCGGCGGTGAGACGCTGCCGCAGGGCCGAGAGCCGCCCGCGTTCCGCCGCCAGTTCCTCCTGCGCCCGCGCCGCGGCGGCGCCGAGCCCGACGATCTGGTGCACCGGCAGCGTGCCCGGGCGCAGCCCGCGCTCCTGGCCGCCACCATAGAGCAGCGGCTGCACCTGCACCCCGGGGCGGTCCGCGACGTACAGCGCACCGATCCCCTTCGGCCCATAGAACTTGTGGGCGGTGAGGGCCAGGAAATCGACGGGCAGACTCGCGAGGTCGACGGGCAGTTTGCCGACCGCCTGCGCCGCATCCACGTGGAACAGCACGCCGCGCTCCCGGCAGGCCCGGCCGATGGCCTCGACGTCGTTGACCACGCCGGTCTCGTTGTTCACCCACATCACGGAGGTCAGCAGCGTGTCGTCGCGCAGGGCAGCGGCCACCGCAGCCGGGTCGATGCGGCCCTCGCCGTCGGGCTCGAGCCAGGTGACCTCGAAGCCCTCCCGCTCCAGGCGCCGCGCGGCATCCAGCACGGCCTTGTGTTCGATGCCGGTGGTGACCAGGTGGCGCCCGCGGTCGGCGAAATAGCGCGCGGCGCCCAGGATGGCGAGATTGTCCGCCTCGGTCGCGCCGGAGGTGAAGACGAGTTCGGCGGGCTGCGCGCCCAGGAGTCCGGCGAGCGCGTTACGGGCTGCGTCCACGGCGGCCGCGGCACGGCGGCCCGGCTCGTGCATGAGGGAGGACGCGTTGGCGTAGACGCCGTCCCGTCCGAGATACCCGGCCATGGCGGCGGCCACGGCGTCGTCCACCGGCGTGGTCGCCGCATAATCCAGGTAGATGGGCTGCTCGTCAGTCATGCTCCCGTGTCCTCTCCGCAGGCGCCAGCGAGGCCAGTATGCCCCGCAGGATGTTGATCTCGTTCATGTCCGGCTCGGCGCGGGCGAACAGCCGCCGCAGCCGCTTCATCAGGTGGCGGGGGTTGTCCGGGTCCAGGAAGCGGCTGGCGAGCAGCAGCTCCTCCAGGTGGCCGTAGAAGTGCTCCATCTCGCCGGCGGTGGCGGGTCGCACCTCCCGGGGCGGTGGCTCGCGGCCGGATGCACGCTGCATCTGCACCTCGTAGGTCACCACCTGCACGGCCATGGCCAGGTTCAGCGAGCTGAAATCCGGTGCCGTGGGGATGTACAGCAGCGCCTGGCAGCGGGCCAGGTCGTCGTTGCTCAGCCCCGACTTCTCCGGGCCGAACACCAGCGCCACCGGCCCCGCCGCGGATTCCGCCGTGGCCTTCTCCGCCGCCTCCCTGGCGCTCAGTTCGGGCCAGGCGATGCTGCGCTGGCGCGCGCTGGCGCCGGCCACCCAGACACAATCGGCCACGGCCTCCTCCAGCGTGGCGACGACCCGCACGCCGTCCAGCAGGTCCTCGGCACCCGACGCACGGGCGGTGGCGTCCTCGTGGGGGAAACTCCGGGGCGCCACCAGCACCAGGTCCCGCAGACCCATGTTCTTCATGGCCCGCGCCGTGGCGCCGATGTTGCCGGGGTGGGTGGTGCCCACCAGTACGATACGGATAGTCATGGTCGGTGGTCCGTCTCGCTGCTCATCCGGTCTGCTATTCTACCGCCCGCACTCACCCATCCCGCCACTGGATACGTACCGCGCATGCAACCACTCGCCAACATCGCCGCCATGGCGGCACGCAAGGGCGGCGACATGCTGCTACGCCAGCTGAACCGGCTCGACCGGATCAAGGTGGAGACCAAGGGCCGCAACGACTTCGTCAGCGAGGCCGACCACCAGGCCGAGGCGGTGATCGTCGACACCATCCTGCACCACTATCCGGACCACGCCATCCTGGCGGAGGAAGGCGGCGCCCGCGGCGAGTCCGACCATGTATGGATCATCGACCCGCTGGACGGCACCACCAACTTCCTGCACGGCTTCCCGGTGTTCTGCGTCTCGGTGGGACTGAGGATCCGCGGCCGGCTGGAGCACGGCGTCATCTACGACCCGCTGCGCCAGGAACTGTTCACCGCCTCCCGTGGCGAGGGCGCGCAACTCGACGGCCGCCGCATCCGGGTGGCGAACCGGCGCAGCCTCGCCGACGCCCTGATCGGCACCGGTTTCCCGTACCGGGGCGGCACCGCCGGCCTGGACCCCTACATGGCGCTGCTGAAGGACGTCATCCGGAGCTCCGCCGGCGTGCGCCGCCCCGGCGCCGCCGCCCTCGACCTGGCCTATGTCGCCGCCGGGCGGCTGGACGGCTTCTGGGAGACCGGCCTGAAGCCGTGGGACCTGGCCGCGGGTGCGCTCATGATCCGCGAGGCGGGCGGGATCATCAGCGGACTGGACGGCAGCGAGGACTTCATGGAGACGGGCCACGTGCTGGCCGGCAGCCCGAAGATCTACGCCGCGCTGGCACGGCTGACCGCCGGGCACGTCCGCCACCTCCTCGTCTGATCCGTACCGCGCGGCCGCGGGCGCGTCGCCGGCAGGCGCCCGCCGTCAGGGCAACTCGTCGATCTCCTCGGGATCCTTCTCCGGCGGCATCAGGTCCTGGGCGCTCACACCGAGCTCCAGCGCCGTGGCACTCGCCGTGTAGATGGACGAGTAGGTACCGATGATGATGCCGACGATCAGCGCGATGG
>CAZRSA010000053.1:0-17477 GCA_964602525.1 uncultured Woeseiaceae bacterium
GCTGGCGTGCATGGCGGAGACGAGGTCGCCCGAGTCGAACACCACCATCTCGCCGGTGGCGATGTCGGTGGCGACGGCGCGGAAGGGGATGGCCAGGGCGTCGAAGTCCTTTATCGTTGCAACCGGGGTGGTAAGCCGCCGCAGCTCGAGATCCAGGTTCTGACCCTGCACCAGCCCGCCCGGCAGCAACAGGCCGGTCTCGTCCACGCCGAGGTCGAAGTCCACCAGGAAACCGAGGTCGTCGGATTTGCGGCGGAAGGAGCGCTGTGCCCGGGGTGGCCGGTCGGTGAGCAGCACGTTCCAGTCGGCGGTTTCCACCACGCGCACCAGTTCGTCGGCGCTCATACCGGAGGCGTACAGCCCGCCGATCACTGCGCCCATGCTGGTGCCGGCCACGTAGTCCACGGGTATCTGCAGCTCTTCCAGCACCCGGATAACGCCGACGTGAGCGCCTCCCCGGGCGCCGCCGCCGCTGAGCACGAGTCCCACCGTAGGCCGCGGAAGCGCGTCGCCGGCGGCGAGCAGCGCGGCCAGTGCCAGTGCGAGAACCTGTAAGCAGCGGCGCGGTCGTTCCATTGGCGGCAAACCGTATCGCGATGCAAATCCTGACAACTTTGTTGGAACCCGACCGAAATTGATATCCGCACTCGGCGCAGCCGGGCCCGAAGCCCTCCGGCACATCCTTTTCGTTGCAGTGTTACCCTGACCGCGGGGCGGGGTCAGTCCTGACGAAAGGAGTGACTCATGCAAAGAAAGGCAAGCGCGAACTGGCAGGGCGGCCTGCGCGACGGCGAAGGCACCCTCACCACTGCGAGCGGCGTGCTCGCGACCACACCCTTCTCCTTCGGCACCCGTTTCGAGGATGCCGACGGCACCAACCCGGAAGAACTGATCGGCGCGGCCCACGCCGGCTGCTTCTCGATGGCGCTGTCCATGATCCTCGGCGAGGCCGGCTACACCCCCGAGCTCATCGATACCCGCGCCGCCGTCACCCTCGAGGAGGTGGACGACGGTTTCGCCATCACGGCCGTGTATCTGGACGTCAAGGCGACGGTGCCGGGCGCCGGCGAGAGCGACTTCCGCGAGGCGGCCGAGAAGGCCAAGCAGGGATGCCCGGTTTCCAAGGCACTCGATGTCGAGATAACCATGGAGAGCCGGCTGGTGGAGAGCTAGCGCCCGGCCGGAAGCAGGAGCGAAGCCATGGACGCAGAAGAAATTCGGACGTTCGCCGAGCAGTACACGTCGGCATGGAACAGCCATAACCTCGAGAAGGTGGCCTCCCTCTCCGAAGAGGGAGGGTCGCTGTCCCTGGACGGACGATCCGAATTCGTGGGCCGGGACGCCATCACCGAGGCCGTGAAGGAGCGCATGATCGCCATCCCGGATCTGAAGGTGGAGATGAAGGACCTGGAGACCGGCCCGAACCGGGCCGTCTACCACCGGGAGTTGTCCGGCACCGACGGCGGTCCGCACGGCACCGGCACTCCGGTGCACACCAGCGGCCGGGAAGAGTGGAGCCTGAGCGCGGACAATCGCATCGCTCGCGCCACGTCCACCACGACGTAGGAAGGGCCTTCAGGCCCGATTGCGCAACGCATCGGGCAGAAATCGGGGCTGAAGCCCCTCCCACAAAGGTGGTCGGGCGTGAAGGTCCTCCTTCTATGAAGGGATTCCTGTAAACCCTCTGTGCTTGTTTGTTGGAAAACCAACTATAGAGGATAGGTAAGCGGCCTCTTACATAGGATCTACAGGTCCTCGACGAGCCCTTCTTGCGGGACCTCCCGGGGATGGTCAACTACACTAATGGTCGAGTTGACTGTCACAGGAACCCGTTCCCATGACCCTGAACTGGCCCGTCTTTACGCACCTCTCCCCCTTCGACATCCAGCTGCACTGGGCCACGGCCGTCATCGCCTTCTTTCTGGGTGCTGCGGTACTTGCCTCCCGCAAGGGCACCGTCGCCCACATGAGCATGGGCGCTGTCTACGTCACGCTGATGCTCATCACCTCGGGCGCCGCGTTCTTTATCCGCAACGGCGAGGTGAGCGGCCTCGAGTATCTGACGCCGAAGGGCATGACCTGGATCCACGTGTTCATACCCGTGACCCTCTACGGCATCATCGGCGGGTTGTACGGGATACTCGTGCAGAAGGACCGCCGCGCCCACAAATGGCCCCTGATCAGCAGCTACTTCGGGGCGCTGGTGATCGCCGGCGCGCTGACTTTCATTCCGGGCCGCCGCATGCACCTGTTCTTCTTCGGCGACCCGGCGGCCATTGCAGAGACGGTGACCTCGCTACCCGTCTAGCGGGACCTTCAGGCCCGACTGGTTAAGGGATCGGGGCTGAAGCCCCTCCTACCATCCCCTCCTACAGTTCTGCGTAGGGCATCCGGAAGGTATCGCCGTCCTCGATGCGGCCGCTCGCGTAACCCCGGTCGAACCAGCGCATGCGCTGCTCGGAGGTGCCGTGGGTGAAGGCGTGGGGCGTCACGCGGCCCCGGGTGCGCCGCTGGATGGCGTCGTCGCCGATGCGATTCGCGGCGCGCATCGCCTCGTCGATGTCGCCGCGGTCCAGATAGCGCTGGTTGTGCCGCGCCCACACGCCGGCGAGGAAATCGGCCTGCAGCTCCAGCCGCACCGACCACTGGTTGTAGTCCGGCTGCCCGCGGCGCCGGGCCACCTGCTCGGAGATGCCAAGCAGGTTCTGCACGTGATGGCCCACCTCGTGGGCGATGACGTAGGCCTGGGCGAAGTCGCCGGGCGCATCGAACTGGCCGGCGAGGTCATCGTAGAAGCCCAGGTCGATGTAGATCCTGCGATCCGCCGGGCAGTAGAACGGCCCCATGCGGGCGTCTCCGACGCCGCAGGCCGTGGGATGGCGGTCGCGGTAGATGACGAGCCGGGGCGGCTGATAGGTGCGCCCGATGCGCCGGAATTCCCGGCTCCAGACGTCCTCGGTCATCGCCAGGGTGACATTCACGAAGTCGAACAGCTCTTCTTCTTCCGGCGAGGCCTGGTAGGCGACCTCCTGCATCTGCCCCCCGCCCTCGCCCGTGAGCATGGCGGGGTCGATCAGCCCCGTCTGCCAGGCGATGACGCCGGCCACCGCGACGACCACCAGCCCCTTCAGGCCGAAGCTACGCAGCACCAGGTTGACGATCGCTCCCAGGTTGCCGATACCGCGCCCGCCGGCCATCCGCCGCCCGCGGGCGTCGGTGACGTTGGTGCTGCGCCGGTAGCCCTTCCACTTCATGAGCAGGATTCTATCCCGGCCGCATGATTTTTAGGAGGCCCTCCTACTCGCGGGAATAGGTGCCGATCAGCTGTGCTTGGGCCAGAACGTGGTCTTCCATGGCCTCGGTGATCTCATCGCTGGTGGGGCCGCCCAGGTTTCCCAGCTCCTTGTCCAGCGCGTACAGTTTGAAGAAATAGCGGTGGCGGCCGATGGGCGGACAGGGGCCGCCGTAGCCGGTGCGTTCCCAGTTGTTCGTGCCGTGCCGGGTGCCGTCCGGTAGGTCGTCCGGCGCCACGTCCTCCTGCAGCCCGGTCACATCCGCCGGGATGTCGTACAGCACCCAGTGCACCCAGGTCATCTTCGGCGCATCCGGGTCCGGCGCGTCCGGGTCGTCGACGATCAGCACGAGGCTCTTCGCGTCCTCCGGCACGCCGGACCAGCGCAGCTCCGGGGAGATGTCGCGCCCGTCGCAGGTGTACACGGCCGGGATTTCGCCGTTGTGCTCGAAGGCGGGGGATTCGATAGTCATGTCCATGGTTCGGCCTCCGTCATGTTCGCCGGCTTCCATTTCAACACGGCGGCGGGCGGAGCGCCGCTGACAAATCGCAATCCGCCGCAGCACGCGGCCGCGCAGAAGTGCGAGCCTCGTCACGACGTCCATGCCGGCGCTATGCCACGGTGCGCGTATGCGACGCCTGCTTTCGACACTGACGATCCTCGCCGCGCTGGCCGCCTGCGGCCCCGGCGCCGACCGCACGCTGGAGCTCTCGTCCGAGCGCCTGGCCGAGATCCGCACCAAGCCCTATATCGGCGGCAACGGCCCCGGCGGTTTCGCGCTGGCGCGGCTGTCCGGTATCGACGGGAACGCCTGGCCCGCCGGCATCCATTTCACCGGCCACGGGCCGTACCTGCACGAGATGGGCTTCCTGCCGGACATGATGATCACGGCCATCGACGGCGTCGGCGTGGACGAGATTTTCGCCGGCCGCTGGCGCGGCATGCGACTGCAGGACCCCTCGGCCTTCGATCACATGCACTACAAGGACCTGATCGAGTACCTGTTCCTGGAGAAGCAGCGCGACGCCGTGATGCTCACCGTGGACCTGGACGTCTCCACCTACGACATGGACGCCGGCAACTACCGTCCCCGCACGGAGACCTGGCGCATCGAATTCCAGCGGTAGGAGGGCCTTCAGGCCCGATCGATCGATGAATCGGGGATAAATCCCCTCCTACATTCCCCTCGCTTCCTTGATGAGGTCATAGGCGGCGTTGATCTCGCGGGAGCGCTCCTCGGCCACCGCGCGCATGCTCTCCGGCAGGCCGCGGGCGGCGAGTTTGTCCGGGTGATTTTGGCCGATGAGCTTGCGGTAGGCTCGCTTCACCTCGGCGTCGCTTGCGTCCTTCGACACCCCCAATGCCGCGTACGCATCCTCCAGCCGCCTGCCGGCCGGCGGACCGCCGGGCGCGCCGGACGGCCCCGCCGAGGCGGCGCGCAGCAGCGCCTCCAGACGGGCGACGGCGTCCTCGCCCACACCGAGCCGCCGCGCCACCCGCACCAGTGCCTCGTGCTCGGCGGCATCCACCTTGCCGTCGGCTGCCACCGCCATCACCTGCAGCTGCAGGAAGAGCTGGATCAGCGGGGCCTGCCGCCGGCTCAGCTGCGCAAAGGCGTCCACGGCAGCCTCCAGGTCGAAGTCGGGCTGCTTGCCCCGGTTGAACGCGGCCTTGGCGTCGCGGCGCTGGTCCGCGCCCAGCTGCAGCATGTCGAAGATGCGCTCGGCCGCGTTGATTTCCTCCCGGGTGACCACACCGTCGGTCTTGCACAGCGCGCCCATCACCGCGAACGTGGAGTCGAGCAGCTGGGACTGCACCACGTTCAGCTGGCCGATCAGCCAGCGCTGCACCAGACGCCCGGCCAGCCAGCCGAGGGCGGCGCCGATGAGCAGGCCCTTCAGGCCGCCGAAGAGCCCGCCGAGCAGGGTGCCGATGATGACGAACAGCATGCCGCGAGTTTACCAACGTAAGAGGAGATTTATCCCCGATCGGCCGAGCCCGTGACCGGGCCTGCAGGTCCTCCTACGGGGGCAATTGCCGCAGCAGGGCCTCGGCCTGGCGGCGGAGCGGCTCCGAAGCCTTCGCCCGTTCCAGGGATTCCCGGGCCTCGGCATACCGCCCGGCTCGCTGCGCGCCCAGGCCGGCGAGCAGGTGCACCCGATCGGGGTTGTTAAGTCCGCCCAGCGCCAGTGCTTCGGCGAACGCCTCGTGGGCGCGCGCCCATTCCTCGTCCTGCAGGTAGATCCCGCCGAGCAGCTCGTAGGTCCGCCCGTCGGGCGCGACGCCCGCCGCTTCGAGCAGCGCAGCCTTCGCGCGGTCACGCTCCCTGGCGAGCAGCCACAGGTCGCCGAGCCGGCGCAGGTTGTCCGGCGTGCGCTCCAGCGAGCCGTCCGCCATCCACTGCTCCAGCAGTCTGGCGGCCTTCTCCGGAATCTCCACGTGCCCGTAGAGCGAGACCATGCGCTCCTTGTCCGCGGCGGATACGAACTGCTCCTGCAGGTAGCCGAGCACGAGGGTTGCCAGTGCCTCGCGGCCCTCCTCGATGCGCATGTAGTGGTTGACCAGCAGCAGCCAGTAGTCCTCGTAGTCCGGCCGACGTGCCACCAGCGTCATGATCACCTGCTCCGCTTCCTCGTAACGCTTCTGGTCAAAGAGGATCTGGTAGTAGAGCCGGTCCCACGATTCATCGCTCCAGCCGTCGCGCGCGGCGATGAGCTGCTCGAGCAGCTGTCCCGCGCGTTCCAGGTTGCCCGTCATGTAGTTGGCGTAGGAGAGCGCGAATACCTCCGAGGGCTGCGGCGGCTCCTCCGTCACCGCATACCAGGCCTCTAGGTTCCCCCGTGCCGTCTCGAACTCCTCCGCGCCCACAAGGACCTGGCCGTAGAACAGCTGCAGCTCCGCGCGCAGCTGCGGTGCCAGGCCGCCGACCCCCAGCGCCGTCTCCAGGGCGGCGCGCGCCCTGCCGCTCTGTCCGTTCAGCACGTAGGTGTGGGCGAGGTACTGGTTGGTCAACGCATAGTCCCGCGGGTTGTCCCGGGTCTCGCCCGCGAGTTCCTGCAGTTCGCCGATGGCCTCCGCGTAACGTTCCTCGTCCCAGAGTTCCTGGATGTCGATCAGTCTGAGATAGGTCTTGCGCGACGGCTGGGTCTCGTCGGCGGGAACGAGCCCCGCGGCCATCGTCGCCAGCACGGCTGCGGCGAACAGGGTAAACCATCGGGCCGAGCGGATCATTGATCGGGCGCCATCTCGAACTTCACCCGGGTGAAGGTGACCACCCGTGCGGGCTTGCCGTCGACGATCTGGGGCTGGTATTTCCAGCGCAGGGCCGCTTGTATCGCGGCCCGTTCGAAAACCCCCGGCGGCTCGGCCTGCAGTACCTCCGGATCGGCCACCGAACCGGTCTCGGTGACCGTAAAGCGCAGGATCACGTAGCCTTCGGTGCGTTTCGCGCGCGCTCCCATCGGGTACTCAGGGGGGAAGCGCACCAGCGGCGTGAGCTCCCGGGCCACGTTCACAGTGCCGCCGATATCCACGTCGATGTCGAGGTCGGGAATGTCCACCGCCATGCCGTTCGTGCCGCCGATGTCCGCGGCCCGGGACAGGCGCGCGAGGTCCTGCTGCATCTCAGTGGCGGGCTTCTGCGGTGCTTTCGGGTCGCGCCGCGAGCGCACGTCACGCTGCTGCTCGGCCACACGGATGAAGTTCGCGATCTCGAACTGCTCGGCCTCGGTGAGACGCATCTGGCGGTTCACTACCATGAGCTGGATGGCGGTGAACAGCAGCACGTTCACCACCAGTGCGGAGAGCAGCACCGCCGGCAGCTTGGGCAGATCCCGCGTGGTCATGGCCCTCCGCCCGGCGTCGCCGCCACGGCCACGTTCTCCACGCCCGCCAGCCGGGCCTGGTCCAGCACCTCGATCACCAGGCCCGTGCGGGAGCCGTCGTCGGCGAGTATCACCACCGAGCCCTCCGGGTTCTCGGCATGCAGTCGCTGCACGTGGCCGCCGACGCTGCGCGGGTCCACCCGCTGTCGGTCGATCCAGACCTCGCCGTTCTCGGTGACGGCGATCATGATGTTCGCCTGTTGCTTCGTCACCGCGCTCTTCGCGCTCGGCCGCTCGATCTCCACGCCCGCCTCCTTGACGAAGGAGGCGTTCACCGCGAAGAAGATGAGCAGGATGAACACCATGTCGATCAGCGGCGTGATGTTCATCGCGGCCGGGCCGGACTCGGCGCGCAAATGGTCCTTGGTCGCCATCTACCGGGCCTCCACCAGGTCGGCCTCGAGCCGGCGCGTACGGTCCTGCACGCGTCGCTCGAGGTCGGATACGAAGTACATGCCGGACAGGGCCGTGAACAGGCCGGCCATCGTGGTCACCAGCGCCTCGGAGATGCCGGAGGCCATGCCGCGGGTGTTGCCGCTGCCGAACAGTGTGATGACCTCGAACACCTTGATCATGCCGGACACGGTGCCGAGCAGGCCGAGCAGCGGCAGGATCACGGTGAGGGCGTTCAGCGCCAGCATGTTGCGGCTGGCCTCTGCCTCGAAGTCGCCCACCAGCGCACGGACGCGACGGAAGGCGAGAGTCGGCGGCAGTCGGGACCGCTCGCTTTGCCACTCGGCCTCGAGCTCGGCGCGCAGCCGCGGGTATTCGCGCCAGTGGAACCAGTAGCGCTCGAGGATCAGAATCCAGAGCAGGATCGATGCGAACAGTATCGCCCAGAGCGTGTAGCCGCCCTGCTCGAACAGCATCGACAGACCGTCTGTGTAGCTATTCCAGTTCATCACGGTTGGGGTCGCGGTCGAGACCGCTGTTGCCATCGCCGTTGCCGGTGAGCATGTCGCTGGCGTGCTTGCCCAGCCGTTCCACCAGCCGGTTGGCCCGCCCGGTGAGCATGCTGTGGAACAGCACCAGCGGGATAGCTACCGCGAGCCCGAGCTGGGTCGTCACCAGGGCCTGGGAGATGCCGCCGGACATCAGTTTCGGGTCGCCGGTGCCGAACAGCGTGATGGACTGGAAGGTCTCGATCATGCCGGTGACGGTACCCAGCAGGCCGAGCAGGGGGCTCACCGCCGCAAGCACTGCCAGGGTGGGGAGACCCCGGTTCAGCAACGAGCTCTCCTCGGCCAGCTGCTCGTCGAGGCGGACTCCCATCGCATCGGTGCCGCTGTCCTGCGTCTCATCCGCCACCCGCCGCAGCCGGCCGAGCGGGTTGTTCCCGTCGGGATCGCGCCGGCCGTCCTGCCGGTCGACGGCCCGCCGCGTCAGGAACAGTCCCACTGCGCGGCGGATCACGATCGCGAGTCCGATGGCGCCGAGTATCAGGATGAGGTAGCCGATGTAGCCGCCCTGACGAATCCGCTCGCCGAGGTCCGGCGACTGCACCATGAGGCTGAGGATGGCACCCCGGGAGGGGTCGAGCGCCATGGGCACCATGCCCCCGTCCGCCTCCTCCAGCCCGCGGGCCAGGCCCCGGAACCGGGGCGGTGGCTGGCGGCTCAGCTCCACGAGCTTGCCGGACCGGGAGAGGTAGCGGAGGAACGCGCCCTCGCTCACGGAGTTGAAGACGCCGGCGCGGGTGACGAGCTGTTCGGCCTCGTCGCCGTGGGGCTTGATGACTGTGGCGGGGAAACGCACCACCTTGCCGGACTCGCTGATCTCGGTGAGTACGGCCGTCCACAGCCGCTTGATGTCGTCGATGGTGGGCGGGCGCTCGCCGCCGCCCAGGTCCTTCAGGAACGTGGAGCGTTCGGCATGCTCGGCCGCCACGAGCGAGGACTCCAGGACGCCGTCTGCTCTCAGGGCCGCCTGACGCACGATGGCGAAGGTGTCGTTCAGGTCCCCCGCCCGCTCCGTCAGGCTCGCCTGGTATTCGGTCAGCGTCTTCTCGTTGCCCTCGTACTTTGCTCGCAGCTCGTCGGCCCGCCGGTTCGCCGCGGCGAGCTGCGCCTTGGCCTCCCGCACCATCGCCGCCTGCTCCTCACGCGCGGCCAGGAAGCGCTCGATGCGCTCCTCGTCGTGGGATGCTTCGCGCAGGGCCTCCTGGCGCACGGCTTCCACCAGCGCGTCCAGGTCGTCCGCTGCGGCCGACGCGGCTACCGGCACCAGGGTAATCGGCAGGAGCAGGGCAGCCATCAGCGTTCTCGCGTTCATGTCCGATCCTCCGGCGCGGGCACCGGCAGCCTCACCAGGTTCGGCGGCAGCTGCTTGCGGGCGATGCGTATCGCGCGGTCCAGCGGCTGGCGGTATTCGTCGGGAAGCACGGCCCAGCGGTCCTCCGTGCTGTCCCAGTAGCCGAGTGCCTGACCGTCCAGCGTCAGGTAGTAGAGGCCCAGGCGCCCGAAGCGCAGGAAGGCCACTGTGCGCGTCTCGCCGTCCATCTCCATCTCGCCCTCGTAGGCCTCGATGGTGTGCCCGTACTCCAGCTCGATCTGATAGGCCTCGGTGACCCGGCGGTACTTCTCGGACGTGGGCACGTCCGGGCGCTCCATCAGCTTTCGCAGCTCGGCCAACCGCATCGTGCGCTCCTGCTCGAGGAAGGGAATGTCGATGGCGACGAATTCCTCAAGCACCTCGATCATGCGCACGATCAGCGGCAGGATGCGCCGCTTGGTCACCTCGATTTCGTTGAACTGGCGCTCGAAGTCGGCAAGCTCCACGCGCTGGGTGGCGACCAGCTGTTCGAGCTGTTGGTTGTAGGCGTCGAGATCGCCGAGCTGCGACATCGTCTGCCGGTACTCGTTCAGCAGTTCGCGGGTCTCGTCATCCAGTGCGTTGATGCGTTCCTGTACTTCGATGCTCTGCTGCAGGCTGCCGGACTGGGCTTCGACGGCCTGGTGGACGCGCTCCTGCGCGCCGGCAGACGCTGCCGTCACAAGGCAGGCCGCGGCGATGACGACTAATGGACGGACACGGGCTTGCATGAGCTTCCAGGCCTCCCTGAACTCCGTGGGCGGTGGGGTGATCGATGGCATTGCCGGCGGTACGGCGAAGAGCTCGATGCCGCCTGGTTACATGCGGGAAACACGTCGTTAACAGAGGGATTCTGATTACGCACGCTCATCCTCCGGGTACCGAGAATACGCCCGTGGAACACGACGCCGGTATAGGTGGAAGTGCGGAGAATTTATGACATTTTTATGACGACCGGTCTTCTTCTCCGAACATGAAGCTGACCAGTGCAAAGCGTTCTCCCCGGGTGACGGGCGTGACCCGATGGGCATGGCTGCAGGAGAAGACGATGGCGCCGCCGGCGGGGGGCGAGTAGCCCCTGGCGCAACCGTATTCCGGAAACTGGAGTTCGCCGCCCGCGTAACTGCCACTGTTCAGATTCAGCGTGAGGGCGAATCGCCGATGGGCAGTGTCGGGCGCGGTGTTGTCGCGATGCGCGGCGAAGTGACCGGAATTCTCTGCGCCGTAGGCGACCAGCTTCGGCCGTTCGAAGCGGGTGGCTCGGTAGTGAAAGGCCTTGGCAACCTCGGGCAGGACCCGCCGTGCGATGCAGGCGATGACTTCCTGCTCGAGCTCCGGGTCGTCGATGGCCGCGTCCCGGCGCGTCTTGCGCGCCGGGTCGGGCGCCAGCGCCCCGCCGTTCCCCGACGGCATCGGCGATGCGACCGGACGCCACTCGTCAAAGCGGGCGCAAAGCAGCTCGCAGAGTTCCTCGGCGAGTACCCGCGGGATCATGAGCACCGGAGCCACCGTGGCGGCTTCGCTATCGTCTTCGCCCAGCAGTACGAGCGCCTCGTCCAGAACGGCGTTCATCTCGGGTGTGGGCACCCCCTCGTCGAGGTCTTCGGCGGTCGTCACGCAGCCATCCAGAAGCCGCAGGTTCGTGTCCGTAACGGCGAAGACGCCGTCGTGATCCGTCATCACGTCGGCGAACAGCCGCGATCGCAGCCGCGCGCCCGCATCCGGCAATACCAGATGATCGCCATCGCCGTCCGGCGCGCGAGAACCGTTGCCGCCGAGCGTGAGGCTCTGCGCGTTCGCGGCTTCAGCGAGTGTGCGGACGGTATCCGCGTAGCGCCGGCGGCGGGTCGGATCCCAGCCTTCGGCACAGGCGCCGATTACCAACGGCCTGCCGACTGCGTATTCGTAGAACAGCAGGATCTTCCCGTCGGAAGCCGGCACCGAGAAGTTGGGTACGCGGTCCCCTTTCAGGAGCGTACCGCGCTGCCCGGGATGGGCGTCGTTCATCGCAGCGCTTCCCTCAGGAGGAGAGGGCGCCGTCAGGCGCCCTCTCCCATATGCGGCGATTCCGTCAGTTCCGCCTACTCGCCGACCCGGCGCCAGCCGAATCGGCCGTTCCTGATCGCGATCAGCGAGGGCCGTGGCTGCTTCATTACGCCGCCGTCCACCGAGCTGTCCGGCCAGTAGCTGGACGGGTTCTTCAGGCTTGGCAGGCCCGCCAGGGCGAAGACCGCGCCGGGATGCTGCACGTTGATGAAAAGCGTGCGGTTGTCCGGCGTGAACTCCGCCCCGCAGATCTCGCAGTCGACCGGTCCGGACAGGAACTGGCGCAGCTTGCCCCGGTTCGGTCCCTCCGTCGGTACCGCGAACCCGCCGTTGTTGGTGCCGCGCGGCTGCGTGCCATCGGTGACGATCCATAGGTTGCCCAGGTTGTCGAAGCTGATGTTGTCGGGCGAGCCGATCGGGGCGACCTGCGAGGGGTCGTCGAAGCCGGCGTAATACACGTCCTCTTGCCCCGGCGCCGTATTGCCGTCCGGGTCGATGACCAGGTTATCCAGATCCGTAAAGTAACTGCCCACGGTCGTCTGGGGGTCGCCGGCCAGCAGGAAGATTTCCCAGCGAAAGCTCTCTGCCGCGTTGTCGTTGCCGTCTTCGGTGATCTCCATGATATGGCCGAAGCGGTTCGGCCCGCGCGGGTTCGGGTCGTTGGGGAACGTATTCACCTCCCGGCCCTGGAAGTCGTCGCTGGCGGCCGCGCTATCGTTCTGCCGGCGCGTGTTGTTGGTCAGCGCGATATAGACCTTGCCGGTCTTCGGGTTGGCCTCGCAGTCCTCCGGCCGGTCCATGGGAGTGGCGCCGAGCAGGTCCGCCGCCTTGCGGGCCTTGATGAGTACCTCTGCCTGGCTGTCGAAGCCGTTGTCCGCCGTCAGCGGTCCCTCGCCGAATACCAGCGGCAGCCAGACGCCGGTGCCGTCGTCGTCGAATCGTGCGGCATACAGCGTGCCTTCGTCCAGGAGATCCATGGCCTCCTCGCGGGGCGCCCGCGGGTTGTACACGCCGGCCGAGACGAACTTGAACACGTACTCCATGCGCGCATCGTCGCCGGAATACACGACGCAGTGGTTGTCCCGTGAGAGGATCGTCGTCGCGCATTCGTGCTTGAAGCGGCCCAGCGCCGTGCGTTTTCTCGCGAATCGGGTCGGATCGTAGGGGTCCACCTCGACGACCCACCCGAAGCGCAGCGCCTCCTTCGGCTCCACGTCGACGTCGAAGCGCTTCTCCGCGTACTCCCAGCCCCGGTTCGACTGGCCGCCGGGCAGCGGGAGCCGGGCATGGGCGTCCACGATATTCGTTTCCTCGTCGCTGCTTGCCCTGGCCGCGAAGGCATCGTAGTTGCCGAAGTACTGGTCCACGTTCTCCTCGGCGCTGAGGTACGTGCCCCAGGGGGTCTGGCCGCCGGCGCAGTTGTTCAGCGTGCCCTTGACGATGACGCCGCTCGGATCGTCGGACGTCTGGAGCAACCGGTGCCCGGCCGCCGGCCCCGTTATCAGGATCTCGGTCTCGCCGGTGATGCGGCGATTGAAACGCGAGCGCTTCCGGTACCTCCAGCCACGCCGGAACCGTCCGACCTGCACCACGGAGATGCCGTGGGCGGCGAGTTCCACTTTCACGAGCTCCGGGTTCTTCTCCACGAACTCCTTGATGCGGGCCTCGGTCTCCTCGGCGGTCTCCGGACGCGTCTCGTTCGCGTCCGGATCGACGACGATCTCCGTCCCGAACAGCGGCCAGTCCGGATATTTCATCTCGGGCTGGGTGTATTCGTGGTTGCAACAGACCAGTCCGCGGCTGGATATCGGCGTGCCCGGTACCGCCGGGAAGAACTCGACCGCATCGCAGTTGTAGCCGAACTGCCGAGCCTGCATGATGCCGGCACCGGGCTTCAGCAGCTCGCCGTCCGGGATGGCATCCGTGTTCAGGTCAGGCGTCCACGGATCGAGGGCGTCGCCCCAGCGGATCACGACGTCCTGCTCGTAGCCTCGCGGCAGCACCACGGCATCCCGGTTGCTGCCCTCGATCGGTGTGAACGTGAGGCTGTCTTCGGAGAAGGTGTTGCGGCCCCAGCCCCAGCCCCAGAAGCCTTTCGCTTCTTCCGGGGCAAGAGCGGTGCCGACGGCCACGCTGGTGGCTACCGCAGCCGACCCCTTCATGAAATCGCGCCGGGCGAGACGGCGCTGGAAGATCCTCTCGTAGGGCTCGCCGGCCATGGGTCTGCTGATGAGTGAAACGTCGGGCTGGTCGACCATGTCGCTGTAGTCATCGTCCCTGGTCGAGAGGACGATTTTCTTCTCGCTCTCAGTCATTGATCTCTCTCCTTGGAAGGGGGGTTGCCGAAGCGAATGTCCCGACCGGCCGGGCGCTCGCCGGTCGGGCTCCGGAGCCAAGTTACCGGGCGAATCTTGAGGTGCGATGAAAGCGCGGTGACGGATACGCCACCGCCAGGCGTCGGGCGCGTTACGGAGTGCGGGAGGAACGGCTTGCGGTCTCGCTTGCCACTGCGAGCTGCTCACGGAGCACGTTCTCGCTGACCTCGGCCTGCTCGAGTCGGCGCAACGCATCCTGCAGTCGCCGGAAGGGAGCGGCCAGACTGGCATCTGCTTCGTCGATCAGGTCGTCGGGGGCCTCGCCCTGATCGATGCGGAAGCCGAGTTGTTCCTCTACCGCCTCCAGAGCCTGCTGGGCGCGCCGTACCTCGGCCACCGCAGCCTCGCGCTCGGCGACGGCGGCCTCGAGTGCGAGTTCGATGTCCCGGAGGGTCGGGGACCCCGGGACCGGTTCAGGGCCGGGGAGCGCCGCCGGCGGTGCCGTCGACATGCCGGCGGATCGTTTTTCCGCTTCCACGCCGCCCCGCATTGGCGCTGGTGTGTCCTTGGCGGCTCGCCGGTCTCCGTCATGGTCACGGATGAAAAGGAACGCCAGCACGAGACCCGTGCCGATGACGGCGATACGTAGGATGCGTCCGTTCATGGAAGAGAGGGTAACGCCGCAAAATGTCAGATTGGCTTCAGTCTTCTCCATTACGGCCTCATCGCACCGGCACCGTGTCCCTGGCGTCTTGGACAGGGCAATCGGGAAAAGGGTCTAATAGGTCCGGTAGACGGGCCAGTGCGAGTAGCGGGTTGCCCGCCTGCGCGAGATCTCGGGGGAGAAAAGAGAATGAACGCTATTCGTGCACCAATCGCGGTTATCCTGCTGACCCTGCTCTACGCCGTCACGGTCGTTCCCCCGACCTACGCCGGGGACATGGAAGGCATCACCGAACACCCCATGATCTCCCGCTACCCCGGCCAGGAGATCCGCTGGCAGCAGATCGAGAACTACATGCCCTACCGGGTGCCTGTGGGTCCGGTCACCGGCTACCGTGCCATCGGCGAGTGGATCGATACCGAGGGCCGCGTCACGCGCACCTTCTACCGGCTGCAGGGCGTGGAGCGCTCCTTCTCCGAGGTGTACAGGAACTATCTCGACTCACTGAAAGCGCAGGGCTTCGAGATCCTGGCGCAGGGGATCTCCGAGGATCGCAAGGGTGTGGCAGCCGGCAGCCGCCAGTGGATGGAGGTGCTCTACCGCGAGAATCCGCCGGGCAAGCCCGGCGAAGTGGGCACGCTGTTCGCCGGTACCTCGTCCGCCGGGGGCGCGGGATCCATCGTGGCGCGCAAGGAGCGGGCGGCAGGCACGGTTTACGCCGTCATCAGCGTCGAGCAGCACGCCGCGGACTACGTCGGCACGCTCGTGGACATCATCGAGGTGGAGGCGGCCGAGACGGGCCTGGTCACGATCGACCCGGAAGCCATCGGGTCCGGCATCGACGAGTACGGCAGGGTGGTCCTTGACGGCATCTTCTTCGATCACGACAAGGCGACGCTGAAGGCGGAGTCCGCAGAGGCGCTCGCCGCCATTGCGGCCTACCTGACCGACAACCCGGATAAGTCTTTCTACGTGGTCGGGCACACCGATTCGGTGGGCACCTTCGCCTACAACCGCAAGCTGTCGGCCGACCGGGCGCGCGCGGTGGTGGACGCGCTGCGTCTCGACCATGGCATCGATCCCGCCCGCATCGAGCCTCACGGCTTGGGCCCCCTGGCACCGGCCTTCGCCAATTCCACGGACGCAGGCCGCGAACGCAACCGCCGCGTAGAGCTGGTGGAGCGCTGAGAGAGCGAAGCAGGAGGGCTTTAGCCCCGGTTCCCGGTGGACCTTACGTCTTGAGCGCCTCGGCCTCCGCCAGGTCCCGGGTCTGCAGCACTGCGGCCTTGACGATGTCCGCCCAGGGCGCCTGCTCGGCCGGATGGTCCGGTTCCCTGGCCTGCCAGTGCATGGTGATGTCGAGTTCCAGGCCATCGCGGTCGTCCAGCGCGGTGTTGGTGACGAAGCCGCTCCAGACGGGGTTGTCGATCATCTTGAAGACGATGCACCGGGTGTGGATGTCATGGGTGATGATCTCCCTTACCGGCTGCTCGCCGGAGCCGTCGTCCAGGTACATCAGCCGTTCCACCGTATTCGCGCCGGGCCGGTCAAGGATCTCGGATCGGGTCACCTCCGCGATGAACCTCTCGGGGTTCTCCACCTTCTCCAGCAGGTGCTGCCACAGCACCTCGAAAGGCGCATCGACCTTCGTCCGATAGCTAACGAGCGCCATGGCGGCCTCCTTGTCGGTATTACAGTAACGGATGCAGCAGGGCCTTGAGGCCCGGCCAGCATGTTACATCGGAAGAAACAGCAGGGATAAATTTCCTCCTACATTGCTAGTATCCGGCCATGCGCTTCCTCCACACTTCCGACTGGCAGCTCGGCATGACCCGGGCCTTCCTCACGCCCGAGGCGTCCGCCCGGTTCAGTCAGGCGCGCATCGACGCCATCGCCGCCCTCGGCCGGCTCGCCGCCGAACACGACGCGAAGTTCATCGTCGTGGCCGGCGACGTCTTCGAGTCGAACCAGATCTCCCGGGAGACGCTGGTGCGCACGCTGGAGGCGCTGAAGCAGCTGCCCGTCCCCGTGTTCCTGCTGCCGGGCAATCACGACCCGCTGGACGGCGCGTCCATCTTCTCGACGCAGGAGTTCCGCGACGCGCCCGAGCACGTCGTCGTCATCCGCGACCGGTCGCCGATCCCGGTGCCCGGCGCAGACGGGGTGGAGGTGGCCGGCGCGCCCTGGCGCACCAAACACCCGAACGCGGACCTCTGCGCCGAACTCGCGGCCTCTCTCGATCCGGCACCTGCCGGTGTCACCCGCATCGCCGTCTGCCACGGCCAGACGGACAACCTCTCGCCGGACACCTCCCAGCCGGCCATCGTCGACCTCGCCCGGGCCGAGCAGGCCATCGCCGACGGCCGCTTCCACTACCTGGCGCTGGGCGACCGCCATTCCGTCACGCCGGTGGGCGGCACCGGCCGCGTCTGGTATTCCGGCGCGCCGGTGGCCACCGACTTCGTCGAGGAAGACCCGAACCAGGCGTTGCTGGTTGAAGTGGATGCCGGGCATTGCGAGGTCACGCCACTCACCGTCGGCGACTGGCACTTCGTGGCCGAGCACTTCACCGTGAACGAGCCCGACGACGTGGAGCGCTTCCGCACCTGGCTGGACGACCTGCCGGCCAAGGAGCGCACGGCGGTGAAGGCGGGCTTCACCGGCAGCGTGAGCCTGGCCACCGCCGCGGCGCTGGACGAGGTCATGGAGACGCGCAGGGAGCTCTTCGCGAGCCTGAGACTGCGGGAGCGGACCACCGACCTCGCCATCGTCCCCGACGAGCCGGACCAGGACTCGGTCTCCCTGGCCGGCTACGCGAAGGCCACGTGGGACGAGCTGCTCGCGCAGTCGCAGGCGGGCGACGAGACGGCCGGCGACGCGCTGCGCCTGCTGTACCGCCTCTCGAGGGCGCGGTAGATCCTATGTAAGGGGCTGCTTGCCTACCCTCTATAGTTGGTTATTCCAC
>CAZRSA010000054.1:0-17366 GCA_964602525.1 uncultured Woeseiaceae bacterium
TCGCCGGCGCGCCGGTGGTGGACCACCACGGCAACATGGTGGGCATGCTCTCGGAGTTCGACTGCATGAAGGTGGCGCTGGACTCCACCTATCACGGCGAGTGGGGCGGCCGGGTCAGCGAGTTCATGACGAAGGACGTCATCACGGTGCCCGCCGACATGAGCATCATCGACCTCGCACGGCGCTTCCAGGAGTCCCGTCTGCGCCGCTTCCCCGTGATGGACGATACCCGGCTGGTGGGTCAGATCAGCCGCCGGGACGTGCTGCGTGCGCTGATGTCCATCGCCGACGGTCCGCGCCGGGCCTAGCCACTTGCCGGCGCCTTACTAGCCCTCCCCTAGCCCTTCGCCATCCCCGCGGCCAGCATCTTCCGCCGCAGGAAGCTGTACACCTCCAGCAGGGAGAGCTCCTTCGGGCAGACGTCCTGGCAGGCCATCAGCCCGAGGCAGCCGAACACGCCGTCCTCGTTCGCGATCACCTCGAACCAGTCCGCGTCCTCGCGGCTGTCGCGCGGATCCAGCATGAAACGGGCCACCCGGTTCAGGCCGGCGGGTCCCGCGAAGTCGCTGTTGACGTTGGCCACGCCGCAGGCGGCGATGCAGCAGCCGCACTCGATGCAGCGGTCCGCCTCGTAGATGGCCTGGGCGACGTCGTCGTCCATGCGTTCCTCGACGGCGTTCTCGTCGAAGGGCAGGCGCTCGTGCACCCAGCTCTCCACCTGCTCGGCCATCTGGCGGAACCAGATGCCGGTATCCACGGACAGGTCGCCCACCAGCTTGAACACGGGCAGGGGATAGAGGCGAATGGTGTCCGGCAGGTCGCGGGTCAGCGTGCGGCAGCCCAGCGCGGGGCGGCCGTTCACCATCATGGCGCAGGAGCCGCACACGGCCGAGCGGCAGACGAAGTCGAACTGCAGGCTCGGGTCCTGCTTCTCGCGGATCTCGTTCAGCGCGAGGAACAGCGACATGTAGGGCGCCTCGTCCAGCACGAAGGTATCGATGTGCGGCTCGGAGGCGGCATCCTCCGGGTTGTAGCGGAAGATCTGGAAGGTGAGCCGCCGCCCCCGGGGAACGGACTGTGGGGAGCCAGCTCGTGCAACCTGCTTGCTCATGCGCTCACTCCGGTCTGCTTCCAGTGGCCCCAGTTCATGCGGCTGCCGAGTTCCTCCCGCGTGGGCAGGCAGCCCTCGGCGACCTGGGTGGCGGCCACGGTGTCGTTGTAGGCCTCGACGGTTTCGTTCATGGCCACGCGGTCGTCGCTGCCGTAGCCGCGGTGACCGGGAGGCAGGTCGATGAGGCCGACGGGTTCGTAGGACAGCGCGGGTTCATTCGTTCCCTCGGGCCAGCGTGCGAGCGTGCGGTTCAGCCACTCGGCGTCGTTGCGTCGTGGGTAATCGGTGCGGTAATGGGCGCCGCGGCTCTCGGTGCGCGCCAGCGCGCCTTCGGCGGCAATCAGGCACAGCCGCAGCATCCCCTCGAGCTTCAGCGCGAAGGTGAGCTCCGGGTTCATGCCCGGGGTCTTCGTGCGCAGGACGGCCCGGCTGCAGTCGTCCAGCAGCTGCCGGAACCGCGCCACCGCCTGCTCGAGTTCGTCGCCCGTGCGGAATATGCCGACGTTGCCCATCATCGTGTCGCCCATGGCGTCCCGCATGGCGAACACGCCCGGGCCGTCGCCGCTGCGCTCCAGCCAGTCGCGGGCGGTCGCCTCGGCCGCCGCTACGCCGTCGAGGGCGAGCCGGGTGTTCGCATCCAGCGTCTCGGCAGCGGCGAACTCCGCGACTCGCCGGCCCACGATGCGACCGGCCACGATGGTCTCGGCCAGGCTGTTGCCGCCGAGCCGGTTGAAGCCGTGCATGTCCCAGCAGGCCGCCTCGCCGGCGGCGAACAGGCCGCGCATGCCGTAGGCCTCGCCGTCCTTGTTGGTGCGGATACCGCCCATGGAATAATGCTGAGTGGGCTTCACCGGGACGAGTTCCTCGGCCGGGTTGATGCCGACGAAATCGCGGCAGATGTCCCACACCTCGCGCAGCTTCGTGCGCAGGTGCTGTTCGCCGAGGTGGCGCAGATCCAGCCACAGATGCTGGCCGTAGGGCGTGTCCACGCCCTTGCCGGCGCGCATCTGCTGCATCATGTGGCGGGAGATCACGTCCCGGCTGGCCAGCTCCTGTTTCTCCGGCTCCGCCTCCACCATGAAGCGCTTGCCGTCCTTGTCGAGCAGATAACCGCCGTCGCCGCGGCAGCCCTCGGTGATCAGGATGCCGCTCGGCGCCAGACCCGTGGGGTGGAACTGGATCGCCTCCATGTTGCCCAGCGGCACGCGGCCGGTGGCCAGTGCGATGGCCGCGCCGGTGCCCTCGTTGATGGTGGCGTTGGTGGTGTGCTGGCCGTAGACACGGCCGAAGCCGCCGGTGGCGATCACGGTGGCCTTTGCCAGGAAGGACAGATGGCGGCCGGTGCGAAGGCAGCGCGCCACGGCGCCCCAGCAGCGGTCCTCGTCGTGGAGCAGGGAGACGGCCTCCATGCGGTCGCGCACGGTGATGCCGAGGCGAACGACCTCGCTGTCCACGGCGTAGAGCACGGCGTGGCCGGTGCCGGCCGCGGCATAGCAGGCGCGCCACTTGGCGGTGCCACCGAAGTCCCTGTGCATGATCAGGCCGGCCTTCTCGGCGGGCTCGTCGATCTCCACGCGCTCGCCCTTGATGAAGTAGCTGTTGCGGCCCGGCCGCACCCGCGTCCAGGGCACGCCGAAGTGTGCGAGCTCGCGCACGGCGATGGGCGCCTCCTCGGCGAACAGGCGCGCCACCTCCTGGTCGGCGCCCCAGTCGGAGCCGCGCACAGTGTCCAGGAAGTGCCAGTCCGGGTTGTCGCCCTCCGCCTTGACGCAGTTGCCGAGTGCCGCCTGCATGCCGCCCTGTGCCGCGCAGCTGTGGCTGCGCCGGGGCGGCACGAGGGAGAGCACGATGACCTCGTGACCGGCCGCTGCCGCCTCGATGGCAGCACGTTCGCCGGCGAGGCCGCCGCCGATGACGAGTACGTCGGTGGTGACGATGCGCCCGTCGCTCACGAGCCTTCCAGCAGGAATGCCAAGGGCGGGTCCATGACGCCGGCCAGCACGGCGATGGTGACGGCGCCGACCACCAGCACGCCCCAGAAGATCACCTGCTCCAGCCGGTACAGCGTGCGGCGGCTGAGCCAGCGGTCGGCGCCCCATTTCACGAACAGGCGATACAGCCCGACGGCCAGGTGGAAGGTCACCGCCAGCACCAGACCGGCGTAGAGCACCCACAGGCCGGCGCGCACCCGCTCCATGGAGACGGCCGCCTCGATGCCGCGGATCTCGCCGTACAGCGGCGTGAACACGTCCATCGCCACCAGCACGAGGTGGAAGCTGCCGAGTACCAGGATGATCATGCCGGTGCGCACCTGCCAGATCCACAGCATGGACTCGACGTGGGGACGGAAGGCGTCCCCGCCCGTGGCGCCGGACTTCCGCAGCGCTTTCGCCATCGCGGTCATGCGCTTGCGTTCGGCCAGCTGCGCGGGGATCTTCCGGCTGGCCAGCACCGCGTGCACCAGGAACAGTACGATCACGCCGATGACCGTCGGCTGTGCGATCCAGAATTCCTCCAGCAGCATGGCCACCTCGTCGTAGGCGACCGTGCCGAGCAGGATCGAGGCCTCGAAGGTCATGTGGCCGAACATGAACAGCGCCAGCGCGAGCCCCGTCGCGCCGCTGGCGATCTCGTAGCGGAGCTGGGACCGGGCGCGGCGTGCCGGGTCCGATACCCCGGTTGTCAGTGCACTGGATCGCAAGAGAAGGCCTCCGTGGCGCCGGTTATCCCGGTACGGCGGGGCGGGATCAATACGTAGCTTCCGGGGCGCGATGCCGGTTTGCCGCTGTTCTCAGGTGCTGCGGACGGCCGCCCGGCGTCGCGCGGCCTCCGCACGCCGGGCGATCTCGTTGGTGGTGCCGTTGAACAGGAACAGATGCGCGGGCAGCAGCGCATACCAGTACATCAGCCCCCAGATGCCGGCGGGATGCCAGTACGCGGTCATGCGGACGCGGCTGCCGCTGTCGGTGGCCTTCACCTCGAATTCCAGCACGCCGCCCCCGGGCGCGCGCATCTCCATCAGCAGAGTGAGCCGTTCGTCCGGTATCAGCCCGATTACCCGCCAGCCGTCGAACACGTCGCCCACGCGGAGCTGGGTCGGATGGCGCCGCCGGCGTCGCATGGACGCACCGCCCACCAGCCAGTCGAGGATGCGCCGCAGCCGCCACATCCAGTTGGCATAAAAGAAGTCGCCGCGCCGCCCGATCTGGACGATCTCACGGAATACCGCTTCCGGCGGCGCGTCCACCCCGGACTCGCCGCTGGCACGCTTGGCGTAGAAGGCGTAGTCCGGGTTCCACTCCCGGCAGGCCATGGAACCCTCGACCCAGCGTCCCTCCACGGTATGGGTCTTCTCGGCTTCCAGTGCGGCTTCCGCCGCCTCGCGGAAGGTCAGCAGCCGCTGGGGGATTAGCTTGCGGATGGCCCGATCGTCGGCAATGTAGTCGTGGGCCAGCCCCTCGATGAGTGCTGCGGCGATCTTCGTCGGCACCGCGGTGATGAGCCGCAGCCAGTAACTGGAGAGTTTCGCCGTAAGCACCGGGACGTTGAGGATGCGCACCTTCTTGCCGCGGATCTCGCCGTAGGTGCGCATCATCTCCTCGTAGGTGCAGATCTCCGGCCCGCCCACCTCGAAGACCGGGTCGTCGGCGACCTCCGCACGCGCCACGCCCGTGAGATAGGTCAGCAAATCCTCCAGCGCGATGGGTGTGGAGCGCGAGCGGACCCAGCGGGGCGTGATCATCAGGGGCAGGTGGTTCACCAGGTCGCGCATGATCTCCCATGCAGCCGAACCGGGGCCGATGATCATCGGTGCCTGCAGCTCGACCACCTGGCAGCGGGCGCCGCGCAGAATCTCGCCGGTCTCCAGCCGCGCGCGCAGGTGCTGGGACTTCGGTTCCTCCGGGGCCAGGCCGCCCAGATAGACGATGCGCCCCACGCCGGCCTCGTCCGCCGCGGCCACAAGGTTGCGCGCGCCGCGACGTTCCAGCTCGGCGAAGTTGCCGCCCGCCGCCATCAGGTGGACCAGGTAGAACACCACGTCGGCGCCGTCGACGGCGCGGCGCAGCGAATCGGCGTCCAGCACGTCGGCCTCCGCCAGCTCCACGCCGTGCCAGCCTCGTGCCGCGAGCACGTCCGTGTTGCGGGAGGTGGCTCGCACGTCCCAGCCTTCCTCGAGCAGTCGGGGCACGAGATTGGTGCCGATGTAGCCGCTGGCGCCCACGGCCACGGCCTTGCGCCCGGCTCCCGGTCGGTGCTGTCGATTCTCTCTTTCCATATCGTCTAGTCTAGCTTGCCCGGTGGCTCGTGATGCGCCGTTCGACCGCGCTGGCCAGCCGCTGTTCATACTGCGGCGACTCCGTGTCCGCCACCAGGACGTGGTCGATCTCCGCCGCGCCCGGGGGCTCCACGGCATCGAGCTGACGGCGCATGATCGCCACGCCGGCCTCGGACGCCTCGCGAGCCTCGCCGCTGCGCGCGGTCAGGCGGCGCTCCAGTTCGGCCTCGCCGGCGGTGCAGTGCACGATCAGCAGGGGGACGTCCAGACGCGCCGCCAGTTCGAGGAAAGGCCGGCGGCGCCGTTCCTCGATGAAGGTGGCGTCGACCACCGCCGGCAGACCGGCGGCCAGCAGGCCGCCGGCGAGAGCGGCGAGCCGGTCGAAGACCCGGTCGCTGGTTTCCGGGCGGTAGAGCTCCTCGTCGAGGCCGGCTGCGGCGCTGTCGGCGTCCGGCGCCAGGCCGAACGCCCGCTTGCGCTCCACGTCCGAGCGCAGCCGTATCGCCGAGAAGCGGGCGGCGAGGCCCTCGGCGACGGTGGACTTGCCGCTGCCGGAGACCCCCATCATCAGGCACAGGAAGCGGGGCAGCCGCCGCCGGCCGGCCGCCGCCAGGGCGAGATAGCGCCGGTAGGCCGAGAGGTCCGGCGGTTGCTCGTCGCCGGCGAGGGCGGCGAACAGGCTGATCTTCGCCCGCACCATGGCCAGGTAGACGTCGTAGAAGGCGTGCAGTGCCAGCCCGGCGTAGTCGCCGGTGTACTCGAGCCAGGTATTCAGCACCCGGTTCGCCAGGCCGGGCAGCTCCCGGCTGTCGAGGTCCATGACCACGAAGCCGATCTCGCACTGGATGTCGATGAGCCGGAAGTCGGGATTGAACTCGATGCAGTCGAAGGCGAGCACCCGGTCGTCCATCAGCACGATGTTGTTCAGGTGCAGGTCGCCGTGGCACTCGCGCACGAAGCCCTCATCGAGGCGCCGCTGCATGAGGGGCTCGAGCCGTTCGGAGTCCGCCAGGGAGGCCTCGGCCAGCTCGTGCAGCACCCGCCGGTCGGCCTCGGGCGGCAGGGCCTCGTCGATCTGGCGGAAGTTCTGCCGTGCCGCGGCCAGCAGGGCGGCCGGCGTGCCGGCGCCGTCCGGGGCATCCGGCCGCACCGGCTCCAGACCGTTGTGGAAGCGCGCGATGGTGCGGCCGAGTTCGCGGCAGCGCGCCGGCGTGAGACGCCCCTCGTCCGCGGCGCGGCTCGCCAGGCGCCGCTGGTCGAACTGGCGCATGCGCACGGCGTAGTCGACCACCTCGCCGTCGCCGCCCACCGACGGCCGGCCCCCGTCGTCCGTGATCTCCACCACGTCCAGGTAGAGTTCGCGGGCGAGCCGCCGGTTCAGCCGCAGCTCCTCTCCGCAGAAATGCCGGCGTGACTCGAGAGAGGAGAAATCGAGGAAGCCCATCTCCACCGGCTTTTTGATCTTGTAGGCGTAGTCCCCGGTGAGGACGACCCAGGAGATGTGGGTCTCGATGAGCCTGAGGTCGCCGACCGGGTGGGGGAAGGCGTCCGGGCGGAGGAGTGCTCTGACTTGTGTGCCGTCCATGTCGGTGGCGCCTCCGGGGCCGGCCCGCCGCCCGGCGTTCAGGCGGAGGCGTAGAGGGGAGTGACGTCGGCGTAGACGCTGTAGCGCTCGATCAGGCCGTCCGCCAGTACCAGGACGTTGCAGAAGGGCAGGGTAATCTCGCCGCCGTCGTGGCGTCGATAGGTCACGTCGCCCTCGCAGACCACCGTGTCGTCGTCCTGCCAGGTGCGGTGGAGGACGTGCCGGCAGCCGTCGATGGAGGCGAAGAACCCCGTCACGGTCTCGTGCACCGCCCGATGCCCGCGGGCGGCCGGAGCGGAACCGAAGCGGAACGTGCCGTTGGAGGTCAGGAAGTTAACGAAGGCGTCCGCATCGCCCGCATCGATGCTGGCGAAGATGTCCTCCAGCCAGCGGCCCAGTTCGTCTGCGTGTTTCATCTGTTTTCCTTGAATGCCTGAATCTCGTTTTCGGCTTTCCCGAAAGCGGGGCCGGTGGTTGGCCCGCAGGGCCGAAGAGCCGTCGCTCTGCTCCTGTAGCGATTCTGCCACAGGCGCTCGTCGTCCTGTTCCGTTCGCAGGCCTGTGCGCCGTGTCACGGTCGCAACAGCCATAGGTATATCCCGGTATGAAAGCCGCCCGGGCCATTTGTTAGAAAGGAGCAGCCAGACCCACAGGCACGCACCCGTGTGCCGGTAACGCAGCGTAAAGGACGGTAGCGATGAAAGGCATCAGCAGCACTGCAACCCGGCTTGCAGTCATCCTGTTCTCGACATTCCTGATCTGGGGGTGCGAGGGCGACGACGGCTCACCCGGCCCGCAGGGACCGCAGGGTGAACCGGGCGTCCCGGGCCCGTCCGGACCGCCGGCGCCGCCGTCTTCGAACACGGTGCCGGTCGACAGCGCCGAGAGAATCAACATCGAAGTCACCGACGTGAGCGTCCCCTCGGGCGGCGGCTCGCCGACCGTGGAGCTGCGTCTCACCGACGACCTGACCCGCGGCCTCGTGGGTCTGCCGGCCGGTGACATCCGCTTCGTGCTGGCCCAGCTCTCACCGCCGCCCGCGGGCAGCGGCGAGTCTGCCGAGTGGCAGGCCTACGCCACCGCCGACGACGGCGGCGTGACGGATGCCGCGGCAACCGCGGAGCGGGGCAGCGAGGGCACCTTTACGGACAACAGCGACGGTACCTATACCTATACGTTCGCCCAGGCGCTCGACGCCTACCCGGCAGGTCCGGCCTTCGACGCCACCAAGACCCACCGGCTCGGCATCGAGATCCGGGGACAGGCGCCGATCTCCTCCAACGGCATCTACAACTTCGTGCCGGCGGGCGGCGCGCCCACCTTCACCTACGACGTGGTGGACAACGACACCTGCAACGCCTGCCACGACATCCTCGAGTTCCACGGCGGGCCCCGCACCGACGTGGCCTACTGCGTGACCTGCCACAACCCGTCCTCCATCGACGGCGATACCGGCAACACCGTGGACATGAAGGCCATGATCCACAACATCCACGTCGGACGGGACGACTACGTGGTCATCGGCTTCCGCGACACGGTGTACGACTACTCGGACGTCGAGTTCACCCAGGACGTGCGCAACTGCCAGACCTGCCATGAGGAGAGCGATGCGGGGACCCCGCAGGCGAGCAACTGGCGTCTGGTGGCCAACCGCGCCTCCTGCGGCACCTGCCACTACGACGTGGACGGCGCCGGGGACGGCGACGACCAGTGGGCCATCGAGGAAGGCGAGCATCCGCCGGGCATCAACTTCGTGGACGACTCCCAGTGCCTGGACTGCCACGGCCCGAATTCCACCACCACCAATCCGGAAGGCGAGCTGGTTCGCACCGCCGAGATCCACAGGATCCCGGCACTCGAGGCGAGCGACGACTTCGTCTACAACATCGAGGCCGTGCGCAACGTCGTGACCGGCGGCCTGGTCGAGGTGGACTACTCCGTCACCGACGCGAGCGGCGCGCCCTACGACCTGGACGCCGATCCGGCCTTCACCAACTGCGGCAACCGCGCCAGCCGGCTGGAGATACTGGTGGGCTGGACCACGGACGACTTCACCAACGCCGGCAACGGCATCGAGAATGCCGAGCCCATCAGCCTGAACGCGCTCAGCGCCGACGCGGGCTGCGGCACGGCCACCGATCCGGACGGCGACGGCATCTACACGGTGCAGTCGGCCACCGCGCTCCCGCCGAACCTCGGCGGCTCGCAGACGATTGCCGTGGCCATCGAGGGCCATCCGGCCGGCGACTTCGACGGCGACGGTGCCTTCACCGACCGCGTGCCGGTCACCAACGTCATCGACTACTTCGGTATCGACGGCGCGGACGCGGTGCCGCGGAGAAACGCAGTCGCCATCGAGAAGTGCGACGAGTGCCACAAGCAGCTGTCGATGCACGGCAACAACCGCACGGATCAGCCCGAGGTGTGCGCGGTCTGCCACAACCCGAACGCCACCGACATCCCGGTTCGGATCGCGGGTACGGAGTGCGAGACGGTACTCGGCCTGGACGACGAGACCATCGACATGAAGTACATGGTGCACGCCATCCACGCGGGCAATACGGGCATCTGCGGCTTCCGCAGCTCGGCCCATCCGTACTTCGACGTGGTCTATCCGGGCCGGCTGAACAACTGCGAGGGCTGCCACGAGCCGGACGCCTACTATCCGGTGGAGCCCGGCGAGCTTCTGGGGACGACGGTCGATTCCAACGACCCGACCACTCCGGTCGACGACCGGGTGATCTCGCCGAACACCGCGGTCTGCGCCAGCTGCCATACGGGCGAGCAGGCCCGTCAGCACATGGTGCAGAACGGCGGCGACTTCAACGCGACGAAGGCGGCGGACTCCACGCTGATCTCCTCCGGCGTCGAGACCTGCAGCGTCTGCCACGGCCCCGGCCGTTCGGCGGACGTGGCGGAGGTCCACGGCGTCGGCGAGTTCGACTTCAACTGACGGAGCGGGGGCGTCCGGCGACGGACGCCCCCAAGACCCGTCGCTCGCTGCCCGCGCAATCAGCAGCCGCAGAGACGTAACGCAATGAAAGCAAGCATCCTTATCCGCCTGGTCGTCCTCGGGACGGTGCTGGCGCTGCCGTCGCTCTCCTACGCGCAGGACGAAGCCGGCGCCGAGCCGGAGTACAGCCGGGACGGAGCCGATACATGCCTGCGGTGTCACCGTGACCAGGTGACCCTGGGCGTATTCCGCACGCCCCATGGCGTGCCCACCGACAAGCGCAGCCCCTTCGGCCACGACCAGCTCCAGTGCGAGGCCTGTCACGGTCCCGGCGGCGAGCACACCGGCCGGGTGCGCCGGGGCGACCCGCGGCCGCCGGTCGTGTATTTCGGCTCGGACGAGGATGCCGCGCCGGTGGAGACGCAGAACGCCATGTGTCTGAGCTGCCACGAGTCCACCGTGCCCGTGACCTGGCACGGCACGCCTCACGATGCCAACGAGGTGGCCTGCGCGGACTGCCACAGTTCCCACAAGCCGAACGATCCGGTGCTCACCACGTCCTCCCAGGCGCAGGTCTGCTACGACTGCCACCGCACCCAGGAGATCGCGGCGGCGAAGCCCTACGCCCATCCCGTGAATCAGGGCAAGATGGACTGCTCGTCCTGCCACAGCCCCCACGGCACCACTGCGGAACTGCAGATGGCGCGTCAGACGGTGAACGACACCTGCTGGCAGTGCCATGCCGAGACGCGCGGGCCGTTCATCTGGGAGCACGCGCCGGTCTCCGAGGACTGCACCGCCTGCCACGAGCCTCACGGCTCGAGCCACCCGGGCATGCTCAGCCTGCGCGGGCCCATGCTCTGCCAGAGCTGTCACTCCCAGGCCGGCCATCCCAGCGTGGCGAGCAGCCCGGACGGCCTGCCGGGCGGCGGTGCGGCGTCCCAGCTGCTGCTGGGCCAGAACTGCCTGAACTGCCACACCCAGGTGCACGGTTCGAATCATCCTTCGGGATCCAAGTTGATGCGGTGACGTGATGAGCAAGCTCTCCAACAGACGATTGATCGCACCCGTGGTGGCCATAGTGGCAATGGTGGCGCTGCCGGTCCTCGCCGGGCCGGCCCTCGCCGCACCGGATACCAGCTCGTGGGAATGCAAGCGCTGTCCCTTCGAGGAGGGGTACACCCAGGACGCCGAGGTGGGCGCCACGAGCGTGAGCGACGACGCCTTCCGCTACGGCAACTTCAGCGGCTACGACGAGTCGGGCGCCTATCCGAATCTCGACGGCCAGGGGCGCTACGCGAGCGACGGCTACCAGCTGCAATGGATGGCCGAGGATCTGGGGCTCGACTCCCGGGTGTTCGGCGTCGAGGCCGGGCGGCAGGGCAGCTTCGGCATGAGCCTCGGCTACCGGGAGAGCCCGGAACGGGTCTTCGACACCACCGTGACGCCCTACCTGCAGGGCGGCGACAGCCTGCTGACGCTGCCCGGCGGCTGGGTGGACGGTTTGACCACCGGTGACATGGCGGCACTGCCCGGCGCGCTGCGCGGACAGAACATCGAGAGCGACCGCCAGGTCCTGACGGTGGGTGGCGAGTACCTGCCGTCGCCGCGCATCCGCCTGTTCGCCGACTACCGCCGTCAGGAGCAGGAGGGCACGGCCATCTCCACCGGTTCGCTCTTCACCAACGCCGTGTACCTGCCGCGGCCCTTCGACTACGCCACCGACGAGGTGGACCTCGGCGCCCGCTACAGCCTCGGCACCGGCCAGGTGACGCTGGCTTACTACGGCTCGTTCTTTCAGAACCAGGGCGTCGGCCTCACCTGGGACAACCCCTTCACCGGGATCGACCAGGGCCGCAACGCCGAGCCCGCCGACAGCAAGTTCCAGCAGGTGAGCCTTTCGGCCAGCTACGCCTGGCTGGATTACGCGACGACGGCCAGCTTCGTGGCCGCGCTGGGCCGGGGCGAGCAGGACGACTTCCTGCTGCCCTACACCATCAACCCGAACGTGCAGGCGCCGGCGCTGCCGACGCGAAGCCTCGGCGCCGAGGTGGACACGACCAAGCTCGGGTTGACGCTGACCTCCCGTCCGCTGCCGAAGACGAATGTGCGCCTGGCCTGGCACTACGACGAGCGGGACAACCAGACGCCCCAGTTCACCTGGAACCGGGTGATCACGGACCTGTTCCCGACGAACGCGGCCGAGGTGAACACACCCTACAGCTTCGAGCGTTCCCGCATCTCCCTGAGCGGCGACTACGATCTGCTGGATACGCTGACCGTGGCGGCCGGCGTGGAGCGCTACACCATCGACCGCACCTTTCAGGAAGTCGAGTCCCAGGACGAAGATACGGGCTGGGGCAGGCTCGCCTGGCGTCCCAGCGCCTGGTTCCAGATGAGCGCCAAGGGCGGTGTGGCCGAGCGCGAGGCCGACGGCTACGACACGAGCCTTGCGGCGAGCTTCAACCAGAACCCGCTGCTGCGGAAGTATCACCTGGCCTACCGGTACCGGGAATTCGGCGAGGTGAACGCCACCGCGACGGTGCCGGAGAAACCGATCTCGTTCGCGGGCACGGCCTTCTACGCGGAGGACAGCTATACGAAGTCACTGATCGGGCTGCGCGAGAGCACCGACATGCGCATCGCAGGCGACATGAGCTGGTCGGCCTCGGACAAGGCGGCACTGTACCTGCATGCCGGCTACCAGGAAATCGAGTCCGACCAGGTGGGCAGCGAGGCCTTCGGCATCCCCGACTGGCAGGCGCTGCACCAGGACGAGTTCACCACCTTCGGCTTCGGCCTGAGCGCCGCTGAACTGACCGAGAACATCGATCTTACGTTCGACTACAGCCGCGCACTCGGTACCACGATCATCAGCGTCGACGGTGCGTTCTTCCCGGACCTCGAATCCACGCTGGACTCGGTTCGCCTGGAGCTGAGCTGGCAGTCCTCCGAGCGCATGGAGTGGAGCGCGGAGCTGCGCTACGAGAGCTTCTCCACCGAGGACTGGGCCATCGCCGGGCTGGAGCCCACCACCCTGCCGACCATCCTGACCTTCGGCGCCGACCCGTATGACTACGACGTCTTCCTGATCGGCGTCGGCTTCCGCTACCAGGTTGGCGAGCTGGAGATCGGAGGGGACTAGGAGTCGGGCATGGCGGCTGAATCCGCGCAGCCACTGACGGGCGACCTTACGGCCCTGCTGGCGGATCTGCCGTTCGACGAGAACGCCCAGGCGCCACCGCTTGCCCAGCAGGCGGTGGCGCTTGCGCGTCTGCTCCAGCGCCGGGCCTCGGCGCTGCAGACCCCCGCCGAGCGCAAGCAGCAGCACGAACTCGCACGCATGATGGCGTCGCCCCACGACAAGGCGACGCTGATGCAGATGACCGACCAGTCGATGCGCTCGCAGCATCCCCGCCGGGCCGTCGACCAGCTCACCCATATCCTGGACGTGCAGGGCGTGCCCCGCTTCTTCACGCCCTTCGACCGGGCGATGCTGCGCGGCTTCCAGTCCTTCGGCGGCTGGCTGCCGGGGGTGGCGGTACCGCTGGTGCAGGACAAGATGCGTCAGGAGACCGCCAACGTGATCCTGCCGGCCGAGGCCGACGTGCTGCCGGAGCACCTGAACGCCCGGCAGAGCACCGGCCTGCGCATGAACGTGAACTTCCTCGGCGAGGCGCTGCTGGGCGAGGAGGCGGCGAAGGCCCGCCTGCAGGGCTACCTGGAGGCGCTGGCCCGGCCGGAGATCGAGTGCATCTCCGTGAAGGCGTCCACCATCTACTCCCAGGTGTCCTCGCTCGCCTTCGAGGACACCGTCGCGGTGCTGAGCGACCGGCTGGAGACACTCTACCGGGAAGCGGCGGCGCGGCGCTTCACCCGCAGCGACGGCAGCGAGGTGCCGAAGTTCGTCTACCTGGACATGGAGGAATACCGGGACATGAGCGTCACGGCGGAGGCGTTCATGCGCGCGCTCGACCGTGCGGGCCTCGAGGGGGCGGGTGCCGGCATCGCGCTGCAGGCCTACTTGCCGGACGCCTTCCTGGTGCAGCAGCGCATCAACGGCTGGGCGCGGCGGCGGGTGGCTGCCGGCGGCGCGCCTGTGACCATCCGGCTGGTGAAGGGCGCGAACCTGGAGATGGAGCGCGTGGAGGCCTCCATCCGCGGCTGGCCTCAGGCGCCGTACAAGACCAAGGCGGAGGTGGACGCCAACTTCAAGCGCATGCTGCACGACGGCATGGTCCCGGAAAACCTGGTGGCCGTGCATCTCGGCATCGCCTCCCACAACCTGTTCGACGTGGCCTATGCGCTGATACTGGCGGCGCGGGAAGGCGCGCTGAACCGGGTGCAGTTCGAGATGCTCGAGGGCATGGCCAACCATCAGCGCCGCGCCCTGAACGAGCTGACCGAGAACCTGCTGCTGTACGCACCGGCCACGAAGCGCGAGGACTTCATCCACGCCATCGGTTATCTCGTGCGCCGGCTGGACGAGAATACCGGCCCGGACAATTTCCTGGCCCATTCCTTCCGCATCGAAGTGGGCAGCGAGGACTGGCAGGAGCTGGAGCAGCAGTTCCTGGCCTCGTTCCTGCTCATCGACACGCTGTCCGTCGGCCCGCGCCGCACCCAGGACCGGCGCACCGAAGAGCGCCGCCCGGTGACGCCGACGCCCGAACTCGCCACCTTCAGCAACGAACCGGACACCGACTTCTCCCTGCCCCAGAACGTGGAATGGGCGAAGACGCTGATCGGGGAGTGGTCGGCGGTGCGCGGCGAGGCCGCCATGGATCTCCCGCTGGTGATCGCCGGCGGGGAACGGCGCGGGGACCGCGGGCGTAAGGAATGCGTCGATCCCTCCCGGCCCGGCGAGGTGGTGGCGCGCTACCCGGACGCGACGGACGCCGACCTGGAGGACGCGCTCGCCTGCGCGGAGACGGATCCGGCCGGCTGGCGCTCACGGTCTCCCGAGGAGCGGGCCGCCACCCTGGGCGAAGCGGCCGAGAACCTGCGCCTCGCCCGCGGGCGGCTGATCGGCGCGGCCATGGCGGACGGCGGCAAGACCATTCCGGAGTCGGACCCGGAGGTGAGCGAGGCCATCGACTTCGTCGAGTTCTACCGCAGGAGCGCCCTGTACTTCCACCGCCTGCCCGGCGTGGAGGCGCAGCCGAAGGGCGTGGTGGCCGTGGTGCCGCCGTGGAATTTCCCCATCGCCATCCCCTGCGGCGGCATGGCTTCCGCGCTCGCCGCCGGCAACTGCGTGATCCTGAAACCTGCCTCGGCCACCGTGCTGGTGGCCTGGGAACTCGCGCAGGCCTTCTGGGCCGCGGGCGTGCCGAGGGAGGCGCTGCAGTTCATGCCCTGCCGGGGATCCGGCGTGGGTGCGAAGCTGGTCGCGGACCCGCGGGTGGATGCCGTCATCCTCACCGGCGGCACCGATACGGCGCTGAAGATGCTCGATGCGCGTCCGGACATGAACCTCATGGCGGAGACCGGCGGCAAGGACGCGACCATCGTCACGGCCATGGCCGACCGGGACCAGGCGGTCGCCAACATCCTGCACTCGGCCTTCAGCCACAGCGGCCAGAAGTGTTCGGCCACCAGCCTGCTGGTGCTCGAGGAGGAGGTCTATGCCGACGAGGAGTTCCGGCGCATGCTGAGCGACGCCGTCGAGAGCCTGCCGGTGGGACCGGCGTGGGATCGGCGCACCCGGGTCGGCCCGCTGGTGACGCCGCCCGGCGATGATCTCGCCCGTGCGCTCACCACGCTCGAGCCCGGCGAGGAATGGGCCGTGGAACCCGGGGTGGATACCGACAATCCCCAGCTCTGGTCGCCCGGGGTGAAATACGGCGTGATGCCGGGCAGCTATACCCACATGACCGAGTTCTTCGGTCCGGTGCTCGCGGTGATGATGGCGCGGGACCTCGACGAGGCCATCGAGTTCGTCAACCAGACCGGCTACGGACTCACCTCCGGCATCGAGAGCCTCGACGACCGGGAGCAGGCAGAGTGGAAGGACGCCGTGTTCGCCGGCAACCTGTACGTGAACCGGGTGACCACCGGCGCGGTGGTGCTGCGCCAGCCCTTCGGCGGTTTCGGCAAGTCCGCCTTCGGCTCCGGCATCAAGGCAGGCGGGCCGAACTACGTGGCCCAGCTCATGGATTTCAGCGAGCGTGACCTGGAAGAGACGGCGGTGACGGAGGGTCCGGTGGCGGAGTTCCAGCAGGCACTCGCGGACATCCGCGGCAGTGCCGCCTTCCCGGATTACGAGATCGACCGGCTCATCCACGCCTGCACCAGCTACCAGCGGAACTACCGGGAAGAGTTCGGCCGCGAGCACGACCATTTCCGCCTGCTGGGCCAGGACAACGTCCGGCGCTATCTGCCGGTACCGGTCGTCCGCGTGCGGGTGCATCCGGACGACAGCCTGTTCGAGATCTACGCCCGTGCGGTCGCCGCGCACGTGGTCGGCTCGCGCGCCGTCGTCAGCGTACCCCCGGACCTGGACAGCGAGGTGATCGACCGGCTGGAGCGGCTGACGGAATCCTGGGCCGGCGGCATCGAGTTCGTGCGCGAGTCGGACTCGGACCTGGTGCGGATGATGCGTGAGGGCATCGTGGGCCGGCTGCGCTACGCCCAACCCGGCCGGGTGCCCGATGCGCTGCTGAAGGCGTCCGCCGGGACGGGCGTATACATCGTGCGTACGCCGGTGCTGGCCGAGGGCCGCATCGAGCTGATCTGGTACCTGCGCGAGCAGAGTATCAGCGACAACTACCACCGCTACGGCAACCTGGGCGAACACGGCGCCGAGGGCCGCGCCGAGCCGCTATGAGGGGGCGCCGCCCGACACCCCCGATCGCTGCCCGGCGGAATCCGCTCTGAACCGTCAGGGATAGCCTCCCGGCCGGTCGGCTGTTCGACGCAGCCGGACTGACCCGGTTCCCACGGTCTCCTCGGGCGTTTCCGCGCCCCTTCCCCCGGCCCGCATTGTTCGACATTTCCTGTTCAGCTGGCCGGGTGGCACGCGACCTTCATCCAGCAAACGACCGCCGGCGAATCCACTGGGACACACACTGCGCGACCGGGTGTCCCTGCTCTCGGGCCGTGGCCGGTCGCGCTTCCCGGGAAATCGATGACCACAGCGATCGCATTTCTGCTGGCCGCCACCTTCCTGATCTCGGTCGGCGGGCTGGCACTCCTGATCTGGGCGCTGGCCAACGACCAGTTCACCATGGGGCCCCGTGCCGCACGGACGATCTTCGGGCCGGGCGAGGTGGGCCGGGTGGAAGACCCGGCGACGCCGCAGGCGGCACGTCGGGAGATGCAGCGGGAGCGGGGCGCCGTCGAGGAACCCGGTCGGGAAGGCCAGCAGGACGAGTTGGACGCCCGCGTGCAGGCGGACCGCTCGACCCGCGTGCCCGTGGTCTGGTGGCTGTCGTCCTCGCTGG
>CAZRSA010000055.1:0-17292 GCA_964602525.1 uncultured Woeseiaceae bacterium
CCATCGTGGCCGACGCCGAGGCCGGCTTCGGCGGCGTGCTGAACGCCTTCGAGCTCATGAAGGGCATGATCGACGCCGGCGCGGCCGGCGTGCACTTCGAGGATCAGCTATCCTCGGCGAAGAAGTGCGGCCACATGGGCGGCAAGGTGCTCGTGCCCACCCAGGAGGCCATCAGCAAGCTGGCGTCGGCCCGGCTGGCCACCGACGTCTGCAACGTCCCCACCCTGGTGGTGGCACGCACGGATGCCGACGCGGCCAACCTGCTCACCTCGGACATCGACGAGCGCGATCAGCGTTTCATCACCGGCGAGCGCACCGCTGAGGGCTTCTTCCGGGTGAAGCCGGGCCTGGAGCAGGCCATCGACCGGGCACTGGCCTATGCGCCGTATGCCGACCTGGTCTGGTGCGAGACTTCCACGCCCAGCCTGGAGCAGGCCAAGGAGTTCGCCGAGGCCATGCACAAGGAATACCCGGACCAGCTGCTGGCCTACAACTGCTCGCCGTCGTTCAATTGGCGCAAGAACCTGGACGACTCGACCATCGCCAAGTTCCAGAAGGAGCTGGCGGCCATGGGCTACAAGTTCCAGTTCATCACGCTGGCAGGCTTCCATGCCCTGAACTACAGCATGTTCACGCTGGCGAAAGGCTACAAGGAGCGCCAGATGGCGGCCTACGTGGAGCTGCAACAGGCCGAGTTCGGCTCGGAAAAGGACGGTTATACCGCCACCCGTCACCAGCGGGAGGTGGGTGCCGGCTACTTCGATGCCGTGACCCAGGCCGTGAGCGCCGAGTCTTCGATCACCGCGCTCTCCGGCTCCACCGAGGAGGATCAGTTCGACGAGGCGAGCTGAGCCACGGTTGGAGCATCCGTGTCGAAATGACGCAGGAACGGCGCCCTCGCGGGCGCCGTTTTCTTTGCGGTTCCGGAGGAAGCAGCCATGCAGTACGAGAAGATCCGGGTGCCGGAGCGCGGCGATGCCATCACCATGAACCGGGACTTCCGGCTGAACGTGCCCGACGAGCCGATCATCCCCTTCGTGGAGGGCGACGGCATCGGCGCGGACGTGACGCCGGTGATGAAGGACGTGGTGGACGGGGCCGTCAGCCGGGCCTACGGCGGTGCGCGGCGGATCGCCTGGGTGGAGGTCTATGCCGGCAAGAAAGCGGGCGAGGTCTATGACAGCGCCAACTTCCTCCCCGAAGAGACACTGCATGCCCTGCAGAAGTACATCGTCTCCATCAAGGGGCCGCTGGCCACGCCCATCGGCGGCGGCATCCGCTCGCTGAACGTCTCCATCCGCCAGACCCTCGACCTCTACGCCTGTGTGCGGCCCATCCGCTATTTCCCGGGCGTGAGCACGCCCATGAAGGAATCCGACCTCGTGAACATGGTGGTCTTCCGCGAGAACACCGAGGACATCTACGCGGGTATCGAGTACCCCACCGGCTCCCAGGAGGTGCAGAAGCTGATCAAGTTCCTGCAGGACGAACTGGGCGCCACCCAGATCCGCTTCCCGTCGAGTTCCGGCATCGGCATCAAGCCCGTCTCCCGGGAAGGCTCCGAGCGGCTGGTGCGCAAGGCCATCAACTACTGCATCGACAACGATTTCGGCTCGGTGACCCTGGTGCACAAGGGCAACATCATGAAGTTCACGGAGGGCGCGTTCTGTCAGTGGGGCTACGAGGTAGCCCGCGAGGAGTTCGGTGCGGAGACCAAGGACGGCGGGCCCTGGCACGCCTTCCCGAATCCCCGCACCGGGCGGGAGATCATCGTGAAGGACGTCATCGCCGATAACTTCCTGCAGCAGATCCTGCTGCGACCGGAAGAGTACGACGTCATCGCCACCCTGAACCTGAACGGGGATTACATCTCCGATGCGCTTGCCGCCCAGGTGGGCGGCATCGGCATCGCGCCCGGCGGCAACATCGGTGACGGGATAGGCGTGTTCGAGGCCACCCATGGCACCGCCCCGGGCTTCGCCGGCAAGGACCGGGTGAACCCGGGCTCGCTGATCCTCTCGGCCGAAATGATGTTGCGCTATCTCGGCTGGACGGAGGCCGCCGACCTCATCATCAAGGGGGTGGCGAACACCATCGCCAACAAGGAACTGACCTTCGACCTGGCGCGGTTGCGCGAGGCGATCCGCAAGCCGAAGCGTCCGGCGGGCAGCCACCCCCACGGCAAGCAGGACGTGGAGGAGGAGCTGCACCAGCTGATCCCCGGCGCCACCCTGGTGGGCACGAAGGGCTTCGGCGAGGCCGTCGTCCGGCACATGGACGACTGACCGGCATGTCGGCGAGGGCCATCCCCGGGGACCAGTACGACCCGGACTGCACACGCTGTCCGCGCCTGGCCGCCCACCTGGCCGAGATCCGGGACAAGCATCCCGACTATCACGCCCTGCCGGTGCCTCCCTTCGGCGATCCTGGTGCAAGCCTGCTGATCGTGGGCCTGGCGCCGGGCATGCACGGAGCCAACCGGAGCGGCCGGCCGTTCACCGGCGACTATGCCGGCATCCTGCTGTACCGCACGCTCTACGAAGCGGGTTTCGCCAGCCGTCCCGAATCCGTGTCCGCCGACGACGGCCTGGAACTCACCGACTGCCGCATCACCAACGCCGTCAAGTGCCTGCCCCCGCAGAACAAGCCCACCACCGGCGAGATCGACGAGTGCAACCCCTACCTGCAGGCGGAACTGGCAACCGTCGACGAGGGCGGCGTCGTACTGGCGCTGGGCGCCATTGCCCACCGGGCCGTGCTGAAGGCGCTGGAGCTGAAACAGAGCGCGAACGGCTTCGCCCACGCCGCGGAACACGGGCTGCCCGGCAGTCGGACCCTGCTGGACTCCTATCACTGCAGCCGCTACAACACCCAGACCCGGCGGCTCACCGAAGACATGTTCCGTGCCGTCGTACGGCGGGCCAGGGAACTCGTCGGCTCCTGAGGCTCCGTCCGTTATCCTAGACACCATGGACGACGCCGCATTCGATCATTGTCGCTTCCTTGCCAACCTGAGCCACAGGCCCGGCGTCTACCGCATGCTGGATGGCGCCGGCGAGATCCTCTACGTGGGCAAGGCCAGGGACCTGCGCAAGCGGGTCGGCAGCTACTTCAGCGGCAAGGCCAAGGACGCGAAGACCATGGCGCTGGTGGCCGAGATCCGCGACATCGAGGTGACGGTCACCAACACCGAGGCCGAGGCGCTCATCCTGGAGCACAATCTCATCAAGCGGGAGCGCCCCCGCTACAACGTGCTGCTGAAGGACGATAAGAGCTATCCGTGGATCCACGTGACGGAGCATGCCTACCCGCGGCTGGCGTTTCACCGGGGCGCACGCAGCGCCCGGGGACGATATTTTGGCCCCTACCCGAGTGCCGGCGCCGTGCGCCGAACCCTGGGCGAGCTGCAGAAGCTGTTCCTGCTGCGCAACTGTACCGATACCTTCTTCGCCAACCGCTCGCGGCCCTGCCTGCAGTACCAGATCCGGCGCTGCTCGGCCCCCTGCGTCGGCCACATCGGCGAGGCCGACTACGCGAGAGACGTGCAGAACGCGATCGCGTTCCTGGAGGGCCGCAACCAGGCGGTGATCGACGGCCTGGCGGAGCGCATGGAGACTGCCGCCGAGGCGCTGGAGTTCGAGCGCGCCGCCCAATTCCGCGATCAGATCACGCGGCTGAAGCGGGTGGACGCCGAGCAGGTGGTCTCCCGGGAGAGCGCGACGGACGTGGACGCCGTGGCGCTGGCCCGGCGGGGCAGCATCGTGTGCGTGGCCGTATTGTTCGTGCGCCACGGCCGCCTGCTGGGCAGCCGCTCCCACTACCCGAAGGCGGCGCCCGACACGCCGGACGACGAGGTGTTGTCGTCGTTCCTCGGCCAGTACTACCTGGAGTCCGCCCCGCCGCGGGAGATCCTGGTGGAGCGGGCGGTGGAGGATGCGGACCTGCTGGGCGAGGCGCTGACCGCGCGGGCCGCACACCGGGTGGAGATCCGCCACCGGGTAAGGGGCGACCGGGCGCGCTGGCTGCAGATGGCGGCGACGAATGCCCGCCAGGGCGCCGATCTGCGAGCCGCGGGCAACGCCGGTGTGCGCCGTCAGCTGGAGGACCTTGCCGAGGCGCTGGAACTGGATGACGTTCCCGAACGCCTCGAGTGTTTCGACATCTCCCATACCGGCGGCGAGGCCGCGGTGGCCTCCTGTGTGGTGTTCGGACCCGAGGGGCCGATGAAATCCGACTACCGGCGTTTCAACATCCGGGGCGCGGCAGCCGGCGATGATTACGCCGCCATGCGCGAGGTGCTCGAGCGCCGCTACAAGCGCGTGAAACGCGGCGAGGTGCCGCTGCCGGACCTTGTGCTGATCGACGGCGGCCGCGGCCAGCGCACCCAGGCGTTGGAGATACTGGCCGATCTCGACCTCGAATTTCTGAAAGTGGTGGCGGTGGCCAAGGGGCGGGCCCGCCGCCCCGGGAGCGAGCAGCTCTGGGTGGACGAGGAGTCCTACCCGCGCAGCCTGCCGCCGGGTTCACCCGCGCTGCTGCTGATCCAGAACATCCGCGACGAGGCCCACCGCTTCGCCATTACCGGCCACCGGGCGCGCCGCGCCAAGACCCGGCGCGGTTCCGTGCTCGAGGACATCCCTGGACTGGGGCCCAAGCGGCGCCGGGACCTGCTGCGCCACTTCGGCGGGCTGAAGGGCGTGTCGGCGGCGGGCATGGACGATCTGGCCAAGGTGCCCGGCATCAGCCGCGTGCTGGCCGAGCGCATTTATACTGTACTCCACGCCGAGACCGGGACGGCCGGCGAGACGCAACCGAACTGACATCTGCCGTGCAACTGAACACCGCCAACACACTGACCTGGATCCGCATTGCAGCCATCCCGCTGTTCGTGGTGCTGTTCTACCTGCCCGCCGAGTGGAGCCGGCCGGCCTCCGCGGCGGTCTTCATGCTCGCGGCCATCACCGACTGGCTGGACGGCTACGTGGCACGGAAGCTCGGCCAGATCACTCCGTTCGGCGAGTTCCTGGACCCGGTGGCGGACAAGCTCATCGTCGCCGTTGCGCTGGTGCTGCTGGTGCAGACCGATCAGCGCATCTCGCTCGCCCTGATCGCGGGCATCATCATCGGCCGGGAGATCACCGTCTCCGCCCTGCGGGAGTGGATGGCGGGGCTGGGGCAGCGTACCACCGTGGCCGTATCGATGGTGGGCAAGGTGAAGACCGCGCTGCAGATGATCGGGCTCACGCTCATGGTCTGGCACCAGGACTCCGGGGGGCTGCCGGTCTACGACGCGGGCTTCGTGTTCCTGCTGGCGGCCGCCGGCCTGACCCTCTGGTCGATGTATGCCTACCTGAAGGCGGCATGGCCGGTTCTGAACGCAAACAGCTGACCGCGCAGGGCCGACCGTTGCGCCTTGACAGGCCACCGGGAGACGCTAGAATTGCGTCCCTTCGCGATCAGGCGGGAATAGCTCAGTTGGTAGAGCGCAACCTTGCCAAGGTTGAGGTCGCCGGTTCGAGCCCGGTTTCCCGCTCCAGACGAACTCAGGGCCCCTGCACGGGGCCCTGATTCGTTTCTGCAGCCGCCGGTTCGCCGGGGACGAGCGATCTGTTAATCTCCCCGCGCCGGCTCCGCCCGTATCAAGTCACTGACGAATAGGGACCATTCCAGGATGACCCTGCCAGCAAAGATTGGCGGCACCGCTGCCCCTTGTCTGCTTGCAATGATTGTCGCCGGCACGGTGTCGGCTCAGGAGAACTCCGCGGGCGACGGTGCGGCCGCCATGGCCATCGAGGAGGTAATCGTCACCGCCCGGCGCCGCAGCGAGAAGCTGCAGGAGATCGCCGACGCGATCACCGTGTTCGACCGGGCGGTCATCGAGGACGCGGCCATCCAGCGCATGAACGATGTGGCAGCCCTCACACCGAACCTGCGCTTCTCGGACGACCAGGAGGTGGGACAGAGCACCATCACCATCCGCGGCGTCACCCAGCAGCGGGGCATCGGCGAGACGCCGCTCGCCTTCGTGGTGGACGGCGTCACCGTGAACAATTCGCTGGTCACCACCCAGGACCTGTTCGACGTGGAGCAGATCGAGGTGCTGCGCGGGCCCCAGGGGGCCCTGTACGGGCGCAACTCCGTGGCCGGTGCCGTTAACATCACCACTCGCGGTCCCACCGAGGACTTCGAGGCGTACGTGCAGACCCGGGTGGCCGAAGGCGACGACTACACCGTCCAGGGCGCCGTTTCGGGACCGCTGTTCTCGGACCTGGTGCGCGGGCGTCTCGCCGTGTACGACAACGACCGGGACGGCCAGCTGCGCAACGAGGGCCTCGGCGAGTACGTGGACTTCAAGGAGTCCACCTCGCTGCGCGGCCGGTTGCTGATCGAGCCGAACGAGCGGCTGAGCGTGGACCTGCGCTACCAGTACGCCGACCAGGAGGCCGGCTCCGGCTACTTCATGCCGGGCTCCGCCGACACCGAGGAGAACCGGCTGCCCGGGGATCCCTTCCCGTTCCCGCTCAACAACACCACCTACACCATCCAGTCGAACCTCCTCGGCGTATCCAGCGTCAGCTTCGACGACTACACGGCCAAGGTGGACTACGGCTTCGACGCCTTCACGCTGACCTCGATCACCGGCTGGCACGACCTGGAGTCGCGCAACGACCAGGACCTGGACCAGACCAACCGGGAATTCCTGAACATCGACGTGGACGACAACCAGAGCCAGTTCAGCCAGGAGCTCAGACTGGTGTCCAACGCGGAGGAGGGTCTGCGCTGGATCGCGGGGGTCTATTACAGCGACCAGGAGCGCGACCGCACGCTGGCCACCTTCCTGAACGTGGCCGGCTTCCAGAACGGCGGCGACTGGAGCCCGGAGAGCGCGTTCTTCGTGCCCCAGGCCCCGGCCATCCTGAACGAGCAGTACGAGACCCGGGCCGTCTTCGGACAGGTCAGCACGGATCTCACGGACCGGCTCGAACTGACTGTGGCCGGACGGTTCGACGACGTGCGGCGGGAGAATGACACCAATAATCCGCTGGCTAATGGAATCAAGAAATTCAGTGAGTTCCAGCCCAAACTTCAACTGGCTTATTCCCTGACCGATACCCTGAACCTGTTTGCCACCTACGCCGAGGGATTCCGCCCCGGCGGGTTCAATACGCTCGCGAACGACCCGGCGGTGCAGTTCGCGCCGTCCTTCGACTCCGAGCACCTGGACAACTACGAGCTCGGCCTGAAGTACGCCAGCGCCGACGGCAGCCGGGTGCTGAACGTCGCGGCTTTCTACATCGATTACGAGAACCAGCAGTGGTTCCTGTTCGACCCGTTCGGCTCCCAGGCGTTGATCAACGCGGACGAGAGCCGGATACTGGGCGGCGAGGTGGAGGCGACCATCCGGCCGCTGGACGGGCTCACACTGTCTCTGGCCTACGGTTTCGTGGACAGCGAGATCGAGGCCATCGGTGCCGAGCCGGGGCTGAGCGTGCCGCCATCGGACGTGATCGGCAACGATGTGCCGGGAGCTCCCGTCTACACCCTGAACCTGAGCGGGGAGTACGTCCGGCCGCTCGGCCGCCTGCAGGGCTTCGCCCGCGTCGACGTGGACCGGCGGGGCAAGACCTACTGGAGCATCGACGGCCGGGACGCGGAGGGTGCCTACACCGTCGTGGACCTGCGCCTCGGCCTGCGCGGCGACGCCTGGAGTGTGACTGCATTCGCCGAGAACGCCACGGACGAGGACTGGATCGAGTACTACGTCTCCCGCCGCTTCACCAGCCTGCGCACGGACATAGCGTGGCCGAGCCCGCCGCGGATGGTCGGCATCGAGGCCCGTTATCGCTTCTGACGCGCCGGCCCGCGTTGCGGCAGCTGCACGCCCCGGGCACACTAGGCCTGCAGCCGGCCCGGCCGGGCCGCTTGGGCACGAGGCATCGCAGCAGACAGGCTTGTGAGTGAACCGCTGGTCAGAGGCCGCACCACGCTGATATCCGTGGCGGCGGTCATCATCATCATCTTCGCCATGCAGGCGGCGAAGGTGCTGCTCGTGCCGTTCCTGCTGGCCGTCTTCCTGTCGCTGGTGAGCGTGCGGCCCCTGCTGTTCATGCAGCGCCAGCGCATCCCCGGCGTGGTGGCCGTGCTCCTTATCGTGGTCGTGATGATGCTGATACTGGCGGTATTCGGCGTCATCGTCGGCACCTCCATCGCCGAGTTCACGGCGGCGCTGCCCACCTACCAGGCTCGCCTGGACGCGATGATGGAGGGCTTTCTGCAGTTTCTCGCGGCCCGCGTCGACGGCGACCAGCCCATCGAGAACCTGGGCGACGTGATCGACCCGGGCTGGGCCATGGGCATGGCCGCCAACATGCTCAACGCGCTCAGGGACGTGCTGACCAACACGCTCCTGATCTTTCTCACCATGACCTTCATACTGCTGGAGGCCTCCACCTTCCCGGTGAAGATCACCGCCGCTTTCGGCCGCGGCGAGGAGCACATGGCCGAGTTCCGTGAGTTCCTGATCAACCTGGGCCGCTACCTCGGGATCAAGACGCTCGTCAGCCTGGCCACCGGTATCTCGGCGTGGTTGCTGACCTGGGCCGTGGGCCTCGATTTCCCGCTGCTGTGGGGCCTGCTGGCCTTCCTGCTGAACTACATCCCGGTGATCGGTTCCATTATCGCCGCGATCCCGGCGGTGTTGCTCGCGCTACTGCAATTCGGCCTGGGGCCGGCGGTGGGTATCGCGATCGGCTATCTGGTGATCAATTTGATCTACGCCAACGTCATCGAGCCCCGCATGATGGGCTACGGTGTGGGCATCTCCCCGCTGGTGGTCCTGCTGTCCATCGTTTTCTGGGGCTGGGTGTTCGGCCCGGTGGGCATGCTGCTCTCGGTGCCCCTGACCATGACGCTGAAGATCGGGCTGGAGGCAAACGAGGACACCCGCTGGGTCGCCGTGCTGCTCGGTTCCGGCCGCGACGCCCAGCATGCCCTGGAAGAAGAGGAGCCCCGGGAGGGTGTTCACGCGAAGGCCGAGATTTCCTAACATCGGAATTGCGGACCGATGCCCGACCAGGGCGGTTGTGGTAAGGTCCGCCTCGGTCTGGCACGGCCAGGTCAGTGGGTAATCCGGTGGCTAGGTGGCAGAGTGGTTATGCAGCGGCCTGCAAAGCCGTGTACGCCGGTTCGATTCCGACCCTAGCCTCCACCCCTTTCCCCGATCCGGGGTAGCGATACCGTGGAAACGAAGCGAGCGCGGGCATCGGAGCCGGTGCGCGCCTGGCACAGTACGGGCGTAGCGGATACGCTGTCGGCTCTGGCGGTCGATGCCGGCACCGGTCTCCGCGGCGATGAAGTGGCCGCCCGCACGCGTCGGCACGGCGAGAATCGGCTGGCCGAGGCCCCGCCGCGTCCCGTCTGGCGCTCCTTCGCGGACCAGTTCGCCAGCCTCCTCATCCTGGTACTGCTCGGCGCGGCTGCGCTGGCCGCCGCCGTGGGCGATTACGTCGAGGCGCTCGTCATCCTCGTCGTCGTGTTCCTCAACGCGGCACTCGGCTTCTGGCAGGAGCATCGCGCCGAGGCCACCCTGGCCGAACTGAAACAGATGCTGGCCCCGGTCGCGCGGGTGCGGCGGGGCGGCGAGCTGCGGGAGGTGGCGGCCGCGGAACTGGTTCCCGGGGACATCGTCCTGCTCGCGGCCGGCGATAGCGTGCCGGCGGACGGGCGCCTGATCGAGACCCATGGCGGCGTCGAGATCGACGAGTCGGCGCTCACCGGAGAGTCCCAGCCCGTGGCAAAGGAGGCACGGACCACTGCGGAGGAGGGCGCGCCGCTGGCAGAACGGCCGAACATGGCGTTCATGAATACCGTGGTCACCCGGGGCCGCGCCGGGATGGTCGTCACGGCCATCGGCATGGGGACGGAGATGGGCCGTGTGTCGGACCTGCTGGCGGGCACGGAAACCGACCCGACACCGCTGCAGCGCCAGCTCGACGTGCTCGGGCGCAAGCTCACGCTCATCGCCGGTGTCGTCATAGCCGTCATTTTCGCGCTCGGGCTCGGGCGCGGCGACCCCCTGGTCGAGACGCTGATCACGTCCATAGCGCTGGCGGTCGCCGCCATCCCCGAAGGCCTGCCGGCGGTGGTCACCGTCACGCTCGCCATCGGCATGCACCGGATGGCCCGCCGGCGTGCGCTGGTTAAGCGGCTTGCTGCCGTGGAGACCCTCGGCTGCACGACGGTCATCTGCGCCGACAAGACCGGCACGCTCACCATGAACCGGATGACGGTCCGCGCCGTCTACGCTGCGGGGCAGCGGTTCCGGGTTACCGGCGGCGATCACGGCGGTGAGGGCAGCATAGAGGCGGAGGGCGGCGCTGCGGCAGCGCTGCCCGGGAGCGTGCTCCGGCCCGCCGTACTGGCCAACGACAGCCGACTGGACGGCGAACGGGTGGTGGGCGACCCCATGGAGGGCGCACTGCTCGTGCTGGGCGCCAGGGCCGGCCTCGACGTGGAAGCCGAGCGCCGCACGAGCCCGCGCCTGGGTGAGGTGCCCTTCGCCTCGGCACACAAGTTCATGGCCACGTTCCACCGTGACGGGGACGTGGTGCGCGTCTGCGTGAAGGGGGCGCTGGACGTACTCCTGGGCCGCGCCGCCCGGACGCTGGGACCCGATGGCCGGGAGGAGCCGCTGGACGAGTCCGCCCGGGCTGCCTGGGCCGCGGAGAGCGAGCGGCTGGCCGGAAACGCGATGCGGGTGCTGGCCCTGGCGACTCGCGAGATCCCGGCCGACCGTTTCGACCCGGCGGGCGAGCTCGCGGAACAGGTGGACGAGCTGACGCTGGTGGGGCTCCTCGGGCTGATCGATCCGCCGCGGCCGGGGGTGCGCGACTCCATCGCGCTCTGCCGCAAGGCCGGCATCGGCGTGAAGATGATCACCGGGGATCACCGCACCACCGCCTCCGCCATCGCCCGCGAGCTCGGGCTCGACGGCGAGGTCATCGAGGCCGGCGAACTCGGGGAACTCGACGAGGCTGCGCTCGCCAGCCGCCTCGACGGGGCAGCCGTATTCGCACGCGTGACCCCGGAAGACAAGGTGCGCATCGTCAGGCTGCTGAAGGCCCGCGGCAACGTCGTGGCCATGACCGGAGACGGCGTGAACGACGCACCGGCACTGAAGCAGGCGGATATCGGCGTCGCGATGGGCGCGAGCGGCACGGCCGTGGCCCGCGAGGCCGCGACGATGGTGCTCACCGACGACAACTTTGCGACGATCGTGCGTGCCGTTCGCGAGGGCCGCGCCATCTTCGACAACATCGTCAAGTTCGTGCGCTTCCAGCTGTCGACGAACATGGGCGCCATCCAGACCGTGCTCGGTTCGAGCCTGCTGGGTTGGCCGACGCCTTTCACGGCCATCCAGATACTCTGGGTCAACATCATCATGGACGGTCCGCCCGCGATGAGCCTGGGCGTCGAGCCTGCGCGGCCCGGCACCATGCGCGAACCGCCGCGGGACTCCGATCGTCCCATACTCACATGGCCGCGGCTCGCCAGACTGTTTTTCTACGGACTCACCATGGCCGTCGGCACACTGCTCCTGTACCGCCAGGGGCAGGCGCAGGGCGAGCTTTATGCCATGACGCTGGCATTCACCACCTTCGTGCTGTTCCAGTTCTTCAATATCTTCAACGCCCGTGCCGAGCACCACTCGGCACTGAACGGCCAGTTCTTCCGCAATCGCTACCTCTGGCTCTCCCTGGCGGCGGTGATCTCCCTGCAGGCGCTCGTGGTGCACTGGGGGCCGGCCCAGGCCGTGTTCCGGACCACGGACCTGCAACCCGGTGACTGGCTGATGGCCGCGGTCGTGGCGTCCAGCGTGCTGGTCTTCGACGAGGTTCGAAAGCTGCTCATGAGACGAGCCCCGTCGCTCCGGTTCCGTCAGACGGACTGAGCCGCGGCTGGCGGCCGTTTGCCACCGGTTGGTGGCTCGGCTAGCATGCGCCCAAAGGCGGCGGCATCGTACTGAGCCCGGCGCCGGGAGGGGACTTATGGATATCAGGACGATCGGGGCGCTCTGCGCCCTCACCTTTTTGTTGGCTGCGTGTGCCGGCACCGGGCAGACCCCGGATGATCCGGCGGCCGCAGGGGCTGACGGCGGGTCGGCGGTGGCTGCTGCCGATGGCAAGAGCAGGACTGAGGCCGACGCCGACGAGGATCTGGTCTGCAAGGAGGTGGTCAAGACCGGCACCCGCTTCTCGGAGACGATCTGCGCTCCGCGGGATGCCTGGCAGCGCTCGGAGGAGCACGGCCAGAAAGCCACCGAGGACATCCAGCGGCGCCCGACCTACCAGGACGAGGGCTGACGGGAGCCTCGGCGGGGCGCGCTGCACGCCCGGGTGGCGGAATGGGTAGACGCTGCGGACTTAAAATCCGCTGACTTCGGTCGTGCGAGTTCGAGTCTCGCCCCGGGCACCAATATCAATTGGTTATATTGCTTTTCTCGAACTGATATCAGCTCACGGGAAGCTCAGGCCGTCATCGGTCCGCATCCTGCCGACCCTCCAGCCGGGCGAGGCGCTCGGCCAGCTCCGCCACACGGGCCTCCAGGGCCTCGATCCTCTCCAGGGTCGGGTCCGGCTCGTCCGCCACCCGTTCGGCGGGCGGCGCAGCGGCGGGGACCGGCGCCGACGGTTCGCCGCCGAACAGATGCGCCCAGCGGATCTCGCGGCGGCCCGGTTCCCGGGGCAGCGCCGTGACCAGGGGACCTTCTTCGCGGCTGGAGAGAGCCTCCAGGCAGCCCTGCACCTCGCCGAGACTCCCGAACGCATGCAGTCGGCCGCTGCGCGAGCGCAGCTCGCCGGGCGTCTGCGGGCCGCGCAACAGCAGCAGGCAAACGATGGCGGTTTCGCCGGGCGTGAAGTGCAGGTCGCTGAACGCCGTGTTGCAGAAGCGCTGCTTGAACTTGACCACCCGGCTGCCGAAGCCGCTGCGGTCGAGCACCAAATGCTTGCGGTGCAGGGAATCGAGCGCCTCCTGTACCTCGGCTTCGCTGAGGGCCATCACGGGTTCACGGTTGCTCTTCTGGTTGCAGGCGTTCGTCAGCGCGTTCAGGGACAGGGGATAGTGATCGGGGGTCGTGATCTCTTTTTCCATCAGGGCGCCGATCACGCGGGCCTCGACGGGGTCGAACAGGGCTTCCATGTTGGGGGCTTCCTCCCGGCAGCCAGTCGCGGTTTACGCGGATTGGCGCCCGGCCAAATCTGTGGTTGCATGCCTACGCGGCGGCGGACGGGCCTGCGCAGACGCCGACGCTTTACGTATCATCCCGAAGCGCACCGGACAAGCAAGGAATCATGATGGAGAACGCAGCGAAACTGGTCCTCGACTCGTCGCTGGGGGCCGAACTGACGGACGAGGAGGCCAACACCCTGTCTTCGCTGATGGAGATGCGCAGTCTCGCGGACGGAGACTTTCTCACCGAGGAGGGTGCCACCGACGATTCGCTGCACGTCCTCCTGGAGGGCAAGCTGGAGGTGGTGAAGATGGCCGGCGCCGACGAGACGGCCACACTCGGCATACTGCGCGACGGCGAACTGGCCGGCGAACTCAGTTTCATCGACGGCGCGCCGCATACCGTGGGCCTGCGGGCGCTGTGCGAGAGCCGTGTCTTCAGCCTGCAGCGGGAGGCTTTCGAGGGTCTGGTGGAGGAGCATCCCGCCATCGTCTACAAGGTCATGCGCGCCATCGTGCGTTCCGCCCACAAGACGCTCAGCCGCATGAATTACGAGTTCATCGAGCTCAGCAACTACATCTTCAAGCAGCACGGACGCTACTGAGCCTCGTCGTCGACCGTGGGTTCGGCGCCGCCCGCGCCGGCAGGATTGGCGTTCGCGGCCTTGTAGTCGGTCAGCGCGGCCGCGACGCTCTCGGTGAGGATCCGGTCGATGTTGCCGAGGCTGTCGATGCCGAAGCTCTCGTAGCGGCCCCGGACGTACTGCATCATGTAGGCCGGCTGCTCCTGGTAGTTGATCGCGAAACCCACCCGGGTCACGTAGAGATAGATATCCGGGTAGTTCGTGGTCTGGGTGCAGTCCACTTCCGCCGTCAGGAACAGCTCGCCCGGCGCCCACCCCGTGGCACGGGGCAAATCCAGACGGGTAAAGGCCGTCTGCACGGCCAGGTCGGCCTCGGTGCGGCGGATGGCGCACTCCTCGCCGACCGAGAGCAGCACGTACAGGCCCTGGGGATTGTCGCTGCGCATCCAGGGCTGGGGAGCCGCAGCCGCGGCGGCTGCCGCGAGCGCGAAAGCCAGGGTGCACGCGAGCGACGTCATGCCTTGCGCGGTCGTCATGGAATCTCCTCCCGAGGATGCTTGCGAGTGTCGGTGGCCGAGGTACCGAGTCTACTCGACGGCGCCGGCCCGGGCCCGCCCGGGGTCCCGTGACGGCAACGTGACGAAGCGGGACTGCCGCGTTATGCTCGACGCCGGTTGAACAGCGATCCGGCGACGAGGTGGGCCATGTCCGAGCTGTCACTACTCGACTACATGTTGCTCCTGCTCGAGACCAAGGACAGCCCCCGCCACGTGGGCGGGCTGCAGGTCTTCGAGCTGCCGCCGGATGCACCCGAGGATTTCGTCCGCGGTCTCGTGGCGGACATGCAGGCCACGGAGCCCGTGGAGCCCTTCAATCAGAAGCTGAAGGTGCCGCTGGCGGGGCGCCCGCGCTGGGTGGACGCCCCGGAGATGGACCTGGCCGACCACATCTTTCACGAGGCGCTCCCTGCGCCGGGCGGTATACAGGAACTGCTGAACCGTGTGGCCCAGCTGCACGCCCGGCTGCTCGATCGCAACGCCCCGCTGTGGGAGGTCTACGTGATCGAGGGGCTGGAGGGCGGACGCTTCGGGGTCTATGCGAAGATCCATCACGCCTACATGGACGGCATCAGCATGTCGCGGCGCTCCATGGCGAGCCTCGCGACGACGCCCGACGACGACGTTCCGCCGATGTGGGCCAACGACGCTTACCGCCGGGAGCACCAAACGGTGCGCAAGGGCCTCGTCGAGACTCTGTTCGGCTCGGCGAAGAGCTTCGGCCGGCTGGCGATGGTGGGGCCGCAGCTGAGCCAGCTCGCCCTGCGTCACGGCTGGCGTCTGATCGGCGGGGGAGACGACCTGCCGGTGCCCTTTACCGCGCCGCGCACGGCGTTCAATCAGCCGCTCACCGCCGCCCGTGCGTTCGGGGTGTGCAGCGTACCGCTCGAGCGGTCGAAGGCGCTGGCGAGGCGCCAGGGAGTGACGGTCAACGACGTCATTCTTGCGCTGGTGGACACGGCACTCAGGCGCTACCTGGACGAGCGGGACGAGCATCCGGAGAAGCCGCTGGTGGCGCAGATGCCGATCTCGGTGCGCAGCGACGAAGGCAACAGCGGCAATCAGGTGACCATCGCGCTGCTGGAGCTGGCCTCCGACGAGTCCGATCCGCTGGCGCGGCTGCAGGAAATCCACGAGCATGCCGGCACGGTCAAGCACGAGTACGGCGAGATGGGCATCGAGGCGGCCGAAGCCTATACCATCCTGGTGCAGACGCTGATGCAGATCGGCGACCTCGCGCATCTCTCCGCCCGTTTCCCGCCGCTCGGCAACGTGCTCGTCTCCAACGTCATCGGCGGGGCCCGGCCACGCTACATTCGCGGAGCGCGGCTCGAGGCGAGTTACCCGATCTCCACCATCCCGCCCGGCATGTCCATGAACGTGACCATCTACACCTACGCGGGCAATCTCCATTTCGGCGTCCTGACCGGCCGCCGGGCGATCCCGGACCCGGAGCACATTGCGGCGGGTATCGCGGCGGCTTTCGACGAGCTGGAGAGCGCCGCGCAGGCCGGCGCCTGACTCACGCCGTCACCGATACATGCCCGGCATTCGCATACGGCGCCGACACCGGCTCAGCCACGACGAGGCCATCGGGGCCGTGAACCGCATCGCGAACGAGCTGGCCTCGGAGTACGGCGTAAGCATCCGCTGGCAGGACAACACGCTCAAGTTCGACCGGCCGGCACTCAGCGGCCGCATCTCGGTGCACGAGGACGACATCGTGATCGACGCCTCGCTGGGGCTGTCGCTGATGTTCTTCCGCCAGGATATCGAGCGCGAGATCGACCGCCTGATGGAGGCGGAGTTTCGCTGACCGGTTCAGTCGCCGGCTTCGTCGGTGCCGGTCGCGTCCTGCATTAGCGTGTCGTCGTCGGAATGCTGCACGGCGAACAGGTGGCGCACTTCCTGCAGGCTGCGCATGATGGCGGTCTCCGCCAGGTCGGATTCCTTGCCGGCCCCCGCGTTTCCGGCCGCGGGGTTCAGGTATTTCACCCGGTGGTTACCGATGGAGATCACGTCCTCGTGCCTGAGCGCCTGCTGGGAGACGCGGCGCGAGTTGACGTAAGTGCCGTTCGTGCTCTTCAGGTCCGCGATCCAGGCGTCGGCATCCTGCACCACGATCAGCGCGTGGTGGCGACTCACGTATCGGCTGGGCAGGGTGATGTCGTTGTGGGGGTCGCGGCCGATGAGCACGCGCCCGGCCGCCCAGCCGCGGTCACTGACGACCGCTCCGTCGCGGGAGACCACCAGGCGAGTCGGCGGCCCGGCCTTCCGCGCCGCGTCCGGCTCGACTGCGCGGACCCCAGCCTGTTGCGCCGGTTCGTCGAGGCCCAGGATCTCGCGCACGTCGTCGGTGTCCGCCGGCAGTCCGGCGCGCGACAGCAACTCGAGCGTCATCGCCTCGATCTCCCCGGGCAGCCCGCCGCTGGCGCGCCAGAGGAGGGTGATGGCGCCATCGGTGAGATAGTCGGTAGGGGAGCGGGCGCCCGCCGCGCGCAGGTACCGGACGATGTAGTCGCCGGCCTCGATCAGGTCGAGGGGGCGCAACCGGCAGCGGGCGGTGATCCGTTCGCGCACCGGGGCCATGGCCGGCGCCCTTATAATCGGGTTCAACCGCTCGTCGCAGCTGAGGACCAATCGCGCCGCCGCTGCGTCGGCGGCCGTGATCCCGGCGAGGCGGCAAATTTCCTCCAGGGCCGAGGGATGCATGCCGCTCACGTTCACGAAGCCCAGGAAAGCGGGCTGGTCGGCGTGGCACTGGTGGATCAGGAATACGCGCAGCATCCTGGACAGATCGTCCGGCGCGACGGCATCGAGTTGGTAACCGATTTCACTAAGCACTGTCCGCAACAGCGCGAGACGATCCATTCCGTTACCATCCACGACCACTGCGGAGACGTCCTCGCGCCGGAGACGGG
>CAZRSA010000056.1:0-17230 GCA_964602525.1 uncultured Woeseiaceae bacterium
TCGACCGGGGCGTGCCGGTGTACGAGCGTCTGCGTATCAGCCCGTCCTGTCCGCTGATACTGCCGTGCCACGTAGCGCTGGACCGGGCGCGGGAGAAGGCCCGCGGCAAGGCGGCCATCGGCACCACCGGCCGGGGCATCGGCCCGGCCTACGAGGACAAGGTGGCGCGCCGCGCGCTGCGGGTCTCGGATCTATACATGCGCGAGCAGTTCGCCTCCCGCCTGGGCGAGGTGCTCGACTTCCACAACTTCGTGCTGAAGCACTATTTCAATGCCGCGACGGTGGACTTCACCGAGACGCTGGACCGCTCCCTGGAACTGGCCGAGACCATCGCGCCGCTGACCGCCGACGTGACCCGAATACTGCAGGAGCTCACCGAGGCCGGGCAGAGCGTCCTGTTCGAGGGAGCGCAGGGGGCCATGCTGGACATCGACCACGGGACCTATCCGTTCGTGACCTCGTCGAACACGGTCGCGGCCAGCGCGAGTACGGGTACGGGTATCGGGCCCCGCTCCATCGACTACGTCCTCGGCATCGTGAAGGCCTACACCACCCGGGTGGGTGCGGGGCCGTTCCCCACCGAGCTGTTCGACGACCAGGGCGAGCGCATGGCCAAGGTGGGAGCGGAATTCGGCGCCACCACCGGTCGGCCGCGCCGGGTCGGCTGGTTCGACGCCGTCGCGCTCAAGCGCTCCATCGTCAACAACAGCGTCGCGGGGCTGTGCGTTACCAAGCTGGACGTGCTGGACGGCATGGAGACCATCCGTATCTGCACCGGCTACCGCATCGGCGAGGCCACCATCGATACGCCGCCGGTGGCGGTGGACCGCTATGCCGACATCGAACCCGTATACGAGGATATGCCGGGCTGGAAGGAATCGACGGTGGGTATCACCGACTATGATGCGCTGCCCGAGAACGCACGCCGCTATCTCGCCCGTATCGAGGCCATCGTCGGCACCTCCATCGACATCATCTCCACGGGCGCCGACCGGGAGCACACCATCGTACTGAGACATCCCTTCGACTGAGCGAGGAGACCATGGCGGACATCGACGTCACCCACAATACGGCGAGGCAACGGTTCGAGACCGAGGTGGAGGGCCACCTCGCGTACGCGGACTACCGGCTGGACGACGGCGTCATGGTCTTCACCAGTACCCAGGTGCCCGAGGCGGTCGGCGGCCGCGGTATCGCAGGGCGGCTGGTGCGCACGGCGATGGACTACGCCCGGGAGCACGGCCATCGTGTCGAGCCCGCCTGTTCCTACGTGAGCGCCTGGCTGGAGCGCCATCCCGAGTACCGGGACCTGCGGGCGGGCCGCTGACGGCAGCGCCGATCGGGAACGGTCTCATGCCGGCTCGCGCCCTGAGGTTCCTGGCCGGTCCGGCTGCGCTCGCGGAAGTCCGCGAACGGGGTCTCGACCCGGCCCGCATCCGCCTGCTGGCCGGCGCTTCCGGGGGCGCCAAGTGGCTCGTGCTGTACGGCCTCGACCGGGTGATCATGCGCGAACTCGTGCCGCGCCTGAAGGGCCCGGTGCATCTCATCGGCTCTTCCATCGGCACCTGGCGCTTCGCCTGCTACGCCCAGGCCGATCCCCTCGCCGCCATCGACCGGCTTCGCGACGGCTACGTCTACCAGCACTACAGCCAGCGACCGGACCGGGCTGAGATCACGGCGAAGAGCCGGGAGATCCTCGGTCACACGCTGGGGCCGGGCGGCCCCGCGGAGATCCTGTCCCATCCGGCGCTGCGCACCCACGTCATGACCAACCGGGCGCGAGGTCCCGCAGCATCCGAGCGGGGCCTGGCGCTGACCGCCGGCCTGGCGCTGGCCGCCGCCGGCAACCTGCTCAGCCGCCGCAGCCTGCGGGCGTTCTTCACCCGCGCCCTGTTCAGCGATCCCCGGGACCGGGCGCCGTTCGCCCATGCCGACGATTTTCCGCTGCAGGTGCACGCGCTGAGCCAGGACAACCTGGCACCGGCCATCCTCGCCAGCGGCGCCATCCCGCTGGTCATCGAGGGCATGCGCGATATCCCGGGCGCGGCGCCCGGCGTCTATCGGGACGGCGGCATCATCGACTATCACCTGGACCTGCCGCTGTCGGCCGTCGACGGCATCGCGCTCTATCCCCATTTCTATCCGCACGTCATCCCGGGCTGGTTCGACAAGCGTCTGTCCTGGCGCAGGCCGGCGCGGGTGCACATGGACCGGGTGCTGATCATGGCGCCGTCGGCCGAATTCGTGGCCGGGCTTCCCGGCGGCCATATCCCGGACCGGCACGATTTCCACCGCTACGATCCGGCCACACGGGAGCGGCACTGGAAACGGGCGGTGGCCGAGAGCGCGAGGCTGGGCGACGAGTTCGCCGACGTGCTGGCCAACGGCCTGCCCCCGGCGCGGATCGAGCCTCTGCTGCCCGAGTGAGGCCGGGCGGCAGCCCGTGCTAGACTCCGCCCCGGCCGGAGGCACGCAGGCCCGCCGCAGAGGAGCGACGCCCATGAACAATGCCGCGGGACCCCTGCCGATGCAGGGAGCCTATCCCGAGCTCTCGTGGCCGGCGGTGATCGTCGGCTGGTTCCTCGGCGTCATCATCGCCATCTCCATCGGCTATGCGGCACTCATCCTCGGCTTCTCCATCGAGGGGTCCGAACTCGCCGCCATCCTCGGCTTCGGCATCCTGCGCGGCCTGCTGCGCCGGCGCAGTATCATCGAGAATAACATCGCCCAGACGGTGGCCAGTGCGGTCAACGGTGCGTCCTCGGGCATGATGTTCTCCGTACCCGCGATCTTCATTCTCGGGCACGGCGGCGATTTCAACCCTTATATCCTAACCTTCGGCTGTATCGCCGGCGCATATCTCGGCATAGCGTTCATCATCCCGCTCAGGAAGCAGATGATCGACTTCGAGCGGCTGACCTATCCCGGCGGCGTGGCGGTGGCCACCATCCTGAAGTCGCCTGGTGCCGGCGTGCGCAAGGCGATGATCCTGCTGGGTGCCGCCGCCCTCAGTGCCGGCGTACATTTCGCCACCCAGTGGACCGGAGTCTCCAACTGGGACGTCGGTTCGCGCCTCGGCATGCCGGAGTACATGAACGGGGTCTGGTACCTGTCGCTGCTGACCGTCGGCGTCGCCTTCATCGCCGGGAAGGGCGGGGTGGCGTTCATCATCGGCGGCTTCGTGACCTGGTGGTTCATCGCGCCGATGCTCGCCGCGAACGGCCAGTTGCCGGTGGATCCGGCCACCGGTCAGACCATTACCGACCCGGGCTTCCTGCGCTCGGCGCTGTTCCGCCCCATCGGCATCGGGATGCTGATCGGCGGCGCCGTCATGGGCGTGGTGCTCGCCTTTCCGCTGATCCGCTCCGCAGTGCGCTCCATGCAGAGCGCAGCCAAGGTGGAGTCTGCAGTCTCCGGCGACGAGATGCCGATCAAGCTGCTCTACGGCGCGATCGTCGGGGCGGCCCTGCTGCTGGGGGTCATCGCCGTCTCCTCCACGGAGGCCGTCGGCCTCGGCCGGGGCGCGCTGATGGCCCTGCTCGGTACGGTGTGGATCTGGATGGCGGGTGTCATCCTCTCCGAGGCCATCGGCCGCACCAACTGGTCGCCACTGTCCGGCATGACGCTGATCGGCATCACGCTGCTGATCGTCGCGACCAGCGGCCTGGACCGGGCCGACGCCATCGTCGCCGCCATCATGGTCGGGGCGGCCACCTGTGTCGCCATGTCCCAGGCGACCGACCTGATGCTGGACCTGAAGACCGGTTACCTGGTGGGCGCCACGCCGCGGATGCAGCAGATGGGTCAGTTCATCGGCGCCTGGCTGGGCCCGCTGGTGGTGATCGTGCTCATCTTCGTGCTGGATAATGCGTACGGGCTCGGCAGCGAGAAGCTGCCCGCGCCCCAGGCACAGGCGCTGGCCAGCACCGTGGAGGGCATTCTCGGCGGCGATGTGCCGGTGCAGAAGTATGTCGCCGGCGCGGCGCTGGGTGCCATCCTCTCGGCCGTGCAGGGCGGCCTCGGCATCACGGTGGGCCTCGGCTTCTATCTTCCGTTCAACATCGTGCTGACCTACGCCCTCGGCACGCTGCTGCGCCTGGTGGCGGACCGCCGGCTGGGGCAGCGCTGGAGCGAGGACACCGGCATACCGATCGCCGCCGGGCTGATCGTGGGCGAGGCGCTGGTGGGCGTCGGTTTCGCCATTTATTACGTGGTGGCCGCGGCATGAGCCGGGTCGGGTACATGCTGCTGGTGGCCGGGTTCCTCGTCGGTGCCTATTTCGCCTCTACCGACCCGGACACGACCGAATGGGCCTGGTTCCTGCCGGCCGCGCTGGCGGGGGCGGCCGGAGTCGTCATCATCAAGCGTGCCACGAAAGCCGGCGCCACGGCCGATCACGTGCTGGAGGGCAACCGGCGCGATCTCACGGAGAGCCTGGCCGCCATCTGCGCGAACCTGCAGCGCCTGTACGCGGACGGGGACTCGATACCCTCCCACGGCATGCGTTTCGAGATCGACCGGCAGTTCCGCGACGACCTCATCCGTTTCGTCGACGCGCGCCACAGTCTGTCCCACCTGTACGGCCTGCAGGTCTATGCGGACGTCATGAGCGAGTTTGCGGCGGGCGAACGCTATCTCAACCGGGTCTGGTCGGCCTCGGCGGACAACTACGTGGACGAGGTGATGCTCTACCTCGGCAAGGCGCGAGACCAGTTCCTGCGGGCCAAGACACTGCTGGACGGCATCGTGGAGAACGGCGGCGGCCGCTGAACGGCCCGGTCAGAATACCGTATGGCCGCCGTCCGGTACGACGGTGTCGCCGGACCCGGCATAGCGGAAGTCCGAGTAGGTCAGCAGGATGTCCCGTTCGATGCTCTTCAGGCCGAGCGCGGCGCTGCCTCTAACCTCGGTGGTGACCCGGACCGGCATGTAGGCCCTGCGGTCAAGGCGGATCATCTCGATGCGCGTACTGAAGCGTTCGATCTTCGCGATCACCTTCGCACGGAACGGCTCCTCGTTGTAGAGCCGGAAGGACTCGACGTAGGGGACGGACTTCAGGATGGTCATCTCGCCCCGCAGGTGCTCGGCCATGCTCTCCCGGTCCGTCGCCCCGGGCGCCGGCCGGAAGCGCCAGGTCTCCCGTTCGTCATCCTCTTCCACCAGTTCCCAGCCCTCGTCGGCGGCCAGGCCGTCGAAGTCGTTGTCGCCGGGCCGCCCCTCCTCTCGGGCGAGACGCTTCTCCACCTCTTCGGCATAGTCCTGTAATTCGGCCTCGGTGGGCTCGCGGCCGTCCACGGACAGCAGCTGCCATTTCGGCTCGGCAGCCGGGTCGAACCGTTCCACGCGGGTGCCGTCGTTGTCTTCCCGCGTGCGCGTGAATGCCCATTCGCCCGTCACCTGCGGCATGTTGGCGAAGGCTTCCCGGGCGATGTCCGGCACCGCGGCCGCTGCAGTAGCGGCGGCCAGTACCGGGATGACGCTGCCCAGGACGGCGAGGGCAGCAGCGGCGGCGCTGTGGCGCGATGGCACGCGGTTTCCTCCTCACGCGGGTTTCGGGTGACCCGCATGTGTTTCACTGGTCTGTGCGATTATTGTTCGCAACAGGACCTTCGACCGATGCGGAGCATTATGCGCTATCAACGATGCGGCGGGCAGGGACGGGCGGCGTGAGCCGCGCCTGGCAGGACCCCGGCGAACTCGCCGATGCGATCATCGAGCGCGTGGGTCGGCACGTGGTGTTGGGTCTGCCCGTGGGTCTGGGCAAGGCCGTCCACGTGGCCAACGCCCTGTACGAGCGGGCCTCGGGCGACTCCTCGATCCGGCTCACGATTTTCACCGCGCTCACCCTGGAGACGCCGCGGGCACACGGCGAGCTGGAGCAGCGATTCCTCGGCCCGCTGGCAGATCGGCTGTATGCCGGCTGGCCCGCGCTGCGCTACGCCGAGGCCATCCGCGCGGATACGCTGCCGCCGAATATCACGGTGCGCGAGTTCTACTTCCGGCCGGGCGCCTACCTGGGCACGCCTTCGGCGCAGCAGTCCTACACCAGCATCAACTACAGCCAGGTCGTGCCAGAGCTCATGCGGCTGGGCGTGAACGTAGTGGCCCAACTGGTCTCCGCGCGCCCGGCCAGCCCGCAGCGCTTCAGCCTGAGTTCCAACCCTGAGATCTCGCTCGATCTGCTGCCGGCGTTCCGGGAGGCTCGGGCCGCCGGCCGGCAGGTAGCGCTGGTTGCGCAGGTCAACCGCCAGCTGCCCTACATGACCGGCGATGCGGAGGTGGCGGACGACGTGTTCGATTTCGTGCTGGATGCGCCGGACCTGGAATTTGCGCTGTTCGGACTGCCCAACCGGGCGATCGAGTCCGCGGACTACGCCACCGGCATGCACGTGGCCAGTCTCGTACCGGACGGCGGCACGATTCAGCTCGGCATCGGCTCCCTGAGCGACGCGGTGGCTCACTGCCTCGCGCTGCGCAACGAGCAGCCGGATGTGTTCCGTGAAGTGCTGCAGCGTCTCCCCGGCGGCAGCGCCGCCCCCCGGCGCGGCGAACTGCCGCTGGAGACCGCGCCGTTCCGCGAGGGGCTGTACGCTTCCAGCGAACTCATGAGTGACGCGCTGTTCTCCCTGTTCCGGCGGAACATCCTGCGCCGTCCGGCCGATGCCGACGACGAAACCGTGCTGCACGGTGGCTTCTTCCTCGGTTCCGCGGGGTTCTACGAGGCCCTGCGGCAATTGCCGGAAGAGCGCCGCCGCCTCATCAACATGACCGCGATCTCCCGCGTGAACACGCTGTACGGGGATGAGGCGCGCAAGCGCCGGCAGCGCCGCGACGCCCGCTTCATCAACGAGACCATGATGGCAACACTCCTGGGAGCCGCGGTCTCCGACGGGCTGGAGGGCGGCCGGGTCGTCAGCGGCGTCGGCGGGCAGTTCGATTTTGTCAGCATGGCGCAGGCGCTGCCGGATGGCCTGTCCATCCTGATGCTGCGATCGCGCCGGCTGCGCGACGGCAGGCCCACCTCCAACCTGCGCTGGTCCTACGCCCACGCGACGGTCCCGCGCCATCATCGTGACGTCTTCGTCAGCGAGTACGGCATCGCGGCGACCCGGGGGCGCAGCGACCGGGAGGTGGTCGCCGCTATGCTGGATATCGCAGACTCCGCCTTCCAGGACGAACTGCTGGCGGCCGCGCGGTCGAGCGGCAAGGTACCCGCCGACCAGGCCGTGTCCGCCGCGGCGCGCCGGAACACGCCGGCTCTGCTCGATGACATCTTTTCCGCCACGGACGTGGCACCCCATTTCCCCGCCTATCCCCACGGCACCGATCTGACGCCGGTGGAGCAGGAGCTGGCGAAAGCGCTCACCTGGCTGAAGGGCGCAACGGCGAGGCCCCTCGACCGTCTGCGTGTGGTGCTCGACGCGTGCCGCCGCGAGGTGCGGGACGAGCACCGGGAACACATGATCCGGCTCGAACTGGGATCGCCTGCGGGTCTGCGGCAGCGGATACTGCGCCGGCTGGTGGCCTTCGCATTGACGAGGAGCGAATCATGAACATGTCCGGTCGCGCGCCGTCGCATTCGGCCGTGGAGCACAACGTCTACAAGATATTCCCGAACGACCTGAATGCGGAGCAGACCGTGTTCGGCGGTCTGGTTATGGGGCTGTGCGACCGCACGGCGCTCATCGTTGCGGAGCGGCACAGCGGTACCATCTGTGTCACCGCGGCGGTGGACAGTCTCAACTTCCTGTCACCCGCCCGTACCGGCGAGACGCTGGTGGTGAAGGCCTCGGTGAATCGCGCCTGGAACACATCGATGGAGATCGGCGTGCGGGTGGTTGCCGAGAACAGCCGCAGCGGGGAGGTTCGGCACGTCGTTTCCGCCTATCTGACATTCGTGGGGCTGGACGGGACGGGGCGGCCCACCGCGGTGCCGGACGTCGTGCCCGAGACCGACGACGAGAAACGGCGCTATCGCGCCGCCCAGGTGCGTCGGGACGCGCGGTTGCGCACGCGGGGCAGTCTGGCACGTCTCTAGAGGCTGTTGCCCCAGCCGGATCGGGCCCGCTGCCGAAGCCTCCGGTGCGCCGGCAATGCGTGCCCGAGAATCTGGTGCCCTCAGACGATCTCGGGACGGCGCAGGATCTCCAGCGGCATGAGCTGCTTGGTCGTATCGTACTTCTCGAGCAGCTCGTGCTGGTCGTGCGCGCCCAGGTAGACGTCGGCGATGTTGTAGCTGTAGCTGTCCTGGAAGGGCAGCTCCTCCAGCGACTGGCCGTCCCGCACGTGGCATTCGAAGCGCGCCTCGGGAAAATGCTCCTCCAGCAGTTTCTCGTCGCCGGGGCCGGGCGCGTGGGCCACGATGCCGTCCTCGAAGACCCGCATCATGAACTTGGCGGCGACCTTGTGATCGCCCTCGCGGTGGGGCGGCTGCGGCCGGTTGCCGAGTGCCAGGTCGATCACCACCTGCTGGTGGGAGGCGCCGTCCACCAGCGCGAACAGCGGGCAGTGTGACTGCGAGATGCGGCCGTTGATCTCCAGCAGGGCGAGGTCACCGCTGTCCCGGTCCCAGTAGAACTCCACGTTGAAGGGTGCGTCGTCGTAGCCGAAGCCGTCCAGGACGTCGGTGGCGATCTCCTTCATGCGCGCCTGGGTATCCCGGGGGATGGCGGAGGGGTACTGGTAGCGCGACAGCACACTTTGCACGTGGCGGTCCCGGATTGTGTCGATGACGCCGTAAATCTCGAATTCGCCCTGGTAACGGTAGCCTTCCAGGGTGCACTGGCGCCCCCTGGAGATGATGCCCTCGGCGATACAGTGATAACCGTCGACGGGCCTGATCTCGTCCGGCACGTCGGCGAACCCCATGAGGTAATTCACCGGCTCGCCGAACAGGTGGATCCGGTCCCGGATCTTCGGCAGCGCCTTGTCGAAATCCCTGCGGTCCTCGATCAGAAAGCCCAGGCTCGACGAATGGGCCGTGACCGGTTTCAGCCAGAACGGGAAGTCGAGGTCGAGGTCGGCGAGGGGATCGTCGTCGAACGGATTGACCGCCGCGAAAGGCGGCACCACGTCGGGCGCGACGCGTTTCTGCTCCACGCGCGACCAGTACTTGTGTTCGCACTTCAGCGCCGCCTCCACGCTGGGGCCCGGCTGGTCCAGGCGCTTGCGCAGTATCGGCGTCATCACCGTACTCGGGAAATCCCAGTGGGTGATCACCGCGTCCACGGAGCCGTCGAACGACTCGAGTATGCGCTCCGCCTCGGGCAGCATATCGTGGGTCGGATGGAGGTCGGCTCTCGTCGCCTGCTCGAAGGTCAGCAGCTGATGAAAACGGTACTCTCCGGCCCGGGGCATGGATTCCAGATCGGAGCGATGGAAGTCATCGAGTCCGAATACGAAGATGTTCTTGCGGCTGTCATTCATGGCGGATCCCGGCTTGTGGAGCATCTGGCGCAGCGGGCCCGGCACGGCCGGCCCCCTAACCCGTACTCTAACCCTACGCCGGCCCCCGGCAATTGCGAATACGCATTGAAGCGGACACGGGTCGGTGGTTTAAGATGGCGCGATTGATGGTTTCCAGAAACTCCGACGAATCCCCGAAAGTCCGTGTGCGCCTGAACGCACCGGTCTTCGGTGGTGCGGCGGGCCTGATACTCGTATTCGTGCTGTTCAGTGCGATCTGGCCCGACACCGCGAACCGGCTCTTCTCCGCCATCCAGGGCTGGATCATCGAGACGTTCGGCTGGTTCTACATGCTGGCCGTCGCCACCTTCGTGATCTTCTGCCTGGGCATCGCCTTCAGCGACCACGGCCGCATCAAGCTGGGGCCCGACGACGCGCAGCCCGACTACGGTTACGGCTCCTGGTTCGCCATGCTGTTCAGCGCCGGTATGGGCATCGGCCTCATGTTCTTCGGGGTGGCCGAGCCCGTAACTCATTTCGCGAATCCGCCGTCGGGCGCCGGCGGTACGGTGGAGGCGGCCCGCGAGGCCATGAAGATCACCTTCTTCCACTGGGGCATCCATGCCTGGGCTATCTACGCAGTGATCGGGCTGGCACTGGCGTACTATTCCTTCCGTCACGGCCTGCCGCTCACGATCCGTTCCGCGCTCTATCCGCTGATCGGCGAGCGCATCCACGGGCCCATCGGCCACGCTGCGGATATTTTCGCCGTGCTCGGCACCATGTTCGGTGTAGCCACTTCGCTGGGGCTGGGCGTCCTGCAGGTCAACGCGGGCCTCGCCTATCTGTTCGACTTGCCGGAGAGCGTTCCGGTACAGATGCTGCTGATCGCCGTCATCACGCTGATGGCCACGGTATCCGTCGTCGCCGGGCTCGACGCGGGCATCAAGCGTCTCAGCGAATGGAATCTGGCGCTTGCGCTGATCCTGCTCGTCTTCGTGCTGGTGGCCGGGCCCACCGCCTTCCTGCTGACGGTGGCGGTGCAGAACACCGGCGCCTATCTCAGCGAGGTGGTCAGCAAGACCTTCACGCTGTACGCCTACGAGCCGACGGAGTGGATGGGCGGCTGGACGCTGTTCTACTGGTCCTGGTGGATTGCCTGGTCGCCGTTCGTCGGCATGTTCATCGCCCGGGTCTCCCGGGGACGCACCATCCGGCAGTTCGTGGTGGGAGTGTTGTTCGTCCCGGTCGGATTCACGTTCGTGTGGCTGAGCTTCTTCGGCAACTCGGCCATGGAGCTTGATCTGGGCGCCGCCGGCGGGGCGCTGTCCGCGGCCGTCGAGGAGAATCTGCCGACGGCGCTGTTCCGCTTCTTCGAGTATTTCCCCCTGTCGCTGATCGCCTCGCTGATTGCGACCGTGCTGGTGGTGACGTTCTTCGTCACTTCCTCGGACTCGGGCTCGCTCGTGATCGACATCATCACCTCGGGAGGATCGGACGACAACCCGGTGTGGCAGCGGACCTTCTGGGCCATTCTCGAGGGCGTGGTGGCTGCGGTCCTGCTGCTGGCGGGCGGACTGACGGCCCTGCAGACGGCGTCCATCACGGCGGCGCTGCCGTTCACCTTCATCATGCTGGTGGTCTGTTACGGGCTGCTGCGCAGTCTGCGCCTGGAGCGCATGCGCCAGATCAGCCAGGACATGTCCGACAGCGTCCAGATCCGTGAGGCGGCCATCCCCTGGCGGCAGCACCTGCGCTCGATCATTCGCCTGCCGAAACGCCGGCAGGTCCAGGACTTCCTGCGCAACACCATCCATCCGGCTCTCACCGACGTGGCCGAGGAACTCCGTACGGCGGGCTACGACGTCGAGGTTACACTGGACGACGAGGAGGCGGCGCTCGCCGTCCAGCACGGCGACGAAAGGGAATTCCTCTATGCGGTGCGCCCGCAGGCCTATACCGCGCCCTCCTACACTCTGGCGGAGACGCGGGAGGGAAGGAAAGACGGACCGCGGCAGTATTTCGGCGCCGAGGTGCACCTGCTGGAGGGCAGCCAGCACTACGACGTGATGGGCTACACCCGGGAGCAGATCATCGGCGACGTGATTTCCCAGTACCGCAAGCACAGCCATTTCCTGCAGCAGGTGCGCTAGGAGGAGGGCGCTTGAGACGAGATAGCGGTGAGCAGACACAGCGCAGTCGCCCCGGGGGCAGGGAGCGTCGTCTGGCCTGGCTGGCCTGCCTCGTTCTTGCCGCGCAGGCCGCAGCAGCGCAGGCAGCCGGAGACGAGGTGGAGGCTCTGGCGGCGGAACTGGAATCGCTGAAGGAACGGCTGGCGGAACTCGACAGTCTGCGCGAACGGGTAGGGGTGCTGGAGGAAAAACTCGCCGAGGCCCGGGCCAGCCGGGAGACGCTGGCCGCCGCCGACGAGAAACGCGACCTCGCCGTGCTGGCGCAGGGGCAGACGGAGGACGAAGCCGCCGACGGCGTGACGATGGGCGGCGCTCTGCGTTTCAACCTGTTCTGGAACGATTTCAGCGAGACTGTCGAGAGCAAGCGGGGTGCCGGCGGCCTCGATCTGTTCCGGATCAGCGCCGACGGCAGCTTTCGGGATATTCTCGTCTCCGCGGAATACCGCTACTACCCGTTCATGGACGTCATCCACCACGGCTGGATCGGCTACGAGTTCGCCGACGAGAGCCGGGTGGAGGCCGGCATCACCCGCGTGCCCTTCGGATTACTGCCCTATGCCGCGCACAACTTCTGGTTCGGCGCTCCCTATTACCTGGGTCTGTCCGACGACTACGACCTCGGCGTGAAGTACACCCGCACCACAGGCGCCTGGGACTGGCGGGCCGCGTTCTTCAAGAACGGCGAACTCAGCAACGCCGCCAGCGTCGACCGCTATTCGCTGGACGTCGTGGCCGCCGGCGGCAGCGCCAACGAGGAGGCGAACCAGGTGAACCTCCGCGGCGCCTACACCTTCGGGGCCGGCACTTCGTGCAGCCACGAAGTGGGTCTGTCGGCGCAGGCGGGGGAGATCTACAATGCCGAGACGGACAGGAGCGGCAGCCACTGGGCCGGCGCCGGCCACCTCGATACCCGCTGCGGGCGCTGGAACCTGCAGCTGCAGGCCGCGCGCTACGGCTATTCACCCGAGAATCCACCGGGAATGCCGGACGACGTCATCCGCCTCGGCGGTTTCGGCTCGTCCTACGACGTGGCCTCGCGGGCCTCGGTGCTGGTCGCCAACGTCGCCTACAACCTGCCGGTGTCGTGGAGAACGGTCGACCAGGTCACCTGCTACAACGACTACAGCATCGTGCTGAAGGACGACGACCGCTTCGAGGACTCCCGGCTCAACACCACGGGCTGCCTGGTGGGCGTGGGGCCCCTGTTCGTCTATCTCGACCTGATCCGGGCCGAGAACATGATCTTCTTCGGTGACGGGTCCCTCGCCGGGGGCGGCGAGACCGGCTGGGACACGAGGTTCAACATCAATGTGGGCTATTACTGGTAATTGCAGCGCAGCGTCCGTGCCGGCCCGTCTGCGGACGACGGCGGGGCTGGCGGCACTGGCGGCCGTGGTGCTGACGGCGCTGATGCCGGCCGCGGCGGGCGCGGACGACGAACTCACCGTGGTCTCCTGGGGTGGTGCGTACACCCGCAGCCAGATCCTCGGTTTCGTCCGCGACTTCGAGCAGGAGACCGGCGTCGAGGTGGAGATGGTCGACTATGCCGGCGGTATCGAGGAGATCCGCTCCCAGGTGCGGGCCTGGAACGTGAAATGGGACATCGTGGACCTGCAGCTCTACGACGCCATCCGGGCCTGCGACGAGGGTCTGCTGGTGGAGATCGACCCGTCGACGCTGCCGCCGGCGCCGGACGGCACCGCCGCAACGGAGGATTTCCTGCCCGGCGCGCTCATGCCCTGCGGCATCGGCAACCTGGCCGGCTCTACCGTCGTCGCGTGGGACCACAGCCGCCTGGAGCAGGCGCCGACGCGGCTCGAGGATTTCTTCGACGTGCAGGCCTTCCCGGGCAGGCGCGGGCTCAGGCCTACGCCGCAGACGAATCTGGAGTGGGCCCTCATCGCGGACGGCGTGGCGCCCGGCCGGGTCTACGACGTGCTCGAGACCGAGGAGGGCGTGGACCGGGCCTTCGCCGTGCTCGACCGACTGAAGCCGCATATCGAGTGGTGGCAGCTGGGCGAGGAGGCGGTACGCCTGCTCGAGACCGGCCGCGTGGTCATGACCAGCGCTTACAACGGCCGCATCCACAGCGCGGCGGAGCGGGGCGAGCCGTTCGCCATTCTCTGGGACCACCACGCCCGCTACATCGACGTCTGGTCCATACCGAAGCACGGTGAGCGGCTCGAGCTGGCACTCGAGTTCCTGCGTTACGCGACCTCCACGCGCAGCCTGGCCGCCCAGGCCCGCTACATCCCGTACGGGCCGCTGCGCGCCTCTTCCCTGGAATTGCTGGAGCCGGACGTGAAGGCAAACCTGCCCACCGGTCCGGGCAACCTTGAGCAGATGTTCCAGACGGACGCGTCCTGGTGGGCCGAGCACCTGCCGGCGTTGCAGAGTCGGTTCGATCGCTGGCGCGAGCGTCCGGTGATGGTGCCGAAGGACTGGCCGGCGCGCTGATGCGGGGTTATCGCGGAGGCCGGACGGCGGCCCGGGAGTGGTGCCCAGGAGAGGACTTGAACCTCCACGGGGTTGCCCCCACTAGCACCTGAAGCTAGCGCGTCTACCAATTCCGCCACCTGGGCAGGCCCGGAGCACGTAGAATGCGCCCCGACGGAGGCGCGGAACTCTACTCAAGGGCGCTACCCTTGTCAATCGCGCGCCCTACCAACAAAAGGAATCATCTTGGCTAAACGGAACAGGAACAAAAAGGGCGGCGGGGGCCGCCGCAAGGACGGCCGGCAGGGCCGGCAAGACCGCAAAGAACAGAAAGACCACAAAGGCCAGGGCGGCCGGGGCGATAAGCCGTATCAGCATCCCGTGCCCGACAGACGCCGGATTCTGGACATCCTGGAGTCTAAGGGCCGACCGATGCACTTCGAAGAGATCTCCGAGGCCTTCGGCCTCACCGAGAGCAAGCACCGCCGCGCCCTCGGCGAGCGGCTGAAGCGCATGATCGCCGGCGGGCAGCTCATTCTGAACCGCAGCGAGGAGTACTGCCTGACCCAGCGGCTGCATCTGGTGCCGGGTGTGGTCCAGGCCCATCCCGACGGTTTCGGCTTCGTGATCCCCGACGAGGGGGGCGAGGACATTTACCTCTCGCCCCGGGAGATGCAGGAGGTCATGCACGAGGACCGGATCGCCGTGAAGGTGATCCGCCGCGACCACCGGGGCCGACCGGAGGGCAAGGTCATCGAGGTGCTGGAGCACCGCACCCGGGAGGTCGCCGGACAGTACATCCGTGAACGGGGCATCGGACTCGTCGTGCCCGACAACCCCCGAATCCAGCACCGGGTGCTGATCCCGCGGGAGCAGGCCGCAGGCGCGAAGCACGGCGAGATGGTGGTGGCCGAGCTGGTCGACTTCCCGTCCCGCCAGGAGCAGCCCACGGGCCGCATCACCCGCGTGCTCGGCGCACCGGGGCAGCGCGGGATGGCGACGGATCTCGCCATCCACGCCCACGGCATTCCCCACCAGTGGCCGGCAGGCGTGAGCAAGGAGGCGAAGGTCTACGGCAAGTACGTGCCGCGGGCTGCCAAGGAAGGCCGCCGCGACCTCAGGGACCTGCCGCTGGTGACCATCGACGGCGCCGACGCCAAGGACTTCGACGACGCGGTCTACTGCGAGCCGGTGGAGAACGGCTGGCGGCTGCTGGTGGCCATCGCCGACGTGGGGCACTACGTCGAGCGCGGCTCCGCCATCGACAGGGAGGCGACGAAGCGGGGTACCTCGGTCTATTTCCCGGACCGGGTGGTACCGATGCTGCCGACGGTGCTGTCCAACGGCCTGTGTTCGCTGAACCCGAAGGTGGACCGGCTCTGCGTCGTCTGCGAGATGACCGTCGGCTCCGGCGGCAAGGTGCGGAAGTCGAAATTCTACGAGGCGCTGATGCGCTCCGCGGCCCGACTCACCTATCAGCAGGTGGGGTGCGTGATCGACGGGGAGAAGCCCGGCGAGGCCGGGGTGAGGGAAGACCTGGTGGCCCATATCCGCAACCTGCACGACGTCTACGGCGCCTTCGCGAAGGCGCGGGCGCGGCGCGGCGCGCTGGAGCTCGATATCCCGTCGGTCCGGATCGAGCTGGACGAGGGCGGCGAGATCGAGGCCATCCGGGCCTTCGAGCGCAACGACGCCCACCGCCTGATCGAGGAATGCATGATCGCCGCGAATGTGGAGGCGGCGAAGTATCTCCGCCGGCACAAGGTGCCGACGCTGTTCCGCGTGCACGCGAAGCCCGACCCGGAGAAGTTCCAGGAGTTTCGCGAATACCTGCTGGGGCTGGGCCTGAAGGTGCCCCATCCGGATCACGTGGAGGCCAAGGACTTCGGCAAGCTGATGCAGGAGGTGCAGGACCGGCCCGATTCCCAGGCCATCTCCATGGCGCTGCTGCGCTCGATGGCGCACGCGGAGTACACACCGGAGAACATCGGCCACTTCGGGCTGGCGCTGAACGCCTACGCCCATTTCACCTCCCCGATCCGCCGCTATCCCGACCTGCTGGTGCACCGGGCCATCAAGCACCTGGTCAACGGCGGCAAGCCGAAGGCCTTCGCCTACGAGCGCGGCGACATGGAGCGGCTCGGCCAGCTCACCTCGGCCCACGAGCGCCGCGCGGAGGACGCCACCCGGGAGGTGGAGGCCTGGCTGAAATGCCAGTTCATGGAAGACAAGATCGGCAACGATTACGAGGGCGTGGTCACCGGCGTCACCCATTTCGGCCTGTTCGTCCAGATCCCCGAGTATCAGATCGACGGGCTGGTGCACGTCTCCACCCTGGGCAACGACTACTACGAATACGATGCCGGCGGCCAGCGGCTGGTGGGCAGCCGGCGGGGTAAGGAATACGCGCTCGGTGACGAACTGTCGGTGACCGTGCACAAGGTGGAGCTGGATACCCGCCGCATCGACTTCCGGCTGGCCGGCGACGACCGTGACTAGCGCGCGCTTCAGCGCCGGCATCCATGCTGTCGCGCGGCTGCTCGCGGAAGACCCGGCTCGGGTGAAGCGGCTGCTGGTGGACCGGCGCATCGACAGCGAGCGCATCGCCGCGTTGCTCGAGGCGGCTTCCGCGGCGTGCGTCAGCGTGGAACGGGTAGCGCGCAACCGCCTGGACGACCTGGCTGCCGGCACCCGCCACCAGGGTGTGGTGGCGGAGCTGCGGGGCGCCTCGTCCCTGGACGAGGCGGGACTGCGTACGCTGGTGGAGGAGCGGCTCACGGCGGGCGGCCAGTTGCTCCTCGTCGTGCTCGACGGAGTCCAGGACCCGCACAATCTGGGCGCCTGCCTGCGCACCGCGGACGCCGCCGGTGTGGATGCCGTGGTCATCCCGCGGCGCGAGGCCGCCGGCATCACGCCCGCGGTGCGCAAGGTGGCGACCGGTGCCGCCGAATCCGTGCCCGTGGCACGGGTGGACCGGCTGCCGCGGGTGCTCGACTGGCTGCACGACTACGGGGTACGGGTGATCGGCACCGCCGACCGTGCGGATACCGGCCTGTTTGAGGCGGACCTGACGGGTCCGCTCGCCCTGGTGCTGGGGGGCGAGGAGCGGGGCATCGGCGCCGCCGTGGCCGGGCGCTGCGATGCGCTGATGGCCATCCCGATGGCCGGCCGGGTGGAGAGCCTGAACGTCTCCGTGG
>CAZRSA010000057.1:0-16116 GCA_964602525.1 uncultured Woeseiaceae bacterium
GGATGGGCTGCACGTTGCCGAAGGAATGGTCGTCCGGTACCGGCGGCTCGATGCGTACGCCGATGTCGTCGATTCCGCTCATGCGATGGCCTCCGTGCCGGGCGCGGCCGTGGGTCCGGCCGGCCGGTTGTCCGGTTGCCCGGCGTACTCCAGGATGATTGCTACGGCGCGCTCCGCGGCGGCGGCCACCGGCGCGCTCAGGCGATCGCCCCAGTCGACGTATTCAGGTTCGATGCCGATGAGGATGCGCCGCGCCGGCAGGCGCCCGCCCAAGCGGGCCATGTCCAGTGCATCGGCGAGTCCCACTTCGTGCACGCTGCGGCCGCGCCGGCAGACGAAGGCATCCATGGCCTCGTCCTCGAACACGGCCAGTTCGCCGGGCTCGCGGCCGTGCTTCGCGGCGTCGACCACGATCAGGCAGTCGGCGTCTTCCAGCCAGCCGGTGAGCGCGAATCCGAGGGTACCGCCGTCGACGAGTGCGACGTCCGGGTTATCCGCGAGGTGCGGGACGAGCATGTCGACGACCCGGGGACCCACGCCATCGTCACCCAGCAGGGTGTTGCCGATACCGACGATGTGAAGCGAAGCCACGAGGTCCTCCTCACGCCGGCGTCTCTGCCCCCCGGCACGTCCGACGTGAGCCTATGTAGTGTAGAGAGACTGGCCCCCGGTCCAATGAGGGACTATGCCCGCCACCTAAGTGGTTCTACCTAATAGGATTTTGCTGACCGAACGGATTGCTTCAGCGCACCACCATGACGGTGACGGTGGCGCTGGCGGCGACGAAGGCCGCGTTCGACGCGAACATGCGGTCGTCCACGTCGGGGATATGCGAGGCCATGACCACCAGGTCGGCACCGCTCTCCTCCAGTGCGCGCATCAGCGCCTCGCGGACGTCCGGACTCTCGTCTTCGGGGATCACCGCACTCGCCGTGGCCTCGAAACCGTGGTGCTCCGCCTGATCGAGCGCGAAGGAGTCGAGCGCGTCGCGGAATTCGTCCGCCCGCTCGGCCGTCACCGGTGCCGGGCCGGGCGCGACGCTGACGTAGCAGACCGGGATCCGGTAACCCGCCGCCAGGTCCGCCGCCGTGCGCAGCGCCTTGGCGAGGCCGGACAGGTGGGCCAGGTCCACGGGCACCATGATCTTTTGATAAAGGCTGGACAACGCTTTCCTCGCGCAACGGGTTGAGGCGCCAGGGGCTATTCTTGCACGATCTGTGTGGCCCACCCACATCCGCAACGGGAGCACCGCCGATGAAAGCATCCGACCTGCTGGTACGCTGCCTGGAAGCCGAGGGCATCGAGTACGTCTTCGGCGTTCCCGGCGAGGAGAACGCCGACTTCATGCTCTCGCTGGAGGCGAGCGAGCAGATCCGCTTCGTGCTCACCCGCCACGAGCAGGGTGCCGCCTTCATGGCCGAGATCTACGGGCGGCTCACCGGCAACCCCGCAGGCTGCCTCGGCACGCTGGGGCCCGGTGCCACCAACCTCATCACCGGCGTGGCGGATTCCAACATGGACCGCGCGCCCATGCTGGTGCTGACCGGCCAGGGCTCCACCCTGCGCCTGCACAAGGAGTCCCACCAGATCATGGACGTGGTCGGCATGTTCGAGCCGGTGACCAAGTGGGCCACCACCATCCACAACGCGCGCACCATCCCCGAGATCGTCAGGAAGGCGGTGCGGCTTGCGCGCACGGAGAAGCCGGGGGCCGTGCACATCGAGCTGCCCGAGGACGTGGCCAAGCGCGACGTGGAGGCCGAGCCGCTCGAACCCCGGCGCTTCCGCCGCCCCGGCCCGGACGACAAGATCACCGACCGGGCCTTCGCCATGCTGGCCGAGGCGAAGCGCCCGGTGATCATCGCGGGTAACGGCGCCATCCGGCGGCGTGCCTCGAAGCAGCTCAGGATCTTCTGCGAGTCCACCGGCATCGGCGTGCTGAGCACCTTCATGGCCAAGGGCGCGGTGGACATGGATGCCGACTACTGCCTCTATACCATCGGTCTCGGCGCCAAGGACATACCGACGCTCGCCATCGACGAGGCGGACCTGGTGATCACGCTGGGCTTCGACATGGTGGAGTACCACCCGCGGCTGTGGAACCCGGAGCGGGACAAGACCATCATCCACGCCGACTTCCTGCCGGCCGAGATCGACCAGCACTATCATCCCGAGGTGGAGCTGGTGGGCGACCTGGCCCACACACTGTGGATGCTGAACGAGCGGGTACGCGAACGGGGACTGCCGGCCTTCGAGCTTGCCTCCCAGCGGGCCGTGCGCGAGCGCATGACCGAGGAGCTCGCCGCCCACGCCGACGACGACACCGAGGGCGTGATCCGGCCCCAGAAGATGCTCTGGGACGCGCGTCAGGTGATGGGTCCGGCCGATATCCTGCTCTCCGACGTAGGCGCCCACAAGATGTGGATCGCGCGCCACTACCACTGCCACGAGCCCAATACCTGCCTGATACCGAACGGCTTCTGCTCCATGGGCTCGGCCCTGCCCGGCGCCATCGCGGCGAGCATCGTGCATCCGGACAGGAAGGTGCTGGGCATCGCCGGCGACGGCGGCTTCCTGATGAACGTGCAGGAGATGGAGACGGCACAACGGCTCGGCAGCGACATCGTCATGCTGGTCTGGGAGGACGGCGGCTACGGGCTGATCAGCTGGAAACAGGAGGACGAGTTCGGCCGCCACACCGCACTCGGCTTCGGCAACCCGGACTGGCTGCAGCTGGCGGAGTCCTTCGGCTGGAGCGGCCACCGGGTGGAGCGCTCACGGGAGTTCCGCACGACACTGGAGACGGCCTTCGCGGAGAAAGGGCCGAGCCTGGTGGTGGCGCCGGTGGACTACCGGGAGAACCGGGAACTCACCCGCCGGCTCGGCGAGATCATCGGGGCGGGGATCGTGGGCGGCTGACCGGTCCGCGCCCCGCCGGGCTCCAGGCCAGCATTAGCTGGCCGGCGTAGTAGAGCGGCAGGCTCCACACGTACGGCGGGAATTCCGGCTGCATGAACTGCCTCGCGGCCACGCCCAGGTCCGAGAAGTAGAAGGCCATCGCGCCGGCCGGCAGCAGCCAGGTGGCGCCGGCGCCGCGGCTGCCGAGCGCGCCGATGACCATGAGGTTGATGACGACCAGGTAGGCCAGCACCGGGATGCGCAGCCCGGCGCCGACATGGGGCATGAGCCACAGCGCCACCCCGCCGGAAAACAGCAGCACCGCCACGGCGGCACCCGCCGCCCAGCCGAGATTCACCCCGCGCAGCAGGAAGGCGGTGAGGTAGGCGAGGTGCGCCAGCAGGAAGGCCGTGAGCCCCAGCAGGAACCAGGTGTCGGTGGTGCCGAGCAGGAAGGCGTCGCCGAACCAGGACAGGCCGAGACCGGTGAGCAGCGCCCGGCCCCAGCCGCTATCCGGCGCGCCGGCCGACACGGCTACCACGATGAAGGCGGTGGAGGCCGTCAGCTTCGCGAGCGCCGCCGCGATGGCGAGGCCCTGCAGCTGGAAGACCACCAATGCTGCGCAGGCGGCCAGCGATATTACCGTCCAGGCAGTCCGCCTGTGCATCAGTCGGCGGCGCTCACGGGTTCAAGCCGACGGCATCGCCGACGTGGATCGTCAGCACCAGGAACACAATCGCCAGCGCGAACAATTTGACCAGCAGCGGCACGATGAAGCGCACCCAGGCGCCGTAGGGGATGCGCCCGAGGGCGAGTGCGCCCATCACCAGCGCGCTGGTGGGCACGACCATGTTGGTGAAACCGTCGCCGAACTGGTAGGCGAGCACGGCGGTCTGCTGGGGCACGTCCGTGAGCGTGGCCAGCGGCGACATAATGGGCATGGTCACGAAGGCCTGGCCGCTGCCGGACGGGATGAAGAAGTTGCAGATGGTCTGCACGGCGAGCATGCCCACCGCCGAGGCCTCCGGCCCGAGTTCCGTGAGCACGCCGGCGATGGCGTGGATCACCGTGTCGATGACCTGGCCGTCGGAGAGCACCACCTCGATGGAGCGGGCGAAGCCCACCATGAGCGCCGCCGCGGTCATGTCGGCGGCGCCGGCGATGAAGGTGCGGCTGGTCTCGCCGGCCGGGATGCGGCCTATGATCGCCGCCAGCAATCCGATACCGAGGAACACCGCGTTCAGTTCGGGGATGTACCAGCCATGCGCCTGCACGCCCCAGACGAAGCCCACGATGCCGCCCACGAAGACGAGCAGCACCGCGATGCGGCTCGGCGTCAGCGCCACGTCGTGCGGCGGCTCGAAGCCGGTGGAGTAGTCCACGTGCGCCACCAGGCTGGTGGAGGGATCGCGCTGCACCCGGCGCGCGTAGCGGTAGAGATGGTGGAAGGCCACGGCCAGGAAGGCGGCCATCATCACGAGACGGAACTGCCAGCCCGAGGTGATAGGCAGCCCCGCGATGTTCTGGGCGATGATGACCCCGAACGGGTTGGTGCCGGCACAGGCCCAGCCGATGCCGTAGGGGATCCACACCATGCCCATGGCCACGATGGCGTCCATGCGCATCGCCAGGCTCATGGTCACGATGATGGGCACCAGCGGCACATATTCCTCGCCCATGCCGATGGTGAACGCGCCCAGGCTGAACATCACCAGGCAGCCGCCGATGAGTATCCACGGGCTCGCCCCCAGATGCGCGACCGACTTGTGCAGCACGGCGTCGATGGCGCCGGTACGCCTGAGCACGGCGATAACGCCGCCCACGATGAAGATGAGGAAGATGATGTCCTGGGCGGCGGCCATGCCCTTCGGGATGGCCATGAGGAAATGCCAGGGGGGAATCTCTGCCCGCTCGTCCTCGGCGACCCGCTCGTAGGTGCCCTCCACCACCATGGAGCGGCCGGGATTCTCCGGATAGGGCTGGCGCTCGAACTCGCCCTGGGGGACTGCATAGACCAGCAGCTGGGCCAGCACGATGATCGAGAAGATCAGTACCAGCGAATCGATGGACCAGCTGCGTTTGGTCATGCGTCTCCCCCGCAAAGATACGGGGACAGTTGACTCAATTGGCAATTGAGTCAACTGTCCCCGTAATAGTCGTCGTGGTCAGGTCTTCGAGGCCTCGAAGATGCTCTGGATGGACTTGTCCAGCGTCTTGTCGAACTCCTCGTCGCTCTGATTCGCAGAAAGGCCCTCCAGCAGCGCGCGGGAGAAACTCGCCACCATGCGGTGCTGCTTCGCCAGTCGCTCATTGGCTTCGTCGCGGTGGTAGCCGCCGGACAGCGCCACCACCTTCAGCACGTTCGGGTGGTCGATGCAGTCCGAATACAGGTTGTCCACCTCGGGCAGGGTCAGCTTCAGCATCACGAGCTTGCCGTCTTCCAGCTTGTCGAGGTGTTCCATGATCAAACGGTGCAGGATGGATTCCGCTTCCGTCTTGTCGGGGCAATGGATATCGACTTCCGGCTCCAGGATCGGCACCAGGCCCGCGTCGATGATCTGCCGGCCGATCTCGAACTGCTGCTCGACGATGGCCTTGATGCCCTCCTCGTTCGCCTGCTTGATCACCGAGCGCATCTTGGTGCCGAAGATGCCTTTCTCCTTGGCCTTCTTCAGCAGGGCGTCGAGGCCGGGGATGGGCTTCATGAGCTGCACCCCGTTCTCCTCTTCCGCGAGGCCCTTGTCCACCTTCAGAATAGGGACAACGCGCTTCTCGTCCCACAGATAGGTGGCGGTGGGCCGGCCCTCGATCTCCCGGTCCATGGTGTTCTCGAACAGGATCGCGGCCAGGATGCGGTCGCCGTTGAAGGCGGGGCTGGTGATGACACGGCTGCGCATCTGGTGCACGAGGTCGAACATCTGGTCCTCGTTGGACCAGGCATTATCGTCGATGCCGTAATGTCGCAGGGTCTTCGGGGTGCTGCCGCCGCTCTGGTCCAGCGCGGCGATGAAACCGTCTTCCTTCCTGAATTTCTCGAGTTGTTGATCGAAGTTGCTCACGGTAGGCCTCGTCGTGTGGTGGTTTGCAGGGTGAAGTCGCCATTCTACGCCATGGCGGGCGCCGGGCGGAAAACGCCGGGACGGGCTGCGCCCGGGGCGGTCAGCCGGACGCCGGCACGCTCAGATAGCGCTCCCCACGGTCACACAGCACGGTGACGACGGTGTGACCGGGGCCGAGCTCGCGGGCCACCTTCGTGGCCGCCAGCACGTTGGCCCCGGAGGAGATGCCTACGAGCAGGCCTTCCGCGGCCGCCAATCGGCGCGCTGCCGCTCTGGCGTCCTCGGTGCCGATACGCACCACCTCGTCGATCTCCCCCAGGTTCACGAGATCCGGGATGAAGCCGTCCGCCAGCCCCTGGATGCCGTGCCTGCCGGGTACGTCGCCCGACATCACCGCGGACTCGTTCGGCTCCACCGCCACGATGCGGGCCGTCACGTCGGCGCCGCGCAGTGCCCGGGAGACGCCCATCAGTGTGCCGCCGGTGCCGACGCCCATGACGAAGGCGTCGAGGCGGCCGCCGGTCTGGCGCACGATCTCGGGGCCGGTGGTCATCTCGTGGGCCGCCGGGTTGTCCGCGTTCTTGAACTGGCGGGGCAGGAAGACCCGCGGGTCGTTCGCCGCCTCCTCCTCGCTCTCGCGCACGGCCGCCTGGATATCGTTGATCTCTGCCAGCAGCCGGAGTTCGCCGCCCAGCAGCTCGATCATGCGGCGGCGCTCCTCGCTCACGGTCTTCGGCATGACGATGGTGACCGGATAGCCGCGGATGGCGCCGATCATCGCCAGCGCGATGCCGGTGTTGCCGGAGGTGACCTCGAGGATACGCGAGTCCGGCCCCAGGTCTCCGCGGCGCTCGGCCTCCAGGATCATGTGCCGGGCGATGCGGTCCTTGATGCTGCCGCCGGGATTCAGGTACTCGGCCTTCGCGTACACCTGGCAGCCCGTTTCCTCGCTGGCCGCGCGCAGCAGCATCAGCGGCGTGCAGCCGATGGAGTCCAGCACGCCGGAGGTGACCAGGCAGGTGGGACGTTCCCGCGGACAGGGGACGAACTGGACGGGTTCCGTGCTGATGGCTGCCATGAAGCTATTCCGGGCCTGCTGAGTGCCGCTCGCGGGCACAGGTTCGTCACCTATGACAGAGCGGTCAGCGCTGATCCATACGTAATGGCCGTCGACCGGCGGGGAAATTGCGTGGATTATCCGGATGTGCAAAATGGGCCGGGAAGAAGTCGGTTCGGGGACAAGAACAATGACCGACGGCGGGGACAAGGACCCCTTTTCGACGGGGGCGGGGCTGGAGGCCCTGTCGCGCGTCGCTCCGGGCGGCGGCGAGGCGCTGCTCGGCCGTGAGCTGGGCGATTACCGCATCACCGCGCTCATCGCCGAGGGCGGCATGAGCCGCGTGTACCGGGCCGAGCGCATCGACGGCAGCTTCGAGCGGGACGTCGCCGTCAAGATCTCGCCGGCCGGCGGCCTCAGCCGGGAGTTCCGCGAGCGCTTCCTGCGCGAGCAGGGCATGCTGGCCGGCCTGAACCATCCCAATATCTGTCAGCTCTACGACGCGCAGGTCACCGGGGAGGGCTGGCCCTACATCGTCATGGAACTCGTCGAAGGCGTGCCCGTCGACGAGTGGTGCCGCGAGCGGGCGGAGGACCGGGAAGCCGTCGTCCGGCTGATGATCGGCATCGCCGATGCGCTGGCCTACGCCCATGCCCGGTTGATCGTGCATCGCGACATCAAGCCCTCCAACGTGCTGGTCAACGCGCAGGGCCGCCCGAAGCTGCTGGACTTCGGCATCGCCAAGCTGCTCACGCCGGACGTCACGGCGCTGACCCGCGTCTCGCCGATGACGCCGCGCTACGCGAGCCCGGAGCAGCTCCTCGGCGACGAGGTGACTATCGGCTCCGACATCTACCAGCTCGGACTCCTGTTCTGCGAGATGCTCACGGGCGAGGCGCTGAACCCGGACCAGACGCTGTCGGACGCCATCCAGCGGGCGGCGGGCAGGCACGCCGTGTCGATACCCGCGCCGATCCGCCAGCGTCTGCCCCGGGAATTCGTGCTGATCCTCGAGCAGTGCCTCAGGGTGGCGCCTGCGGAGCGCTACGCGGACGCCAACGCGCTGCAGCGGGACCTCGAGGCGTGGCTGCGCGGCTTCCCGGTCAGCGCTGCCGGCCAGGGGGCCGGTTACCGTTTCCGCAAATTGCTGGGACGGAATCGGGCGACGGCGTTTACCGCGGCACTCGCAGCCGTGGCGATCGTCGTTGGCACGGCCTGGTACACCTGGCAGTTGCGCGAGGCGAGAACGAGCGCCCAGTTGCAGGCAGAGGCCGCAGCCCGGCAAGCCGACCGCGCCGGTCGGGTCTCGGAGTTCCTCGTCGATCTGCTGGCGGCCCCGGCACCCGAGAACGCGCGTGGCGAGGTCATTACCGCCAGAGAGGTACTGGATCGGGGTGTCGAGAAGCTGGCAGCCGTAACCGGGATGGACGCCGGTGTGCGTTCGAGTCTTCTGCTCACGATGGCAAGGTCGTACAGATCCCTCGGCGAGTACGATGAAGGCTCCAGGCTGATAGACGAGGCGCTTGAACTGCGGCGCGGCGCTGACGGCGCGGACTCGCTCTGGCTCGCGGGCGCGCTTCAGGAGAAAGGCGATATTGCGCGGCTTTCCGGCAACTTCGAACAGGCCCTGGACGCGCTCGAGGAGGCGTTGGCCTACGCAAGGCGAGACGACGGCAGGGAGGCGCGGCGCAGACGGGGCAGTATTCTCGATACGCTCGGAGTCGTGGCAGCGGAACTCGACCGGTTCGGGGTGGCACAGGGCTACTACCAGGAGGCGCTCGAGCTCCGTACCGAGGTTCTCGGCCCGGACCACGTCGACACGCTCACGACTCTCGCGAATCTCGGCGGCATCTACAGTACCCAAAACAGACACGAAGAGGCGCTGCCGCTGTACGAGCGAGCCGTTACCACCACGGAGAAGGTACTGGGGCCGGACCATCCGAATCTCCCGCCACTGCTGGACGGACTGGCGAACAGCTACCGGAATACCGGCCGCATGGAGGAAGCCCTGGCGGTCACGCAGCGGTCGGTGGCGCTCGCTCGTACCCTTCACGGTCCGGATCACCCGGAGGTGGCCTACACGCTTTCGGGCCTTGCGATTCTGCACGGTCGCCGCGGCGATAATGCGGCGGCCGCCGAGGTGACCAAAGAGGTCGTGCACATCCTCTCGGCGGCACTGGGCGACGATCACCCGCATACTGCCTTCAATCGTCTCCGCCTCGCCAACTACTCCCTGCGGCTCGGCCGGTACGACGAGGCCGAAGCGCTGATCGCGCGAATCCGTCCCGTCTACGCCGACATGTCCCCTTCGATGCTCTCGGGCCGCGCCACGCTCGCGCTGGTGACCGCGCGGCTGTACAGCCAGACCGATCGCCCGCAGGCCGCCATCGACCAGTATCGGCTGGCGGCCGATATCCGTGCCGAGGTGTTCGGCCGGGACAGCTCTCACCTGGCCGGGCCGATCATCGAGACTGCGGTCCTGCAGGCGCAGACCGGCGATCTCGAGGGCGCTGCGGAGAGCTACCGGCGTGGTATCGCCATCCTCGCCGCGGCTGTCGGCGAATCGGATCCGCAAGTGGTCCGGCACATGGAATCGCTCGCCGCCGTGCTCGGCAGGGCAGGGCGTGAGGAGGACGTGCGCCTGCTCGAGGCCCGCATTGAATCGCTGCGTGCAGCCGGTCTCTAGCGCCGGGCGGCATCCGCCTGATTGCCAGCGGCCCGGGGCATGGCGCAAGCTATCTCGATGACATCCCAGATTACGCTTCTCCTCGAATCTCATCGCGCAGGCGATGCGGATGCGCTGGATCGCCTCGCTGCCGTCCTCTATCCGGAGCTCAAGGCCATGGCCCGCCGACGCACCGCCGGCAAACCGGGACTGGGTGCCACCACGCTGGTGCAGGAGACCTTCCTGAAGCTGCTCTCCGGCGGCGAGCTGCAGCCGGAGGACCGGCGGCAGTTCTTCGCGCTGGCGGCGACGATCATGCGCCAGGTGATCGTCGACGAGGTCCGCTACGCCATGGCGGGCAAGCGCGACGGCCGCGAGGTGACGCTGACCGAGTCCGTGATGCCGACGGAGTCCCGGGAGAAGGCGGAGTTCCTGCTGGAAGTCGACGAGATGCTGGGCATCCTGGAAGCCGAGGACGAACGCCTGGCCCGCGTCTTCGAATGCCGCTATTTCGCCGGCCTGACGACCGGTGAGACGGCAGAGGCGCTCGGTGTCTCCGAGCGCTCCGTCGAGCGATTCTGGGCGTCTGCGCGTTCCCGCATCGCGGAGCTGATGGAGGACACGAGGGAGTAGAGCTGCCGGCGCCGCCCGGAGGCCGCGTCCGCCCGCGGGCCCGCGCACTCGCGGAACAACGCCTTGCCGCCGCCGGGTACGAGCCGCTCGCGCACGTCCGGATCGGGGCCGCTGCGCTCCCCCGTCTGCCGAGGGCGCCTGGGCATCAGTAGTAGTGCTCCAGCGAGAGGGTGATGCGGTCCCGGTCGGCGAACTGGCCGAACAGGCCGTCGGTATCCCCGTGGAACGCGTCGAAGCCGATACGGAGACTGGTCTCGTCGCCGACCAGCCAGGTGAGCGCGCCGCGCAGCATGCCGTCCCCCTCGCCCACGTCGCCGTACCAGCGCAGCTCGGCCGACAGCCGGTCCTGGGCGAAGTTGCGCCGCAGGAACAGCGTGGCGAGGCGGTCGGTGGCCGGGCGCACCAGCCCGGCGGGCGCGGACTGGATGTGGTCCACGAGGTACTGCAGGCTGACGAAGGTGTCGAAGGGTCCGCGGAAGTCGACGCCGAGGCCGGCCGTGTGCTGGTCCAGCGGTTCGGCGGCGAGCATGCCGTCGCGCCGCAGATTGAACTCCCGGCCGGGCCGCAACGCGAGCTCCGTCCTCAGCACGAACCGCCCGAGGGAGTAGGCGGCGCTCAGTCCGTAGAGCTCGCGGCGCTCGTAATAGCGCTCGAGCACCGGCCCGGCCGGAGAGACCTTCACCCTTCCCAGGGGCTCGAAGTCGGAACCGGAGAGGGCGACCAGTGACAGGTCCCATCCGCCCAGCGTGCGCGACAGGCGAAGCCCTACCGCGGAGTCTTCCAGGCCGTGGTCCGGTTTCTCCGTGCGCACGGGCAGACGCGGCGCGCCGGGCGGCGCGCCGTAGCGGAAGCGCGGCGCGGTGAGTTCGAACCAGGCGCCATCCGTCGGAATTTCGTGGCCGGTGGCATCCGGGATCCAGGCGAATTCCGTGCGCCACGGGCCGATGTAGAGGTCGGCGTAGGCGCTCCACAGGCCGATGCGGGAATCCGCGAAGTCCGCCAGGATGAACTCCCGGAAGTGCTGGGGGTTGAGGGCGTCCATCACCTTCAGGCCGTCGAGGACGCCCCAGACGATCTGCTGCTTGCCGAAACGCAGCAGCCCGCCGGGCAGGAAGAACTCGACGTAGGCGTCGCGAAGCTCTGCGATCACGTCGTCGCCGATGGCCGCCGGCCGGGATGCGGTCGCGTAAGTGTCGGTATCCGGCTCGCCCGGTACCAGGCGGTCGCGGCCGTCCCAGACGAGGCGGGCGGAGGCGACCAGCCGGGCGCCTTCGCCGAGTGCGGTCTCGACGGCGGGCTCGAGCTCCAGGCGGGTGCTCAGAGTGTCATTCGTGCTCGTCGCATGGCCGTAGTGCAGCGCCGTGCGCAGTTCCGCGTTGCCGGCGCCGTGGGCCGTGCCGGTCAGGGCGAGCAGCGCGAGCAGGGGCAGGCATCGCATGGCTGTGTCCATTGCCATTTCCCTAGTAGCCCGGGAGCCCGCGCTGCAGGCTGCCTTCCCGGAACAGATGCTCCGGGAGGCTGTCCAGGTATTCGACCGTCTCGAAGTCGAAGACGGTCCGCGACTCCCTCTGGTGGTTGACTGCCTCGATGCGGGTGGCGGTCCAGTAGCCGTCGATTTCTTCGACGGCGGTGACGGTGACGGTCTTCAGCGGCAGGCCGTCGACGTCACTGAAGTCGATCGACACCGGCAGCCAGGTCTCGCCGTCGACGACGGCCTCGAAGCCGCCGTAGCCGAGTTCCTCGGCAATGGCGTCGGTGCGCGGCGTGCCGGAGAGGCGGTAGAGCACGCCGCAGGCTGTTGCCGCGCGGCCCTCGTAGCGAAACTCGTAGTCGGCGAGGTCGAACTTGAGCTCCGATTGCATGTCGGCGTAGCTGAAGTCCGTACCCTGGAAAGCTTTCCTGCGCTCGCCTGCGGGAATGCGGCGCGTCTTGCGCGTGGCAGGAATATGGAGCCAGCGCCGATCCTCGGTGCCCTCGGCATGCCGGTCGTGGACGAGGAACGCAGTCCCCCGCCCTGGCTTCGGCGCCGTGTAGGTGATCCGGGTGCGCCGCATTTCGTCGTCGTTGAGCTTCATGATGACCGCGGTGCGCTCGGCCTTCCGGCCGCTGCGCGGGTCGACGGTGATCTGCACCAGCCGTTCTGTCGCGGTGCCCTCCGGCCGTGCGGCGACCCGCTCGGCAATCTCCCGGCCGCTGGGCGTGTCGGCGAGTGACTCTGCCGGCACCGCGCTGATTGAAACTGCGAGTGCGAGCCCGAGGCTCGCTGCCGCCGCGCCGGTGGATGCCGACGCGGTCCGCAGCAGCCGGCCGCGCAGCCGCTGCCTGACGGCGAACAGCGCGGGCACGATTAACAGCGCCGCGAGGAAGCTGGCGAAGGCAGCCACCGTCACCAGGCCGCCGAAGCGCTGCAGCGTGGGCAGCTCGCTGGTGAGCAGCACCGCGAAGCCGAGCCCGAGGGCGGCGGCGTTGAAGAAGCAGGCGCGGGCGGTGCCCGGCATCGCCGCTGCAATGGCCTCGCCGAGGTCTTCGTCGAAAGCCCGCAGCGCGTGCCGGATGCGGTCGATGAGGTGGATGGCGAAGTCCACACCCACGCCCACCGATATTGCCGCGAACATGGACGTGGCGGGCTCGAGGAACACGCCGAGATAGCCCATGACGCCGTAGAGCACCAGCACCGTGAAACTCACCGGGATGAGCGCGATTGCGCCGGCCCAGATTCTGCCGAAGGTCAGGCACGAGATGGCGAGCACCATCGCCAGCGACAGTCCCACACTCAGAAAATGGGAATCCTGCAGCCGGCTCATCCAGTGGTAGCCGATATTGACGTCGCCGGCGAGGGTGGCCGTCAGCTCGCCACTGTCGAATTCCTTCTTCACATACTGCTGAAGGGCCTCGACGGTGGGGGCCGTCTGCGAATAGTAGTGGGCATCGAGCACGCCGCGCACGAGCGCCGTGCGGTAGTCGCCATCGATCTCCTCGGCGAGGTCGCCCGGGTCTCCGGTCACCTCGTAGAGGAATAGATACTGGCCGACGGCTTCGTCGCCGGTCGGCAGCACCCGGGCCGTGCCGGTCGCCTCGATGGCACCGTGCAGCAGGCCGATGTAGTCGGCGATCGAGACCGTCTTCTGCACGTGGGGCAGCGACTCGAAATAGGCCTGCAGCGCGAGAATCCGCTCCATTGCCTCGCCGTTCAGCAGCCCCTCGGGTTCGTCCGCTTCCACGATCACGTCGAGGAACGCGGTGCCCGCGAAGCGCTCGTTGATGCGCTCGTCGGCGATACGCAGGGGCTCGTCCGCGGCGAAGTTCTCCACCTGGGAGCGGTCGATGCGCAGCTGCAACGCACCGGCGACGGCCACGACGACGAGCAGAGCGAAAGTGCCGAGCACCAGCGCCGGCCGCGCGGCGCTCCAGTTGCCGATGCGGGCGAAGAAACGGCCGACCGGGTCGGGCCGGCGCATGCGCCAGTCGGCGAATGCCGGGCTGGGCGCGGGCTTCAGGAGCACCAGCGCGTTCGGGAGCACGAGTACCGAGAAGGCCCAGGCGAGACCCACGCCCAGCATGGCGTACCAGGCGAAAGCGGTGATGGGCGGCATGATGGAGGCGATGCCGATGCCGGCGAAACCGGCCATGGTCGTCAGTGTCGTGAGTGTGATGGGCCGCGCCATCTCGACCATGGCGTGCACCACCTGCTCGCCCACGTCGCCGTCCGGGTGTTGGGCGCGCAGAACGTAGTAGGCCGTGAGGATATGGATGGCGTCCGCCACGGAGATCGCGACGAGGATCACGGGCAGGGCATTGGTGATGGCGAAATACGGCGTGCCAGCCCAGGCCATGATCCCAAGGGCGCCGCCGGCGGAGCCGAGTATCACGAACACGGGCCCCAGCAGCGCCGTGGTCCGGCGGAAGGCGAGGTAGATGAAGCCGAGCACCAGCAGGAAGACCAGCGGCTGCAGCTTGCGCGCGTCGCGGTCGATATAGGCGCCGAGGTAGCCGCTGACGGCGGCCGGGCCGGCGACCAGGAGTTCCGCCGGGCCGCGGTCGTATTCGCGCACGAGGCGCCGCACCGCCTCGTAGGTCTCGGCGGCGAGGTCGTCGTCGATCAGCTCCGCCATGATGACGGCGCCGGTCTCGTCGTCGCTCACCAGTGCATCGACGTGCGGCGGCATGGCACGCCAGCGCTGCGCGGCCTCGGCGGCGGCCGTCGCGGCGGGTGGGCCACTGCGCTCTACGTAGCGCTCGACGTAAACGGCGCCGTCCTCGCCGCGAATCGAGGATTCGGTGGCGATACTCGCCACCCGGTCCGGGCGGATATTGGAGATACGCGCCACGCGCTCCGAGATCTCCCGCACCAGCTCCAGTATCTGCGGGCGGAAGACCGAGCCGCCGTCGGTGGTCATGACGGCTATGGCCATCGGCTTGGAGATGCCGAAGAGTTCCTCCGCACGGTCATTGGCGAGCACCGAGGGGTGGTCGGCCGGGATGAAGGCCTCCACCGAGGTGTCCTTGACCAGCCGCGTGAGGCCGGCGACGCACAGCGCGATGATCAGCAGTCCGGCTGCCAGCGTGACGGCCGGCCGGGCGACGACGCGCCGGAAGAAGCGCTCGGTGAAGTCGCGGTCGAGGAACATCATTCCGCTCCCGCCAGACTGGGCGCCACGTCCCTGGCCTCGGCGGCGTGGGTCGCCGCCGCCTCGAAGACGCGTTGCTCGAGGGCCAGCCAGTCATGGAGGTAATCCGGCGGCGTGGGCCGCTCGGCGCCCGGACGCACGGCGGTGACCACCTCGCCGGCCGGCACCCATTCGCCCTGGCAGCGCATCGCGGCCCTCGTCGTGCCCACGGCCACGCACCGGTCCGAGGCATCGATGAAGGCGTGTTCCAGGAAGAACCAGCGATGGTCCCAGTACAGCAGGCGCGTGCGCACCCGGTAGAGCTGGAACACCCGCAGCGAATGGCGGAATCTCACGACGCTGCCGCCGAGCAGCGCGGCCCAGCCGTACTGGCGCATTGCGGCAATGACGCCCATTCGGGTCATCCACTCCGTCCGCGCCACGTCCATGATCTGCAGGTAGCGGCCGTTGTTCATGTGGCCGAAGGCGTCCAGATCGTTGAACCAGACGCGGAAACGGCTCTCGGCCGGCTCCTCGGGGTGTATCCCTGCGCCGAGCAGGCCGTAGAGGTAGGCCCGCAGCAGGCGGAAGTACAGATTCATTATTCGTTCTCCTCCGGTCTCCCCGCGGCGCCCCGCCTCGGCGGGCGCCATTCATTTCTTCCCTGTGGAGAGAGATCGGAAAAGGAACGGAAAACCCGCCAGAGCGGCGGGCGGGCAGCGGGTCAGCGGCTCAGGTGGCGGCTCACCTCGTCGTGGAATTCGGCCACCGCGGCCTCGGACGTGCCCAAGGTGAGTTCGGCGAGGGCACCGGTGGCCAGCCCTTCCTGGCCGAGGCGTGCGGCGCGGAAGTCCTCGGCGGCAAAGACGCCGCCGTCCAGCAGCTCGAAGCTGCGTGCCCAGTGGGCCTCGGCCTTCTCGTCGGCCGGCGGTCCCGGGATCAGCATGAAGTCCTCCACCAGCGTGCGGTCAACGGCCCGCGGGTACAGCGCCATGACATTGACGTAATCCGGACTGACGATGATCACCGCGCCGGGGAACAGGCTGTAGGAGAAAGTCACCACCCGGCGCAGGTCGGCGAGGGAGTCCAGATCGGCCGCGCGCAGGAATTCCTCCCGGCCGACCACGCTGCGGAAATGGGGTCCCACCCGGTCGCCGGCGGTGACGGAGTCCGCGAAGAAGGGCGCGATGGTGTCCT
>CAZRSA010000058.1:0-16030 GCA_964602525.1 uncultured Woeseiaceae bacterium
GACCCCCTCAACGCTTGCAGAATAGCACTATATTGCAGTGCACAACAATGCCGTGAAACCGCCGGAAACCCGGACAGAACCTGTGCCCCGGCGGCCGCGGCGCGGCTCGACAGCGGCCGCCGGGGCCGTGCTATGGTCAGCGTTCGACGGCGCCCCGCAGGCCCCCGACAGGCGGCGCGGCGGCGCCGCTTCACCAAGGCTTTGAAAAGAGGCACGGCATGACACGCGGCACCCCCGAGACACCAGTGGTCACCGACGCGCTGGCGCGCCCGCTGCGCGACCTGCGCATCTCGGTGCTGGACCGCTGCAATTTCCGCTGTCCCTACTGCATGCCCGAGTCCACGTTCCACGCGGACTATCGGTTCCTGAAGCAGCGCGAGCGCCTCACCTTCGAGGAGATCCACCGGGTTGCGCGGGCGGCGGCGGGCCTGGGCGTCACGAAGCTGCGTCTGACCGGCGGTGAGCCCCTGCTGGAGAAACGGCTGCCGGAGCTGGTCTCGCTGCTGGCAAGCATCCCGGGCGTCAAAGATCTCGCACTGACCACCAACGGCGTGCTGCTGGCGCCGGTGGCGGGCCGGCTGGCCGGGGCGGGGCTGTCCCGGGTTACCATCAGCCTGGACAGCCTGGACCCGGACGTATTCCGGCGCATGAGCGGCGGCCGCGGCCGGCTGGAGGACGTCCTCGCCGGCATCCGCGCGGCGGACGAGGCGGGCCTGTCGCCCGTGAAGATCAATGCGGTCATCCAGAAGGGCGTCAACGACCACACGGTGCCGGAGCTGTTGGAGTACTTCCGCGGTACCGGCCACATCGTGCGGCTGATCGAGTACATGGACGTCGGTAACCGCAACGGCTGGCGCATGGACCAGGTGGTGCCGTCCCGGGAACTGCTGGCGCGGATCGCGGCGCGCTGGCCGCTGCGTGCCGTGGACCGCAACTACCCGGGCGAGGTGGCCCGGCGCTACGTCTACGAAGACGGGGGGGGCGAGATCGGCTTCATCTCGAGCGTGACCGAGCCGTTCTGCGGCGCCTGCAACCGGGCGCGGCTGTCCGCGGACGGCACGCTGTACACGTGCCTGTTCGCCAGCCACGGCACGGATCTGCGCGAGGTGCTGCGTGACGGCGCGGACGTGGACGAGCTTGCCGATATCATGCGCAGGATCTGGCTGCAGCGCGCCGACCGGTACAGCGAGCTGAGGACGCCGGGCGCGGCGCAGGCCCACGTGCTGCGCAAGGTCGAGATGTACCGGATCGGTGGCTGAGCAGGGGACACGAGCAATGGCATCATCCGATCTCAGCCACGTCGACGAGCAGGGCCGCCCGCGCATGGTCGACGTGGGCGGCAAGGCGGTCACCCGGCGGGAGGCCGTCGCGCGCACACTGATGCGCCTGCCCGAGGAGGTGGCCTCCAAGCTGGCCGGCGGCGAACTCACCACGGCCAAGGGTCCGGTGTTCGCCACCGCGGTGGTGGCTGGGGTGATGGCAGCCAAACGCACCCACGAGCTGATCCCGTTCTGCCACCCGCTGGGCCTTGACGATTGCGCCATCGACATCGAGGTGCAGGATGCGGCGACGCTCGCGATTACGTGCCGCTGCCGCATCACGGCGAAGACCGGGGTGGAGATGGAGGCGCTCACCGGCGCCAGCGTCGCCGCGCTCACCGTCTACGACATGTGCAAGGCCCTGTCCCACCACATCGTGATCGGCGAGACCCGGCTGATCGCCAAGACCGGAGGCAAGAGTGACTTTCACCACGCGGACTGACGACCGCACGGCGGTTTACGGGCTGGTGCTGGCCGGCGGGCGCAGCCGGCGCATGGGCCGCGACAAAGCCGCACTGACTTTCGGCGGCGAGAGTCAGCTGGCCCGCTCGGTGGCGCTGCTGCGCCGCCACGTCTCCCGGGTGTTCGTCTCCGTGCGCGCCGACCAGCGCGACGACCCCGCCCGGGCCGGTTTCGATCTCATCGAGGACCGCTACGAGGGCAAGGGCCCGGCCGCCGGCATCCTCTCCGCCCTGGAGACCTTCCCCGGCGTCTCCTGGCTGGTGCTCGCCTGCGACCTGCCCCGCGTGGACGACGAGACCATCGCCACGCTGCTGGACAACGCCGATCCGCGGCTGCCGGCGAGCGCCTACCGGAGCGTGAAGGACGGGCTGCCCGAGCCGCTGTGCGCGGTTTGGCATCCGCTGGCGGCGGCCCTGCTGCGGGAACTGTTCGACCAGGGCACGCTGTGCCCGCGCAAGGCGCTGATCCGCTGGTCCGTGCCCCTGCTGGTGCAGCCGACGGCCGGGGCGCTGGACAACGTGAACACGCCCGAGGACCTGGAGCGGGTGGCGGGGCAATGAGCAAGCAAGTGACGGTGCGTTATTTCGCCGCCTTCCGCGAGCGCGCGGGCCGCGGAGAGGAGGCGGTGGAGACCGACGCCGCGACCGCCGGCGACCTGTTCGAGGCGCTGCGCGACCGGCACGGGTCGGCCGAGCCTCGCGGGCACTGCAAGGTGGCCGTCAACGACGAGATGGCGGACTGGTCCACGCCGCTGCACGACGGCGATACCGTGCTCCTGTTCCCCCCGGTGGCCGGCGGATGAGCGCCATGGTCATCAGCCCGCACCCGATCGCCGCCGGCGAGCTCGCCGGCGCGCTGGCCGATCCGGGTGCCGGCGCCTGGGTGGGCTTCGAGGGCCGGGTGCGCAACCGCAACGAGGGCCGGGACGTCGAGCGCCTGGAATACGAGGCCTACGCGCCGCTGGCCGAGAAGGAGGGCGAGCGCATCATCGCCGAGGCCCGCGAGCGCTGGCCCATCATCGCGGCGCGCTGCGTGCACCGCACGGGCATGCTCGAGGTCGGCGAGTGCGCGGTGTGGGTGGGTGTCGTCTCGCCGCATCGCGACGAGGCCTTCGCTGCCTGCCGCTACATCATCGACGAGGTGAAGCTGCGGCTGCCGATCTGGAAAAAGGAGCACTACGCCGACGGCGATTCGGGCTGGGTGAACTGCGAGCGCTGCGCCGCCGGCCACGGCGAGCCGGCGGCGGCAGGCTAGCCTTGGCTGCGCTCCAGCGCGGCCGCGTCGGCCGGCGTGTCTACGTCCACGGCTGCGTGCTCGCAATCCACCGCCACCACCGCGTCCCGGTGCCGCTCGATCACGGGGCGGGCGCCCCGGTCGCCGCCGAGCGCTAGCAGCTCCGGGAATAGCCGCCGCGGGAAGATGGCCGGCACGCCGAGTACTTCGCCGTCGCCATCGCCATCGCCATCGCCATCGCCTTCGACCCGGCCGCCGTAGCGGCTGGCAGCGATGGCCTGCGGGCGCCTGCGCCACGCCGCCGCCAGCCGGGCCAGGTCGCGCTCGTCCACCAGCGGCTGGTCGGGCAGCAGCACGAGCACGCCGTCGCAGTCGTCGGGCAGGCAGGCAAGCCCGAGGGTCAGCGAACCCGCCAGCCCCTCCCGCCAGTGTTCGTTCACCACGAAATAGCGCACTGCCTCGCCGGCGGCCGCCAGCACCCGCGGGTACTCCGCCCCGAGCACGAGCAGGGTGCGCGGGCCGCAGGCGCCGGCCGCCAGGCGCAGCGTGCGCCGTATCAGCGTCTCCCCGTCACGGGTCAGCAGTTGCTTCGGTCTGCCCAGCCGGCGCGAGCCGCCGGCGGCCGGGACCAGGGCGAACAGCACGGGGTCGTGGTCCGCCACGTTCAACCCCGCCGTTGCCGCGCGATGCGGTGGGAGACCCGCGGGCGCTCGTCGCCCCGGTGGTAGCGGAAGGCGGCGGCCAGCACCTCCATGTCGCCGCGGGTCAGCCGGCGGTGCTGACGCAGGTGCTCGAGCCAGGACTCGTCCACGAACACTTCCACGAACAGGCGCTCGTCCTCGGTGTCCTGGAACAGTCCCCAGGTGATGGCGCCGTTGCGCAGCCTGAGCCGGCGCACCGGCTGCATCGCCGCCGCGAAGTCGTCCGCGTCGGCGGGGTCGATCTCGTAGCGGACCTCGATCAGCACGGGCCCCTGGTCCTGCTCGATGGTGAACGGCACGGCGGGGTCGGGCACCGGCGTAACCAGGGTCGGGTCGGCGCTGGCGTAGCGGCGCATGTTCAACGGCACGCCGAGTGCCATGCCCACCGTGCCGACCACTGCGGCGTACACCAGCGCCTCGGACAGGGAGGTCAGCGACGCGATCTTGCCCCAGAAAGCCGCGGCGCCCGCCACCGTGCCCATGAAGCTCGCCAGGAAGACGGCCAGCCCGCGGGCCCGCACCCACTCCGGCAGCGACAGCTGGGCGACGACCTGCAGCGTGGACAGCACCGAGACCCAGGAGGCGCCCAGCAGCAGCATGGCCGGGGCCAGCCATGCGGCGTCGCGCACGAAGGCCAGCGCCACGGTGGCGGCGATGGTGCCCGCCGAGCCCAGCGCCACCAGCGCGTCGTCGGAGAGAAAGCGGCGCAGCCGGGCCAGGTTCAGCCCGACGAGCACGGCACCGAGGCCGACGGCGCCGAGCAGCCGGCCGTAGACCTCCGGCCCCGCGCCCATCTCCTCGCGCACCACCAGCGGCAGGAACGCCACCGGCGCGCTGACCAACACGAAATAGAGGATGCCCCGTGCGATGACCACCTGCAGGCCCGTCGAGCGCCGGGTGTAGCGCAGGCCCACGCGTATGGCGCCGAAGAAGCGTTCGCTCGGCAGCGTGCTCCGCCGCCGGGGTGTGCGCCAGAAGAACAGCACGGCGATCACGCCCAGGTAGCTCGCGCTGTTGATCAGGAACACGAACCCCGGGCCGGCCGCGGCCAGCAGCAGGCCCGCCACCACCGGGCCGAGGGCCCGCGAGACGTTGAAGGCGATACCGTTCAGCGTGACCGCGGCGGGCAGCTCGGGCCGCGGCACCAGATCCGGGATGAGGGCCGAGAAGGCGGGCATCATCATCGCGGCGCCGGTGCCCATGGCGAAGGTCATCGCGAGCAGACCCCAGGCCGTGATGCTGCCGGTCACCGTAAGCACGCCGAGGATGCCGGCCGAGACCATCAGCCAGCTGAGCGAGAACAGCAGGAAGCGGCGGCGGTCCAGGATGTCGGCCAGCGCGCCGGCGGGCAGGGCCAGCAGAAACGTCGGCAGCAGTGCCGCCGCCTGCACCAGCGCCACCATCACCGGGTCCGGCGCGAGCGAGGTCATCAGCCAGCCGGCGCCGGTCTCGTGCATCCAGCTGCCGAGGGTGGAGACCAGCAGCGCCAGCCACAGCCAGCGGAAGATCGGCCGGTGGAACGGTGCGAGGCCGCCCGGCTCGGACTCGACTCGAACTTCGGCTTCGGCTGTCGACGACACGGGGTCTCCCTGACGACGGCGCCGGACGGCGCCCGGCGGGCATTATGACACGCCGGCCTGCGCCCTCCGGGGCCGCGGGGCCGGCTTGGGCATTGCCCGGGCCGCACCTATAATGACGGTCTTTCGACAGCCGGCGGAGACCTCTGCCGGGCGGGGAGCGGCAGCTATGACCAAACTGGCAGGCAGGAGCGCCATCGTCTCCGGCTCGGGGCGCGGCATCGGCCGCGCCATCGCCATGAAGCTCGCCGCGGAAGGTGCGCACGTGGCGGTGAACGACCTGGACGCCGGGCCCGCGGAGGACACCGTGCACGCGATCGAGTCGGCCGGCGGCGTCGCGGTGGCCGTGCCCGGCGACGTCTGCGACGCGGAATTCGCGCAGACTTTCGTCGACACCGCTGCCGAACAGTTCGGCGGCATCGACATCATCGTCAACAACGCCGGCTACACCTGGGACAACGTCGTCCAGAAGATGAGCGACGAGCAGTTCCAGGCCATGCTCGACATCCACCTGGTGGCACCGTTCCGCATCCTGCGTGCGGCCCTGCCTCACATCCGCAGGGCGGTCGGCGAGGAAGCCGAGGTGGGCCGCGTCGTCCAGCGCAAGGTGGTCAACATCTCTTCCACCTCCGGGGTATACGGCAACCCGGGTCAGATCAACTATGCCGCCGGCAAGGCGGGGATCGTCGGCATGACGAAGACGCTGGCCAAGGAGTGGGGGCGCTACCACGTCAACGTCAACGCCGTGGCCTTCGGCCTCATCCACACCCGGCTCACCCAGCCCCTGCAGGGCGAGCAGCCCAGCATCGACGTGGGCGGGCGCGACATCCGCGTGGGCGTGCGTCAGGAGCGGCTCGAGGCCGCGGCGAAGACCGTGCCGCTCGGCCGCGGGGGTACGCCGGAGGAGGCCGCCGGTGCCGTGTACCTGCTCTGCACGCCCGAGGCCGACTACATCAACGGCCAGTGCATCGTCTGCGACGGGGGGCGGGTCTGATGCCGGTCGTGCGCACCGTCGACGATGCGAAGGCGCTGGAAGGCCGGGAAGTCGGCGTCTCCGACTGGGTGACGGTGGATCAGCGCAGCATCGACCTGTTCGCCGAGGCGACCGGCGATCGGCAGTGGATCCACGTGGACCCGGAACGGGCAGCCAGGGAGCTGCCCGGCGGGAGCACCATCGCCCACGGTTACCTGACCCTGGCGCTGATCCCGGCCCTGACCTCGGACTTCGTGGAGATGCCGACGTTGACGCGGACCATCAACTTCGGCTGTAACAAGGTGCGCTTCCAGAGCATGGTACCCGCGGGCAGCCGGGTGCGGGCGCGGGCCACGGTGAAGCAGGCCCGTCAGCGCGCCGGGGCGCTGCACCTGGTGAGTGAGATCCGCATCGAGGTGGAGGGCCACAAGAAGCCGGCCTGCATCGCCGAGACCATCGGCATGTACTTTCTCGACTGACGGCCCGACGTCAGCGTTGCGCCGGCAGGCGCTCGGCCAGCAACTCCGCCCAGTGGCGCACCGGCCGCTCCGTGCCGGCGGCCAGGTGGTGCAGGCAGCCGATGTTGGCCGTGACGATCTCCGCGGGTTCGCCCGCTTCCAGGTCCGCCAGTTTGCGCTCGCGGATGCGTTCTGACAGGGCCGGGCGCAGCAGCGAGTAGGCGCCGGCCGATCCGCAGCAGGCGATGGACTCGGTCACCGGGGCCAGGTCCACGCCAAGGCCTTCCAGCAGCGTACGCACGGTGTCGGCCTCGCCCAGCGCGTGCTTCAGCGTGCAGGGGCAATGCAGTGCCACTGTGCCGGCGCCGGCGTCGGCGGGCGGCCGCAGCGCCGGCAGCCGCTCCGCGGCGAGGACGCTGCCGATGTCCTGCGCCGCCGTCGCCACCCGGCGGGCCGGTGCCGCCAGTTCGGGCTCGTCGGCAAACAGCCGGCCATAGTCGCGCACGAAGGCTCCGCAGCCGGTGGCGGTGATCACCACGGCCTCGGCGCCGGCATCGAGTGCCCGGCTCCAGTCCCGGATGCGCTGCCGGGCCAGGGCGAGGCCGCCGGCCTGGTCGCCGAGATGGTAGTCCATGGCGCCGCAGCAGCCCGGCGGTGCCGGCGTGAGCGAGACGCCGGCGGCGTCCAGCAGGCGCGCCGCCGCCTGGTCGATGCCGGGCGAGACCACCGGCTGCACGCAGCCGTCGAGGGCGATCATCCGCCGGTCGTGCCGGGGCGCGGGCCAGGGCCCGGCCCGGCCCGGCCGCAGCAGCCGCCGGCCGAGGCCGGGCGGCAGCAGGAACCGGAACGCATTGCCCAAGTGAAGCAGCGCCTTCAGGAGCCACCGGGAACCGAACAGCCGGCGCAGGCCCGCGCGCTGCAGCCGTTCGGTCAGCGGCCGGTGCACCCGGGCGTCCACGTGGGCACGGCCGATGTCCAGCAGTTCGTGGTAGCGCACGCCCGAAGGGCAGGTGGTCTCGCAGGCCTGACAGGTGAGGCAGCGATCCAGGTGAAGCTGGGTCTCCCGCGTGACCTCGCCGCCCTCCAGCGCCCGCTTGATGAGATAGATGCGCCCCCGGGGGCCGTCCAGCTCGTTGCCGAGCACCTGGAAGGTGGGGCAGGTGGCGTTGCAGAAGCCGCAGTGGACGCAGCTGCGGATGACTTCGGCGGCGCGCCGGCCCTCGGGCCGGTCGCGCAGGCCGGCTTGCAGGCGGGTCTCCACGTCAGAGCCCCCCGTACATCCGGCCCGGGTTGAGGATGCCCGCCGGGTCCAGCGCGGATTTCAGCCGCCGGTGCAGCGAGAGCAGCGCGTCCGGCAGCGGGTGGAAGGCCGGGACGGCATCGTCGCCGCCTCGGTAGCGGGTGGCGTGGCCGCCCGCCGCCGCCGCGGCTGCCCGCACGCGTTCGGCGTCCGCGTCGGTGGCGAGCCAGCGCTGGGCGCCGGCCCAGTCGACGAGTTGGCGGCCGGGCAGAGCCAGCGGCAGGGTGGCCGGCGGTACGGAGAGGCGCCACAGCGGCAGGGAAGTGGAGAACACGCCGTCGCGCTGATCCCGCAGGGCTTCCCAGTGGCCGCCGCCCGACTCCTCGCCGCCGAGGCTCTGCCGGAGGCTGCGTTCCGCCGCGGCCACCGCGCCGGCGGCGCCGGACAGGCGCAGCCGCAGGACGCCGTCGGCATGGCTTGCGGCGCTGAGCGGCAGCGGTTGCCCGGCGAGTCGGCACATGATCCGGATGGCCTCGGCGTCGCCGCATTCCCGCGCCAGGGTCGTCGTCGCCGCCGGCGTCGGCAGCACCTTCAGGGAGACCTCCGTGAGTACGGCCAGGCAGCCCATGCTGCCGGCCAGCAGACGGGAGACGTCGTAGCCGGCCACGTTCTTCATGACCTGGCCGCCGAAGGTGAGCGTGCGCCCGCGGCCGTCGAGCACCCGGCAGCCCAGCACGTAGTCACGCAGGGCCCCGCGGAAGGGCCGGGCCGGGCCGGACAGCCCGGCGGCGACGGTGCCGCCGATGGTGCTGTCCGCGGCAAGTCGGGGCGGCTCGAACGCCAGTATCTGGCCCTCGGCGGCCAGCGCCGCCTCCACCTCCGCCAGGGGCGTGCCGGCACGCGCGGTGACGACGAGTTCGCTCGGCTCGTAGGCGACGATGCCCCGGCACGCGCCCGTGCCGAGTTCCGCGCCGTCGATGGCGTGGCCCAGGAAGTCCTTGCTGCCGCCGCCGCGAACCGCCAGCGGCTCGCCCGCGGCGGAGGCCTCGGAGATGTGCGCGGCCAGGTCGGCCAGAGCTTCGTCGGTGGCGGGGTCCGCAGCGGCCACGGTCAGAACCGTTCCAGCTCGGGGTGCGGCAGTTCGCCCCGGTGCACGTGCATCCCGCCGATTTCGGCGCAGCGGGCCAGCGTCGGCACCGCCTTGCCCGGGTTCAGCAGGCCGTCGGGGTCGAAGGCGGCCTTGATGGCGTGGAAGGCGGCGAGTTCGGCCTCCGGGAACTGGATGCACATCTGATTGATCTTCTCCCGGCCCACCCCGTGCTCGCCCGTGATGGTGCCGCCGACGCTCACGCAGAGTTCCAGGATATCGCCGCCGAGACGCTCGGCTTGCTCCAGTTCGCCGGGCTTCGTGACGTCGTACAGGATGAGCGGGTGCAGGTTGCCGTCGCCGGCGTGGAACACGTTCGCCACGCCGAGCCCGTAGCGCCCGGCCAGTTCGGCGATGCCCTGCAGCACCCGCGCGATCTCCCGCCGGGGGATGGTGCCGTCCATGCAATAGTAGTCGGGCGAGATGCGGCCCACGGCCGGGAACGCGCTCTTGCGGCCCTGCCAGAGCCGGGTCTGTTGGGCCTCGTCGGTGGCCTCGCGGATGCCGCGCGCGCCCGCCGCCTCCAGGATGGCGCGTACCCGGGCGGCCTCGTCCGCCACGTCTTCTTCCACGCCGTCCAGCTCGCAGATCAGGACGGCCGCCGCATCCGTGGGGTAGCCCGCGCTGCAGAAGGCCTCCGCGGCGCGGATGGCGGGCTCGTCCATCATCTCCAGGCCGGCGGGCACGATGCCGGCGGCGATGATGGCGGCCACGGCGTCGCCGGCGGCGCCCACCGCGTCGAAACCGGCCAGCAGCACCCGCCGGCACGCGGGGATGGGCAGCAGGTCCACCGTGACCTCGGTGATGACGCCGAGCATGCCCTCCGAGCCGGTGACGAGTGCAGTCAGGTCGAAGCCGGGGCCGTCCAGCGCGGCCGAGCCGAGGCGCAGTCGTTCGCCGTCGATCGTGACGAGTTCCAGCGAGCGCACGTTGTTCACCGTGAGACCGTATTTCAGGCAATGGACGCCGCCGGCATTCTCCGCGACGTTGCCGCCGATGGAGCAGGCGATCTGGGAGGAGGGATCGGGTGCGTAATAGAGGCCGAGATCCCGCACCGCCTCGGAGATGGCGGCATTGGTGACGCCTGGCTGCACGCGGGCGCAGCGGTTGTCGCGATCCACTTCGAGGATGCGGTTGAAGCGCGTCATGACCAGCAGCACGGCCTCGGCCAGCGGCAGGGCGCCGCCGGAGAGCCCCGTGCCCGCCCCCCGGGTCACCACCGGCACACCGATATCACTCATCCGCCGCAGGAGTGCCTGTACCTGTTCCGTGGTTTCCGGCAGCACCACGGCGGCCGGACGCTGTCGGTAGGCCGAGAGCCCGTCGCATTCGAACGGCGCCATCGCCTCGTCGCTGTCGAGTACCGCCTCAGCGGGCAGCACTTCGCGCAGGACGGTGAGCAGGCGGCGCCGGTCGACTCGCGGCAGCTCGCCGTCCAGCCGGGGATCGTGTGCGCCGCTCATGGGCCGCCTTCCGCCAGGATGCCCGCGGCGGGATCGCCGAGTGCGGCTTCCACCCGGCGCCGGGCGCCGCCGTCGAGGGCCGCGTAGCGCTCCCGCAGCCGGGCGAGACACTTGGCCTGGTAACGGAACGTGCCCTGGCGCCAGCGGCGGCCGCGGAGCTCGACCGCGAACTCGTCCTCGCCGGCCCGAACGGCGGCGTCGTTCGCCGCGAGGAAGGGCAGGTAGACCTCCCGGCACAGCGCCATCAGGCCGTCCAGCAGATCGCTGCCGGCGTCCGCCGGGCCCAGCCACTCACCCTCGATGCCGCTGGCGTCGTCCAGGTGCGTGACCCAGCGGAAGGCATAGGGCGTCTCGACGCGCATCAGCGCCGCCGGCGTCGGGTCGCTGGCGAGCTGGGAGAGCTGGCCGTACAGGCCGAGGTCTGCCACCGAGGGGCGGCTGCCGAACAGGAAGTGACGCCCGGTGACGTGGGCCTCGAGCAGCGCGACGAGCTCGCGGAAGGTCTCCTCGATGAGGGGCCGGTTCTCCCCGGTGCAGCCCACCAGCGGCATGCGGGCGATCTGCCTGGCGGCAAAGGCCCCGGCCGCGCGTTCGATCGCGGCCCGCCCGCGTCCCGCCAGTCGGTCGAAGGCGCCCCAGTGGCTGAAGGCCTGCTGGTCCGCCTCCCGGTACCAGCGATAATGGAACATCATCTTCGTGCCCCATTCGTCGGCGAAGTCCTCCACCAGCCAGGCGAGGAAGGCGAGTGCCGCGTCCTCGGGCACGAGGGAGCGCATCGGCGGCAGGTCACGCTCCAGCGTCTCGACGATGGGCGTGGAGTCGACATGCCAGCTGCCGTCGGGGAAGAGCAGGACGGGTATCACCGGCGGACGCACGTGGGCGATCGGCTCGTCGCCGGGCATGGCGCTCACGAAGATGTGGGGCAGCCGCCGGTAACGGAGCACGGCGCGCATCTTCATGGAATAGGGCGAGCCCAGCGCCCCGTAGATGGTGTATGGGCCTTCCATTCGCTACCCGGTGGCCGATCGACGCATGGGTCAGAGCTTACCGGCGGACCTTGCCCGGACCAAGCCGGGCGTACGGGCGACCGCGGCGCGGCTCAGGGCGCCGCCGCCCAGTCCGCGGCGGCCTCGACTTCGCCGGCGGGGAAGTGGCGGGTCTCCGCGGCGACGAAATGACCAACCACGGACGGGATGAGCTTCGCGATCGCCTCGTCGCCCGCCAGCGCCACCTTGGCCACCTGGCGATGATGCTGGCGGATGAAGGTCAGGTGTTCCGTGAGGGCGCCGAAGTCCTCCCAGCCGGAGAAGCCGTCCGCGTGTATCACCATGCCGTTCAGGTCGCCGTGCATGCGGATGAAGCCGTCCACGGCCTTGGCGAGCTTGCGGAAGTCCTCTTCGGCGAGTTCCTCTTCCGGTTCAACGAACAGGAGTCGGCGGCGGACGTCGAATCGGTGCTTCAGCATGTAGGGGCCTCGCTTTGGCTGCCGGCTGTCCCGCGAACGGGCTGCGCGCATCGATTATGTAACATCGACGCCCCGGTTGAAACCGGCACGCGCCGGCAAAGAGAAGGGCGGCGGGCCGGAGCCCGCCGCCCTGTCCGGGTGCCCGCCCGGCCCCGTCAGTCAAAGTTGATGCCGAAGGCCAGCCCGTAGCGGCGCGGCTCCAGCGTGAACACGTTCGTGAACAGTCCCGAGGACGGGTCGGTCACGTACAGGCCCGTGACGTTGTCGTCGTCGGCGAGGTTCTGCACGAAGGCGCGCAGGTACCAGCTGCCGTCGTCCGGGGTCAGCGTGGCCTGGGCGTTGACGATGTCCCAGCTTTCGATGCGATCGATCGGGTCGCGGTTGAAGATGCGTCCCCAGCTGTCGTCCTGCCAGTAGTAGTCGCCGCGGATGCTCAGCTCGTAGCCGGCGGCCAGCGGGAAGGTGTACTGCGCGCCGAAGCTGAACGAGAGTTCTGGCGAGTTCTGCAGTTCGTTGCCCTCCAGCGGGACCTGGTTGCCGTCCGTCCATGTGTAGGGCAGGCCGAAGGCCGAGAAGTCCAGGCCGGCCAGCGTCTCGCAGACCGAGAACGGCAGCGGACCGAACACGGGGGCCAGCTCCGGCACTGCGCCTATCAGCGACTGCAGCGTCGGGATCACAGGCGGGCCGCCGTTGGCGTTGATGACGCAGTTCGAGTAGTTGACGTAGTCCTTGATCAGTGTGGCGCCCGGGTCGCCGCCGGTCGGATCCCGCGTGTCCACCAGTGAGACGTCGCCGATCTCCGTCCTGAGATAGGACAGGTTGGCGTTCAGCAGCCAGCGGTCCGTCGGCAGCATGGTGAGCTCGAGTTCGGCGCCCCAGATCTTCGAGTCCACGTTGTCGTTGAACGAGGTCCGGTTCTGGATGCGCGAGACCTGCAGCCCCTCGTAGTCGTAGTAGAAACCGGTCAGATTCGCCTGCAGTCGGCCGTTGACCAGGGTGTTCTTGGTGCCGATCTCGTAGGCGTTGATGAATTCGGGCTCGAAGTTCGGGCTCGTGTTCGGGAAGACGGCGGGGTCGAAGGGCGGGTTGAAGCCGCCGCCCTTGTAGCCCCGCGAGTAGGAGCCGTAGACCAGTGTGTTCTCGGTGAAGCCCACGTCCGGCGTCCAGTCGACCACCAGGCGGCCGGTGGTCTCCGTGAACTCCACGGTGTCCTCCCGGTAGGGCGGCAGCACGACGCTGTCCGAGCCGATCGGCGTCGGCTGACCGGCGAACAGCGGGGCCCGGTCGCGGATCTCCTTCTCGTCCCGGGTGAAACGCAGTCCGAGCGTGATCTTCACGGTATCGGCCGGCGCGTAGTAGAGCTCGCCGAAGGCCGCCGTCGAGGTGAGGCCGTAGAGATCCGTGTCGCTCAGGAAGTAGGGCGTCGGGATCGCGATGCCGTCGACGCCCGAACCGAGCAGGGAGAAATAGTCGAGGCCGTTGGCGACGACGTGGTAGTCCGTCCAGTTCTCGAAGTCGAACCAGTTTGCGCCGAGGAGGTAGTTCCAGGCGCCGTCGTAGTCGGAGGAGAGTCGCAGCTCGAACATCGTCTGGTCGCTCTCGCCCGAGGAACGGTCGTAGGCGTCGGCCAGCGTGGAGAAGCTGCGGATCTCACCGCCGATGACGCCCACGTCGGAGTCCGTTATCTCGGACAGCGGGACCGCGCCCTGCGCGAAATAGGTGTTGTAGACGATCGGGAACGCCGCCTGCATGGTGGCCGCCCAGGCGGGATCGGACAGCGCGGGATAGGCGCCGCCAACCGCATTGTTGTAGTCCGCCTCGGAGAACACGCTGGTGTCCTGGTAACCGGCCAGCACGTTCAGCGTGTGGCGTTCGAACTGGTGCTGGATGTGCAGGTCGAGGAACAGCTCGTCGGACTTGTAGACCGGCTCGATATCCATGTGCACCTGACGGAAATCGGCCGGGTTCGGTGAATTTGCGTACAGGTCAAGGCCGAACGGCGCCAGCGCCACGGGACCCAGGACCAGGTCGCTGGACAGCCCGGCGGCGATGGTAGCGGCGGCGTTCGGCAGCTCGAACTCGAGCCGGTCGGGCAGACAGCCGAGCACGCCGGTCGGATCGTTGTTGCACATCTGCTTCTGGGAGCGGGTGCGGCTGGAATCCTCGTCGAACCAGGAAGCCATGAAGTCGACGGTGGTCGCATCGTTCGGCAGCCACCTGAGCGCCGCCCGCACGGCGTAGCTGTCCCGGTCGTCCACGTCGTTGCCGGTGAATAGATTGTCGGTGTAGCCGTCGCGCTTGGTGACGATGCCGGCGAAGCGCACGAAGAGCTCGTCGCTCAGCGGGATGTTGAGCATGCCCCGGGCCTGGGTGCTCGAATAGTCGCCGATCTCCACTTCCGTCGAAGCCTCGAAGGCATCCACGGGTTTGTGGGTGATCATATTGACCACGCCGCCGGTGGCGTTGCGTCCGAACAGCGTGCCCTGCGGCCCGCGCAGGATCTCGATGCGCTCGATGTCGAAGTAGGGCAGCTCGAACAGCCGCGGCGAGTTCAGCGGCAGGTCGTTTACGTGGATGCCCACGCCGCTGTCGGAAGATGCCGCCACCAGCGCGTTGCCGATGCCGCGGATCTGGAAGTTGTTGCCGGTGAAGTTCGCCTTGGAGTAGGTGACGTTCGGCGTGGAGAACTGCAGGTCGGTGAACTGCTCGATCTGCAGCCGCTCGAGCGCCGCCGAGTCGAATGCGGAGACCGCGATTGGCACCTCCTGCAGCGACTCGGCCCGGCGCTGGGCCGTGACCACGACTTCCTCGACGAAGACTCCGTCTGCGCCCTCTTCCTGGGCCTGCACTGCAGGTCCGGTTGCCAGCGAGGCCGAGACGAACAGGATGGTTGCGCCTGCCGGCAGCTGCCGGCGACGTGATGAGACACGCTTCATAATCCTCCCCCCTTACAGATCTGAAGCGGCCGGTCACATTGCGTGACCGACCGGCGGCACGCATATTGCCGAGGATCAGTCTAGCAGGTCGGATGACGATTGCCATGCTGCAGCCGCGACATGCCGGGTCGGTAAGAGGGTGGTCAAGCGTGGCGAGTTCACATAGGGTATTGGCCGTATTCAGGCCGTATTCACGCCGGAACCGAACGATGTTCAAACGACTCGCCGCCATCCTGCTGCTGACCGGTGCCGCGGCCGTGCAGGCCCAGCCCGCGCAGTTCACCGAGTACCCGACCTACTTCACCCACGCGAACGGCATCTCCATCGCCTACCAGGAGTTCGGTGAGCCCGACGATCCGGTGGTCCTGCTGGTCATGGGCCTGGGCGCCCAGCTCATCCACTGGCCGGATGAACTGGTGCTGCGGCTGGCCGACGCGGGTTACCGGGTGATCCGCTTCGACAACCGGGACGCCGGGCTCTCCGAGAAGCTGTGGGAGGCCGACCGACTGGGCTGGTGGCCCATGGTGAAGTTCCGGCTCGGCTGGGACCTGGACCCACCCTACGATCTCGACGACATGGCGGCGGACACCGTCGGCCTGATGAATACCCTGGGGGTCGAGCGCGCCCACCTCGTCGGTGCGTCGATGGGCGGCATGGTCGCCCAGATCGTGGCCGCACGGCACCCGGCGCGGGTGCTCACGCTGACCTCGATCATGTCCACCAGCGGCGATCCCGAGCTCCCGCCCGGCGACCCGGAGGTCACGGAGAAGCTGCTGAGCCGCTCGTCGGCCGCAGAGAGCCGGGAGGCGTCGATCGCGCGCACCGTGGACCTGGTGGGGGCCATCGGCAGCCCCACCCACGGCTACAGCGAGGAGTATCGCTACGCCTATCTCAGCCGCAGCTACGACCGCAACCATTACACGCCCGGCGTGGGCCGGCAGCTCTGGGCCGTGCTCGGCTCCGGCGACCGCACCGAACTCCTGCCGCAGATCGAGGCGCCCACGCTGGTGATCCACGGCGAGAAGGACCCGCTGGTGCCGGTGGAGCACGGCCGTC
>CAZRSA010000059.1:0-15976 GCA_964602525.1 uncultured Woeseiaceae bacterium
GCACGCCGAGGGCCTCGACGGTGTCCTTCACCGAGGGCGTGTCGGTGAAGCGGTGGACAAAGCTGCGCTTGCGCCGGGCCGGCGGCAGGAAGTCGTTCAGCTCCTCGTAAAAGCGGAACTCCGCCTCCTGCACGGGCTTGGCGTGGGGATCGTCGGGAGGAGCTGGCATTTTTCGGCAGGGCGCGGTACGGCTCGGCACGGTGGTACTGTAGGAGTGCTTTCAGGCGCCGTACTGTAGGAGGGCCCTCAGGCCCGATTCCACAGAAGGGTTTCACCCCCGGCCCCTTCACCGCTGAATGGTACCCCACATGCAGGAAACCGCCGTCAACGTCGTCTGGTTCGGCTTCGTCGCCAGCCTCGTGGCCGGGCTGGGCACCGGCGTCGGAGCCCTGGGCGTGTTCTTCGTCCGCCGGCTCACGGACGCCACCGAGGACCTGCTGCTGAGCTTCGCCGCCGGCATCATGCTGGCCGCCTCGTTCTTCTCCCTGCTGCTGCCCGCCATCGCTTACGGCGAGGCGGAATTCGGCGGCAGGGAGGCGGCCGTGGCCGTGGTCATAGCGGGCCTGGCCCTTGGCGCGCTGGCGCTGGCGGGCATCCACCGCTACGTGCCCCACGAGCACTTCCTGAGCGGCCGCGAGGGGCCGGACACCGCGGCCCTGGAGCGTATCTGGCTGTTCGTCATTGCCATCACGCTGCACAACTTCCCCGAGGGCATGGCCGTGGGCGTGGGCTTCGCCGGCGGCAACATCGACAATGGGCTGTCGCTGGCCACCGGTATCGGCATCCAGAACCTGCCGGAGGGCCTGGCGGTGGCCGTCTCGCTGATCGGCGCCGGCTATACCCGCATGCAGTCCTGGCTGGTGGCCTTTCTCACCGGGCTGGCGGAGCCGGTCGGCGGGCTGTTCGGCAGTGCGGCGGTGTCGGTGGCCGGGCCGCTGATGCCCTGGGCGCTGGCCTTCGCCGCCGGCGCCATGCTGTTCATCATCAGCGACGAGATCATCCCGGAGACCCATCGGCGCGGCGTGCAGAACATCGCCACCTTCTCGCTGCTGGCCGGTTTCGCCGTGATGATGTACCTGGACGCGACCTTGGGGTAAATGCCCGGGCGGCACCTTGATCCGGCCGTATTCGCGCCCATGTCTGTGTGAAGAGCGCAAAAAAGGAGGGCCGCGCATGGCCGACAAGAGCACCTATCAGAAGAAGCTGGAAGCCCAGCTCGAGGAATGGAACGCCGAGATCGACAAGCTGCAGGCGAAGGCGAAGCAGCGCCAGGCCGATGCCGAGGAGGACTACTCCGAGACCATCGAGGACCTGAAGTCCCGCCGTGAGGAGATGACGAAGCGGCTGGAGGAACTGAGGCAGGCCGGCGACGACGCCTGGGAGGACATCAGGGCCGGCGCCGAGAGCGCCTGGCAGTCGATGTCCGCCGCGGTGAAGTCGGCGACATCGCGTCTGAAACAGTAGACTTTGGATAGACTGTCGTGAGGCGCCGGCCGGGGCCGCCCCGGCCGGCGCCTCTCTTTGTCGGCACAAGAAAGGAGCCAGTCATGGGTTTGCTCGTAGACGGCCAGTGGAAGGATCAGTGGTACGACACCGGGTCCACCGGCGGGAAGTTCAAGCGCCAGGAACAGGCATACCGGAACTGGGTGACGGCGGACGGCGAACCCGGTCCGTCGGGGGAAGGCGGCTTCGCCGCGGAACCCGACCGTTACCACCTGTACGTCTCGCTGGCGTGTCCCTGGGCCCACCGGGCGCTGATCGTGCGGGCGCTGAAGGGACTGGAAGAGATGCTGCCCGTCTCGGTGGTGCACTGGTACATGGCCGAGCACGGCTGGACCTTCGAGCCCGGCCCGGGCGTGGTCCCGGACCCGATCCACAACGTGGAGCGCCTCTACCAGCTCTACCGGAAGGCCGACCCCACCTTCACCGGCCGGGTGACGGTGCCGGTGCTGTGGGACCGCGAGCGCGACACCATCGTCAACAACGAGTCCGCCGAGATCATCCGCATGCTGAACACGGCATTCGACCATCTCGGCGCCAAGGCCGGCGACTACTACCCCGGGCCGCTGCGCGGGGAGATCGACGCGGTGAACGAGCGGGTCTACCACACGCTGAACAATGGCGTGTACAAGTCCGGCTTCGCCACCACCCAGGAAGCCTACGAGGAGGCAGTGTATCCGCTGTTCGAGACCCTGGACTGGCTGGAGGAACGGCTTGCCGCCTCACGCTGGCTGGTGGGCGACACCCTGACCGAGGCGGATATCCGGCTGTTCACGACCCTGGTGCGCTTCGACCCGGTCTATCACGGCCACTTCAAGTGCAACATCCGCCAGCTGGCCGACTACCCGAACCTGTGGAGTTTCACGCGGGACCTGTATCAGCACCCGAAGATCCGTGAGACCGTGAACTTCGGGCACATCCGCAAGCACTACTACCAGAGTCACGACACGATCAACCCCACCCGCATCGTACCGGCGGGACCGGCACTCGACTTCGACGCGCCCCACGGACGCGAGGAGATGTAGCGGGCAGCCCGGACCGCGTACCGGCGCCTGCTCAGTCTTTGGCGGCGCTGTCCGTGCGGGTGGGAAACTGCATGAACAGGTCGTGCACCGTCTGCTCGATGGCCGGCCTCGGGTTCTCCAGCGCCTCGCGGGTGAGCCGGCCCTTGGCAACGCCCTCCCAGATGAGCTGCTTGCGCTGCGCGTCGACGACGTCGATGTTCGCGGTGCCGACCCGGTAGTGCACCGTGTCGACTTCCTGCTGATAGAGCGGCCAGGCGGTGTACAACCCGTAGCGGTAGCCGTAATAGCCGGCGCCCATGGTCATGGAAGGCCGAGTTCGCACTTCGCTGCGCTCCTCCGCGCGGGTAAAGAAGTTGACGATGAGATCCGGGTCCTGCTCGGTATAGCGGTAACCGAGCGCCTCCATCTCGGCGCGCACCGCATCCTTGAAATGATTCGTGATCAGCGAGGCATAACCGGCGCGGTCGGTCCCGAGTTCCGCGGCGAAGCCGAAGGTATCGTAGGCCGAGAAATCGGCACTGCGATCATAGTCCGTGCGCAGTTCCGGCCCGCTGGCGCAACCCGCGATCAGGGCGGCGAAGATCAGCGCCGGAGCGCCCTTCAGTACTCTCACGTCCATGCTCTTCTCCTTGTCTGCCGCCCCATGGGGAAGCGGTGGTGGTGGAGCCGAGGAGGATCGAACTCCCGACCTTCGCATTGCGAACGCGACGCTCTCCCAGCTGAGCTACGGCCCCCGTCACCGGTTCACTGACGGATTCTACCTCAGAGACGGGACGGGAAGGACGCCCTCACGGATCGTCGCCTCCCGGTTCGTCCGGCACATCCGCTGCATCGCCGGCACCCGTCGGTCCGGGGCTCGACGCCGGCTCTCCGGCACCATCACCATCACCATCACCATCGGCGGCGCCCGCCTTCAGCTCGACCCGCATCGGCACGCGGCCCTTGTCGCCCAGTTCGACCGTGCTCGGCTCGGCCAGCACGACCCGACCCTCCAGCTCGCTGCCGGCCGCCAGGATGGTATCGCGCAAACCGACGGCGCGCTCCCGGGCCAGCTCCTCCAGGACACCTGGCTCCAGCGTCTGCAGGTCGATCAGTTGCCCGCGCAGTGCCTCGGTGTAGGCCGGGCCATCCAGACGGGGCTCGCCGCCCTGTTCTTCCGGCGCCTGCACGGTATGGGCGGCCCGGAGTTCTTCCAGGACCGCCCCCGGACCCTCGGCCGTTGCGGCCTCCCGGTACAGCGCTTCGAGCGTCTCGCGCAGCCGCTCGTCGTACATCGCCTCCTCACCAGCCGCCGGCGGGATACCCCCGATCCGCGCCTCCACGGCGGCCTCGAGCCTCGCCTCACGCAGCGCGCGGGCATCGGCGTCCTCGACATGCACGGGCGGCAGCACCAGTACGAGCTCGGGCCGCAGCGTGAGCGCCTCGGCCAGACTGGCCGCCGTCTGCATCTCCGGCGGCGTCAGGTCGGCGCGTCCGGGCAGGAAACTCACCTGCTCCAGGTCACTGGCCTGGACGCCGAGGAGGTTGCCGAGCAGCGCGAAAGGCGAGGTGGCGATCTTCACGACCAGATTGACCAGCGCCTTGCCGACGATGCCGCCGATGCTGAATTCCGGACTGTTCACGTCGCCGCTCACGGGCAGATCCACGTCGATGGTCCCGCTCGAATCCTTCAGCAGCGCGATGGCGAGTCCCAGCGGCAGGCTCATCGCGTCCGGGTGGGGGACTGTCTCCCCCAGCTCGAACTCCCGCAGCACGATATTGTTCTCGCCGACCAGGCGACCGCCATCGACCTCGTAGCCCAGGTCCAGGTCGAGACTGCCGCTCGCGATCTCCCGGCCGGCGAAGGGCACCGAGTAGGCGGAGAACTTCGGCATCGCCACGTTCTCGAATTCCGCGCGGAGGTCGGTGTCGCGGGCCGGCTCCAGCGGCGTGACGCTGCCGGTCACGCGCAGGAAACCGTACTCGTCGACCGTGCCCTCGGCGGAGACCCGGGAAGGTTCCGCGCTGGCGGTGTCGATGGTGGAGAGCTCGCCCTGCAGTTTCGATATCGTCACGTCGAAGGGCAGCGGCAGCGAGCGGTCCGCAAAATCAGCGGAGGCATCGGCGATCACGATGCGGCCGACCGTCACGCGGAGCGGCGGCGACGGTTCCTCGCCGTCCGTCGCTTCCGGCCCTTCGGTTGCAGCGCCGTCATCGCCGTCGCTATCGTCTGTCCCGGCCTTCTGTTCCCCCTCATCGCCGGCGGCCGCGGATTGCTCGTCGTCGCGGGCCACACGCCCGAGGTTCAGCTCGCCCTCCTCGGTGATTAGGATATCGCCGTAGGGACGCTCGAAGCGTACCTCGGAGACGAGGAGCGTCTCGTCCGCGAGACTGAAGTCGAGGTCGGTGATCGCCAGCCGGTCCCAGCTGCCCAGGCGGGTGTCGAGATCCGTCTCGGTGATCAGGAACTCGTCGATGGAAAGGTCTCCCTCCAGTCGCAGCGGGTCCTCCGGCGAGCTGCGCAGGCGCACCTGCATGTTCAAATCTCCGGAATCGAAACTCACATCGGCCAGCGGCCGCACGTAGGGCTGCATGCCGATCAGCGCCACCTCGTCCATTTCGATGGCGAAATCGACCACGGCCTCCGGCAGCACCGACAGCTCGCCTTCCGCGGTCACGGTGCCCCCGCGACCTGCCCTCAGCGAGGCGGTGGTGGGGAAGGCGGCGCCGGGTTCGTTACTGATATCGCGCACCTCGAGGTCGACAGACTCCCACGAGGTCTCGGCCGTCGGGCTGACGCTTTCGTCCCGCAGGCGCGCCGTCAGGTTGTTTACCCTGAACGCATCCAGTGCGAGCCGCCAGGGCTCCTCCTGCTCCGGGGTTGCCGCCGGCGGCGGCGTCTCCGGCGCCGCCGCCTCGGCCGGCTCTGCCGCAGGCAGATGGCGCACGACATCCAGCATCCCGGTCTCGTCACGCTGCAGGTCGATCACGGCGTCGTCGAGGTCGAAGGCCGTCACGGATACGGCGCGCTCCGGCCAGCGGAAGGTGCCGCCGCTCAGCGCCAGGCGCGGCAGCGACAGGAACTCCCTGGGCTCACGCCCGGATCCTCCGTCCGCGGCCGCCGGGAACGTCTGCACGCGGACGCCGTCCAGGACGAGGTCGAAGCCGTCGACCGTGACGGAGAGACTGCCGTCCGGCGCCGTGGAGACGGCATAGGTGAAATCGATGTCCGCATTGCCCTGCGTGATGTCCAGTCCGGTCTCGTGCCGGATATAGGAGGAGAGCAACGCGAAGTGGGAACCGTCGATGGCCGCCTCGCCCGCCGAGCGCAGCGGATTGAGCTGGAGGCTCCCGGACCAGGTGAGCGTGCCTTCGCTGTCCGTCCGAATCACGACCTCCTGCGTGCCCGGCTGTTCCGGCAGCGTGTTGAGACCCTGCACCCGCACGTCCACCGGCCCGAAGCGGGTCGCCACGGGCTCCGGCGGTACCGCGTCCCGCCAGTCGAGGGCGCTGTCGACGATCGCCACTTCGTGGACTATCAGCCGCATCAGCCCGCCTTCCTCCTGCGCCGGCTCCGGCAGTTCGTCGGCAGGATCCGGCGGCGGCTGCGCGGCGAGGAGGCGTTCGAGGTTGAAGCGGCCCTCCGCGTCACGGGAGACGAAGACTTCCGGAGACTCCACCCGGAACTCGGCGAAGGTCAGGGCCCAGCGGAACAGGGAACTGGACTGGAAGTTGACGAAGATCTGCCCGATGCGCGCCACGGGGTCGCCCACGGGGTCGTCCAGTTCCAGATCGTCGATACGCAGGCTGAGCACGAAGGGATTGACGGCAACTTCACCGAGCCGCAGCTCGGAATCGAACTGCTCCGCCACCGCCCTGACGGCCTGGCGCTCGATCAGCCAGGGCGCCAGGAAAAAACCCGCGACCGTGTACAGCAGGAGCACTACGCCAACGATGATGAGATGGCGGCGGTAGCGATTCAGAAAGCCGGGAACCGTGCCGGCTCCCGCGCCGTCGTCGGCTGCGTTTTTTGTCATCGTCGGGTCTGTTAGTTGTTATTCGGGCCATCGCTGGCGGCAGGCGAGCGCCTGCTGAGAGGTTAGCACGAACCGACGGCAAGGGTCCGGCTCGCATTTCGTCGAGGCGGCCGTGACCCGAGCGGTGCCGGTCTGTATTGCCTCCTGCTCCCACGGCTGGCGCCGCCTGAGCCGGCAGGTCAACGCGGACGACGTCGAGGGCTAGCGTGCGGGTGCGGGCCGCTCCGGCTCGGCCTGTTCACTGGCCTCCTCGTGCCACTCGAAGATGTTCAGCTCGATGAAGATGAACGCCACCAGCCACAGGAAGGCGTCCCAGAAGTCGAGGAAGTCTCCGTCGATGCCCCAGTAAATGGCGCAGGCGAACAGCACCGAGTACAGGAAACCCTTGATCCACTTGTTGATGACCAGCAGGCGGTCGCTCAGCATGCCCTTCAGCTGCAGCCACACCTCGGCCTCCAGCAATGCCACGACGATCAGCCAGTCGCCGGCATTGATGATGTCCGTCAGCGCCAGCGACTTCGCCAGTGCGAGCTGCTCTGGCGTGCCCACGATTCTCGTGCCCGCAATCTGCAGTATCGGCTGACCCTGCACGGCGGCGCAGGTCTCTGCGGTGAGGCGCGGGTACTCGTCCAGCGTGGCCACCCAGGCATAGCCCTGGTCGGCCAGTGTGCACACGTTCACGCGGCCCAGCTCGATCAGGTCGGTGACCACGAAGTACTTGCTGACGTAGCCGTAGAACGCGTAGACGATGAAGGCGTAGCAGATCCCGCGCAGCGCCGAGAGCACCCACTTCAGCCGGCCCTGCAGCTTCTCGTCCGGGATGACCGCAGTCTCGAGTTCGAACAGGAGGAGCAGGATGACCCAGGCCAGCGTGTCCACGGTGGCCGAGAACGCCTCCACCAGGTTGCTCCAGGTGACGCCGTCGACGAACACCTCCTTGCTGGCGGCGTAGTCGTCCAGGAAGAACAGCCAGACGTTCAGCGCCAGCAGGCAGTAGACGGTGTACTTGAAAACCCGGAACCAGAGGTGGCCGGAGCCGGTTTTCATCTCAGCGTTCAACGGGGCTGTCTCTCTCGCTGTTCCCGGACGAAGGATGGATCATGCTACAACACGGACGCGGTGCCGGCGCCGTCATTTCTGTCAGTGGCCGCGGCGGCGCGCCTTCTTCGCGGCCCGGCGCCGGGCCCGCTCCGTCTTCTTCTCCCGCTTCTCGCGGCGCCGCGCCGCCTTCGCCTCGCGGGCCTGGGCCAGCTCCGGCACACGAGACTCCACCAGCGGCCGCAGGCCGTACTCGAAGGCGGCGTAGGCGCCCGCCAGGAGCACGATGCCCCAGAAGCCCAGCCGCTCCAGCACCCACAGGGGCCAGAGCAGCGCCAGGAAGCCGTTCACCACGGACATGAAGCCCAGCCGGAAGACGAACTCGAGGAACTCGCCCACGAGGAAATCGGCGACACCGCTGCTCTCCGCCAGGTCGCCGGCGATCATGCGGGCCTCCAGGATCAGGAAGCTCACCACCACGCCCAGGCCGTACAGGCCGCCGCCCCGGGCGGTCCAGAGACCGACCAGCCAGCTCCGGATCAGCGTGAGCGCGGTGCGCGGCTCGGCCCGCACCTCCTTCGCGATGCGCACCTGCCGGGCGATGCGTCCCTCTTTCTTCGCCGGCCTGCCGGATTCCGTCCCGCTCGCCATCGCGCTCAGCGCCCCGGCCACCAGCCGGGCAGGTCGGCGATGGAATCCAGCACGGCGGCGGGGCGGACGTCCCCGGCGGACTCCTCGCCGCGGTACTTGCCCGTGCGCACCAGGATGCCGTCGATGCCGGCGGCCTGTGCGCCACCCACGTCCGCGCGCAGGTCGTCGCCCACCATGACGGTCTCGCCGGCCTCGCTGCCGAGTCTCGCGAGCGCGGCGGTGAAGAAAGGCTCCGCCGGCTTGCCGAGCACCACCGGCTCCACGCCGCTGGCATGGGACAGCGCCACGACGAACGGCGCGGTATCCAGCCGCAGCCCGTCCGGCGCCTTCCAGTAGCGGGTCATCCCCAGGGCGACGAGGTGAGGCGCCGGCTCGGCCATCAGCAGCCGGAAGGCCCGGTTCAGGCGCGCGAACGACCAGTCCTCAGCGAGGTCGCCGACGATCACGGCATCGACGGGCTCCTCCGACTCGCCTTCCGGGCGGTCGAAGACATCGAATTCCGCTGCGGTGGCAGCGGGCACGAACGGTGCGACGGTACCCACGCGGTGCTCCCGCAGCCAGGCGGCCGCAGCCACGGGAGGCGTGAGGATGTCGTCCTCGCCGGCCTCCACGCCGAGGCCGGCTAGTTTGTCGACCAGCGCCGAGCGCGGCCGCGAGGTGGTGTTGGTGAGGAACAGGCGGGGGATACCCTCCTGCTGCATCCAGCGGACGGCCTCCACGGCGCCCGCCACCGCCTGCCCGCCCTCGTAGACGACGCCGTCCAGGTCGATCAGCAGGGCGTTCTTCGCGTTCTCGCTCATGGACCGAGAGTAGCCCGACCCGCCGCCCCGGTCGACGGCGCGAGCCGCGGCAGAGCCGGACCGCGCCCCCTGGGCAGCGGCGCGGCGCCGATGCGGAGGCCCAGCATAAAGCGATAACCGGCGTCGGCACCGGCCTCGATGCGCCGGCCGGTATCGTCTGTGAAACCGTGTTCGCGGCCGAACTCGCGGGCCAGCCCGAGGTCGAGCAGGACCGAACCGGCCAGCCGGTAGCTCCAGGTCGCGCGGACCCGCCAGCCCTCCAGGCGGTAGTCGAACGTCTCACCGAGCTCGTCGCTCACGACGTGCCAGCGCTGCCCGGCGGGGAAGGCGTCCAGCACCAGCGACTGGCGCGGGGAAAGCGCCACCTCCAGGGCCGGGTCCGGCCAGGCCAGCCGCAGACCGAGCGCGGCGGACGGGCGGTATTCCAGGCCGACGACGGGCAGCGTCCGGGTTTCTCCGAGGCTGCGGTCGTGACTCACGCCCAGCAGCCAGGCACTGCGCGGCCCGCGACGCAGGCGCAGCTCGACCCGGCCGGTGAGCAGGAAGTCCTCTTCCGTCCCGCGGCTGCCCAGGTCCTTGAACACGTTGGAGGAGGTAGCGACGCCGGGAGCAAGCAGCGCGTCGACGCGCCAGCCGCGGCCCTGCCGGCCGAGCGCGAGGGGGAGCTGCAGCCGGTGCAGGTCCCGGTCGCGTCCCGCCACCCCCTCGTATTCGTGACGGGTGTAGGCGTAGTCCATGCCCAGGTCGAAGCGGTACCCACTGCCGCCCCCGGACAGGAAGCACGCGGCCAGGGACCACTCGCGGGTGGCGACCTCCGCTCCCGCAGGTTCGGACAGCGCGACGCCGGGCGCCACGGCGTAGCCCAGCACCGCCGACGGGCAGCCGGGCGGCGCCGCCGCGCCGCTGCAGGGCAGCAGCGCCAGCGCGGCGGCGAGCGCAGCTATCGCTATCGCTATCGCGGTCCGGTTCCTCATCCCCGTTCCCGGTAGGGTGCGTACTGGTAGTACTTGGGCCGCCGGTCCAGACGCACGTGCAGCCAGGCCACGCCGGTGCCGGAGGTGCTGAGCCACAGCGGCGCCTCGCCGAGGCGCCCGGCAACGGCCCGGGCGGTCGTCCGCCAGAGTTCGCGAATCTGCTCCCGCGGCCCGTGGCGGAGGAACGCGGCCAGGTGAGGATAGGCGCCGCTGTCGGCCGCCGGCTCGGGCACGACCAGCAGGGCGTCGCCGCCCAGGTTCGGAAACCTCACCACGCCGGCGCCGGTGCCGAAATGATCACGGAAGGTCTCCGGGTCCGGCTGCATGCCGGCCAACGCGGGCGCCTCCATCAGCACGAACTCCGCCGGCCGCTCCATGCCGGCGTCCGCGAACGGCGGATTCTCCCAGTAGAAGGCCGGCCAGGGAGCGCGGGCGAGCAGCTCCGAATACCAGTCGGCGAAGGCCGTGCTCTCCCCCAGCAGCTCCAGGAAGCGGGCGCGGGACATCGCCGCGCCCCGCTCCACCGGCGTATGGCGGCGGCCGCCGGCGACGGCCTCGGCGGGCGCCGACCAGACACTCATGGACCCGTTCCGTTGCATGGCGCGAACAGCATAGCGGTTCGGCGGGGGCGCGCGCAGGTATGATGCGCTGCCATGCAGCTGCTCCGTGACATCCGCCGCCTCGACTCGACGGCGCTCGTACTGATCCTCGCGAACCTCGTGCCCCTGTACGGTGTGTTCGCGCTGGACTGGGCGGTGTTCCCCATCCTGTTCCTGTTCTGGTTCGAGAACGTCGTCATCGGCTTCTTCAACGCCGCGCGCATGCTGAGCGCCCGGCCCACGGAACCGGTGCTGTGGGCCGGCAAGCTGTTTCTGGTGGCGTTCTTCTGCGTCCACTACGGCATGTTCACCGCCGTGCACGGCGGCCTGGTGCTGAGCCTGTTCGGCGGCGTAGAGAGCGAGGCCGACGCCCTGCCGGACCCGGCGCTGGTGACCGACATCATCGCCGCCGAGCATCTGCTGCTGCCGGTACTCGCACTGGTGGCGAGCCACGGCTATTCCTTCGTGGTCAACTTCCTGCTGCGTGGCGAGTATCGCAACGTATCGCCGAAGGCCCTGATGGCACGCCCCTACCGCCGCATCGTGCTGCTGCACGTCACCATACTGGCCGGCGGCGCGCTGGTGACGGCGCTGGATGCGCCGGTGGCGGGCCTGGTGCTGCTGATCGCGCTGAAGATCGCCATGGACCTGCAGTCCCACCTGCGCACCCACGCGAAGGAGCAGCAGGTGCCGCCGGACTGAACGCGGCGCGCGGAGGTACCGGCCGTGCGGACCGGATCAGGAAGCCCCCGCCTCAGCGGCCACCGCGCGGCGCTCGGTCTCCACGTCCAGCAGCTCGCGCAGCAGCAGGATGAGGGGATCGTCGGAGGTGTAGCGGTGGCCGTAGTCCAGGTTGAAGCGGTAGTCGAAGTCCGGCGGGTTGGCCCCCTGGGTGTGCTGCAGGATGGTCTCGAGCTTGTCCAGCGCCTTCGCCAGGCGGGCCTCCGGCGTGCGGCCCGCCTCGTACTCCTCCCACAGGGCCAGGATGGTCGCGCTGAGCCGCGGCGACAGCGGGCGGACGAGCTCGCCGAGGTCGCGCCGTTCACGCGCCGTCTTGTCCGGGTCTTCCTCCTGTGCCGGCGCCGGCACGTCGCCGCCGATCGCCTCGCCCAGGTCGTGGACGATGCAGAGCCGGATAAGCCGGCCGAAGTCGAGCTGCGGATACTCGTCCGCCACCAGCATGGCCATCAGGCAGAGCCGCCAGGTGTGCTCGGCGACGCTCTCGCGCCGGCCGCCGGAGGTCCAGGCATGGCGCTCCGTCTCCTTCAGCCGTTCGGCGGCACGCAGGAATTCCAGCAGTCCTTCCAGTTCTCCGGCGTCGGCAGTCAGCAAGGCGGTCTCTCCCCGGCAGATGGCGCAGACGCCCGACGCTAACCTACCGGCCCGGCGCTGTCATCCGTCCGCAGCGGGAGGCCTCTCGGAAAGCCCGGATTGCCGGTCCCCGGGGCCGGACCTAGCGTCGGCAGGGCAGAGGCACGGAGCCGGGCCATGGAGCGCACTGCCGCCAGGAAAAAGCCGCCGTATCCCGTCGACGGGAGCGCCGAGGAGCAACTGAGGTTCCTGCTGGGTTACGCCATCCTGGCGCCCTCCAGCCACAACTCACAGCCCTGGCTGTTCCGGCTGCGCGAGGACGGCGTGGAACTGTACGCCGATCGGCGCCGGGCGCTGCCCGTGGTGGATCCCCGGGACCGGGAACTCACGATGTCCTGCGGCGCGGCGCTGGACCACCTGGCGGTGGCTGCGCGTTACTTCGGCCGTGCGCCGGTGGTGGATCTGCTGCCCGAGGGCGCGCAGGCCGATTTGCTCGCACGGTTCCGGCTGGGCGATGCCATGGCGCCGGACGCGGAGGACCGGGCGCTGTTCGAGGCCATCCCGCAACGGCGCACCACCCGCCACGCGTTCGAGCAACGTCCCTTGCCGGAGCCGCTGCAGGAGCGCTGCCGGCGACTGGCGCAGGCGCAGGGGGCCGACCTGACGCTGGCGGCGGACGATGCCACCAAGTCCGAGATCGCCGACCTGGTGGCCGAGGGCGACCGTACCCAGTTCGCGGACCCCGACTTCCGCCGGGAACTCGCCTCCTGGGTGCATTCGCGCCGCTCCGAGAGCCGCGACGGCATGTCCGGCGAGGCCTTCGGCATGCCGGACGTGCTCTCGCCGGTGGGCGCGCTGGTCATCCGCACCTTCGACCTGGGCAACGGCGTCGCCGCCGGCGATGCGAAGAAGATCATGGCGGGCTCGCCGCTGCTGGCCATCCTGAGCACGCCGGAGGACGGTGCCGCCGACTGGCTGCGCGCCGGCCGGGCACTGTCCCGGGTGCTGCTGCGCCTGGCCGCGGACGGCGCCACCGCGGCGTATCTGAATCAGCCGCTGGAGACGCCCCAGCTGCGCCCGCTCCTGCAGGACGTCATGGGCACCGACCACACCCCCCAGCTCCTGCTGCGCCTCGGCTACGGCCCGAAGACGAAGGCCAGCGTCCGCCGGCCCCTGCGCGAAGTCCTCGTCTGAGTTGGGGCGGCAGGTCATGGCGGCGCACGGCGGGCCGGGCTGAAACACAACCTTAATCGACCGGCAACAGAGCTGACCCGAAGGCCCGCTAATTTCTCGCGCTTCTACGCCAAGGCGTCGGAGGAGAACGAGAATGAAGCGACCCCGCCACTGGATCGGCCTGCTGATTGCGCCGGCACTGCCCGGCCTGGCCTACGCGCAGCAGCCCGCCGCCGACGAAGTTCTGGAAGTCATCACCGTCACCGCCCAGAAGCGCGAGCAGAGCGCGCTGGAGGTGCCGCTGACCGTCACCGCCTACGACGGCGCGTTCCTGGAAGAGGTGGGCATCGAGGAGTTCAACGAACTCTCGGACTACGTGCCCGGCCTGGTCGTCCAGGAGCAGAGCGTCAACAACCCGGGCTTCGTGATCCGGGGCATCACCTCCGACAGCGGCTCGGCCCAGATCGCGCCCCGGGTCTCCATCTACCAGGACGGCGTCGACATCAGCCGCTCCCGCGGCTCCGTCGTGGAGCTGCACGACCTCGAGCGCGTGGAGGTGCTTAAGGGCCCCCAGGCGACGCTGTTCGGCTCGGGCGCGAGCATCGGCGCCATCAGCCTCATCTCCGCACGGCCGACCGAGGAGACGGAAGCCGAGATCGGCATCGGCGCCGGCGACTACGGCATGGTCAAGACCCGCGGCTACGTCTCCGGTCCTCTCGGCGAGAAGATCGGCGGGCGCTTCGCCTGGATCTACAAGGAGCGCGACGGCTACATCGAGAACATCGACGGCTCGTCCCGCTCGCAGCAGCCCATCGGGTTGGACGCCGAGGACCTGAACGGCACGGAGACGCTCGCCCTGCGGGGCTTCCTCACGTGGACGCCTACCGACGCGCTGGCGCTGGACCTGATCCTCAACTACCAGGAAGACACGCCGTCCGGCACCTCTTTCAAGAGCGGCACCATACCGCCGACGGGCGGCACGACCGACCCCAACAGCTTCGCCGAGCTCGGCCCCCACGGCGCAACGGCCAACGACTTCCTCGGCGGACGCCTGGGTATCGAGCGCGAGGTCTGGAGCATCACCCTGCAGGCCGACTACGAGATCAGCGACGCCTGGAGCCTGACCTCGATCACGAACCGGCGCGAGTTCGACTCCCTGGAGGTGTTCGACGCCGACGGCACCGCCGCCTACTGGCTGGAGTTCGCCGAGGACGCCGATGGCGAGCAGTACAGCCAGGAGTTCCGGGTCAACTTCGACAGCGGCGACCGCTTCGCCGGTTTCGCCGGCGTGAGCTTCTTCCACGAGGAAGGCCGCCAGGGCGTACCCTTTTCCACGGACGAGGGCGTCTTCGCCGTGTGCAGCGGGCTCGTGCCCGGCGTGCCCTGCGTCAACCCGGACGGCTCCGTGAATTCCGCCCTGCCGGTACCGGTGATCTACAACGACCTCTTCGCCAACACCGGCGAGACGGATACCTGGTCCGTCTACCTCGACGGCACCTGGGCGCTTACCGACCGCATCAACGTCACGGCCGGCCTGCGCTACGTCTACGACGAGAAGAAGAGCGGCTTCCTCGCCACCGGCAACCCGGCGGTGCTGACCGGTGGCGCTCCGCTGCTGCCCTTCGGCAACACGGGCGGCGTGCTGGTGGAGTCCGACACCCGGGAATTCGACGACATCACGCCCCGGCTGCTGATCGACTTCGCACCGAACGAGAACCTGCTCCTCTATGCCAGCATCGCCGAAGGCCGGCGAGCCAACGTGGTGGACGTGGCCGGTGTCGGCGGCGCCGCGAACCCGACGCCGATCGTCACCGTCCTGCCCGAGGAGCAGATCCTGAGCTACGACGTCGGCATCAAGGGCCGCTTCGGCAACCTCTTCTACGATGCGGCCGTCTTCTACCAGGAGTACGAGGACTTCCAGACCTCCATCATCGACACGGACACCGGCGACGTCACACCGGTGAACGCCGGCGAGGCCACCAATGCCGGCTTCGAGGGCTCGCTGGGCGGTGAGCTCACGCCCTGGCTGTCGTTCTTCGTCAACCTCGGCTATATCGACGCCCAGTTCGACGACACCGACTCCGAGGGCAATCCCCAGGCCTTCGCCGGCAACCGCTTCCGGCTCCAGCCGGAATGGACGGCTTCCGCGGGGCTGACCTACACGCAGGAGCTGGGCGCGGCGGGCAGCCTGTTCGCGACGCTGACCGCCAGCTACCGCAGCGACGTCTTCTTCGAAGATGCCAACGCGCCGATCGCCGGCCTGGAGATCGCGGAGGACGATGTGCAGCTCGCGAATCTTCGGTTAGGCTACGACTCCGCCGACGGCCGCTGGTCGGTCGAGGGCTACGTGTCGAACCTGTTCGACAAGGACTACATCATCGACGCCGGCAATACCGGCGGCGCCTTCGGCACGCCGACCTTCATCGGCGGTCCGCCGCGCATGTACGGTATCGAGGCGACCTGGCGACCGTTCTGAGTTTGCAGCCATGAGACTGACCCGACGCCGTTTCGTCACCCATCTCCTGCCCGGCGCCGCGCTGGCGCTGGCGCTGCCGCCCGCGAAGGCCAGCCCCGCGGCGAGTTTCATCCACGGCGTCGCCAGCGGCGATCCCACGGCCACCGGCATCCTGCTGTGGACGCGGGTGACACCGCGTTTCGAAACGCAGACGGAGGTCACGTGGGAACTGGCCGCGGACCCGGAGTTCGAACGCATCCTGCGCAAGGGCGCGACGGTGGCGCTGCCCGCACGCGACTACACCGTCAAGGTGGAGGTGGAGGGCCTCGAGCCCGGACGGGACTATTTCTATCGCTTCCGGGCGCTGGGCGCGGTCTCGCAGACCGGGCGCACGCTCACCCTGCCGGTGGGCCCGGTGGAGCGGTTCGTGGTGG
>CAZRSA010000060.1:0-15602 GCA_964602525.1 uncultured Woeseiaceae bacterium
TTCGGTCAGGAACAGGCCCGCTGCCAGGCGCACCTCGACGATCTCCTCGTCCACGTTGATGGCGTCGAACAGGAGCCGGCCGTCCGCCTGGCCGATCATGACCGCCGGGATGTCCACCGAGTCGGCGGTGCCGGTCATCACGAAGGGTTCGCCGGCGTTGTTGAACACCAGCGCGGCTATGGCGCCGGCGTCCTCGACGTTGCGGATCTTGGTTCTGAAGGTGCAGCCGCCGCGCACGAGCAGCGCGATCCTGTCGGTCAGCTCGTCGCCGTTAACGGGCGGCTGGCAGGCGTCGTAGGTGGTGCCGTCCGCGGTGCCCGTGTCGGTGTCCACGCTGTCGTCGTCGACGATCACCAGCTGCTCTTCCACACTGCCGGTGTCCTCCAGCTGCGGCGTGAAGCTCGCCTCCCGCGAGGCGTACTTGCCAGCCAGCGACGGCGGCGAGGTCACCTCCATCGCCTCGAGGAAGTTCACGCCCGGGCGGGTGGAGGCGGCCACCGTGGTCACCCACGGCGAGCTACCCGGCGAGCCGATGGTGCGCAGACCCGGCCCCTCGTTGCCCGCGGCTACCGCGGTGAAGATGCCGGCCTTGGCGGCGGCCAGCAGGGCGATGTCGTCCGGGCCGCTGACGGTGGCCAGCGAGTTGCCCACGGAGTAATTGATGATGTCGACGCCGTCCGCCACGGCCGCATCGATGGCGCGGGCCAGGTCGGAGGTGTTGCAGCTGGCCCGTGTGTCGCCCGGGCGCAGCCAGCAGGCCTTGTACACCGCCACGCGCGCCTTCGTCGCCATGCCGCGGATGCTGGCGAGTTCCGTCCCCGCCACGGAGGCGGTCACCGGATTGCCGGCGGCGGTGGTGGCGATGTGGGTGCCGTGGCCGTCGGCGTCCCGGGGAGAGAGGAACTCGCCCGGATCCAGCTCGCCGGTCTCCAGCGCGCCCTGCACGAAATAACGGGCGCCGATGAGCTTGTTGTTGCAGACGGTCTCGGCGAAGTCCTCGCCGGACTCGCAGATACCGTTCCAGTCCTCCGGCGGATCGAACACCTGCAGGTCGTCGCGCACCTCGAAGCGCCGGCACAGCCACAGGCCGATGAAGCTCTCGGCGAAGGAGGTGCGGCAGATGCGCGGCTTGTCCGCCTCCCGGGTGTCCTTCAGGCTCGGGTGGTCGGGGGTGATGCCGCTGTCGATGACGCCGATGACGAGACCTTCGCCCTCCAGCCCCAGCGCGCCGGTGAGACCGTCGGTGTTGTCGAACAGGCCGAGGAAGGTGGGAGTCTCGTTCGTCGCCAGCGGTCGGATCTCGTCCTCCCAGACGCCGGCCACCTCCGGCATGTGGCGCAGGCGATCCGCCTGGGCCGGCGTCAGCGCGGCGGCGAAACCGCTGAACCCGTAACGGTAGTCGTACACGGTGGCGGCGCCGGGGGCGGTCTTCGCCAGCACGCTCGCCTGGGCCGCGTCGCTCGCCGCCACCCAGGACTTCACCGCGGCGGACTCGCGGCTGAAGCCGGTCGACTGCATCGCCTTCATCGAGGCCGGCCGCCCCGCCGCCGCTGTCTTCGCGAAGTGCTCCGCGGCGCCGGCCCGCCGGAGCTGGACGATGTAGACCTTGCGCCCGTCGGCGCGCAGGCCGATCTCGTCCGCCAGCACCAGACTGCCCGCGGCGCCCTCGGCGTGGCGCAGGGAGGCGGCCTCCGCCGTCGCGACGAGGCAGAGCGCCGTCATCAGCGGCAGCCAGGCCAGATGCAGCATTCGGTTCACCGCTCGCTCGCCCCGGGATGGTTGTTATGAGGAGGCTCGAAGGACGTTAGCATAGCGCCGGAACGGCGGGCCAGCACGCCCGCACCGGGTCAGTCCCGGGCGAAGATGCGGGCCGGGTCGGCGAAGCTCTTGAACTCGAGCGCGTTACCGGTCGGGTCGCGCAGGAACATCGTGCGCTGCTCGCCCGGCTGGCCGCGGAAACGCACCCGCGGCTGGATCAGGAATTCGACGCCGGCGGCGGTGAGCCGGTCGGCCAGGGCCTGCCAGTCCGACGGCGCCAGGATCACGCCGAAATGGCGCACCGGCACGGCATCGCCGTCCACGGCATTGGCCGCCTCGCCGCCGCCGCTCTCGGCCAGGTGGAGGGTGAGCTGGTGGCCGAAGAAGTCCAGGTCCAGCCAGCGCGCGTCCTCGCGGCCGGTGGCGCAGCCGAGCAGGTCCAGGTAGAAGCCGCGGGCCCGCTCCAGATCGTCCACCGGCACCGCCAGGTGGAAGGGCACGGGCCCGGTGGCGGGGCTCACGAGCCGCCCAGCCAGTCGGTGGGCTTCAGGAAGCGCTCGGTGAGTTCCGCCTCCGGGCTGCCGGGCTCGGGCCGGTAGTCGTACTGCCAGCGCACCAGCGGCGGCAGCGACATCAGGATGGACTCGGTGCGCCCGCCCGACTGCAGCCCGAACAGCGTGCCCCGGTCGTAGACCAGGTTGAACTCCACGTAGCGGCCCCGGCGATAGAGCTGGAACTCGCGCTCGCGTTCGCCCCAGGGCAGGTCCCGGCGGCGCTCGACGATGGGCAGATAGGCCGGCAGGAAGTGATCGCCCACGCTTCTAATGAAGGCGAAGCAGCGCTCGAAGCCCCACTCGTTGAGGTCGTCGAAGAACAGGCCGCCGACGCCGCGGGTCTCGCCCCGGTGGCGCAGGTAGAAATATTCGTCGCACCAGTCCTTGAAGCGCCGGTAGGTACCTTCGGGGAAATCCTCGCAGGCGGTCCGGGCCGTGCGGTGCCAGTGTTCAACGTCCTCGACGAACGGGTAGTAGGGAGTCAGGTCGAAGCCGCCGCCGAACCACCACACGGGCTCGCTGTCGGCCTTCTCCGCGGCGAACACCCGCACGTTGGCGTGGGTGGTGGGGACGTAGGGATTCTCGGGGTGCAGCACCAGCGAGACGCCCATGGCCTGGAAACCCCGCCCGGCGAGCTCCGGCCGGGTCTTCGACGCGCTGGGCGGCAGGTTCTCGCCGTGGACGTGGGAGAAGTTGACGCCCGCCTGCTCGAGCAGGCTGCCTCCCGACGTCACCCGTGTCTCGCCGCCTCCGCCGCCTTCCCGTTCCCAGGCGTCGCGGCGGAAACGGGCCGTGCCGTCCACCTCCTCAATGGTGCCGGTGATGCGGCGCTGCAGGCCGAGCAGGTAGTCCTTGACGGCCGCGAGCTGCCTGCCGAACTCATTGCCGAATTCACTCATCGCCACACAGCCGAGGCTGCCTCATCGCCGGAGAGCGACGCATTGTACGGGATGGCTGCCGGGGATTGGTATGGCGCCCGCAGGCCTCAGTCTGCGGACTTCTTCTTCGCCTTCTTTTTGCCGGCCTTTTTCTTCGCGGCGGTCTTCTTGCGCGCAGTACTCTTCTTCCTGGCCGCCTTCTTGGTTTCGGCGGCGGCCGCAGTCTTCTTCTTCGCCTTCTTGCGTCCGCGGCCCCGGGCCGGTGCCGCGGCCAGCAGCTCCCTGCATTCCTCCAGCGTCAGCGAGGCCGGCTCCCGGTCCTTCGGCACCTTGGCGTTCTTGGCCTTGTCGGTCACGTAGGGGCCGTAGCGGCCCTTGAGCACCTGGATGCCCTCGTCCGGGAAGTCCTGGATGATGCGCTCGGCATCCGCCTTCTTCTTCTCGCGCACGAGTTCCAGCGCGCGTTCCAGGTTGATGGTGAAGGGGTCGTCGTCGCCGCGGATGGAAACGAACTTGTTGCCGTAGCGCACGTAGGGCCCGAAGCGGCCGATGCTGGCCGAGACCGGTTCGCCCTCCGGCGTCTCGCCGAGGTGGCGCGGCAGCTTGAACAGTTCCAGCGCCGCATCCAGGTCGATCTCGTTCATCTTTTGGCCCGGCAGCAGACCTGCGAACTTCGGCTTCTCCTCGTCGTCCTTCGTGCCGATCTGGACGAAGGGGCCGAAGCGGCCCATGCGCACGGTCACCGGCTTGCCGGTCTTCGGGTCCGTGCCGAGCTCCCGCGCCTGGGCCACCTGCTCGCGGGTGACGTTCTGGTCCTTCTCCTCCACCAGCTCGTGGAAGGGCGTCCAGAATTCCTCCAGCAGCGGCACCCAGTCACGGTCGCCCCGGGAGATGGCGTCGAGGTCGTCCTCCATGCGTGCCGTGAAGTCGTAGTCCACGTACTGCGTGAAGTGCTCGGTGAGGAAGTGGTTGACGATGCGGCCGATGTCCGTGGGTACGAACTGGCGGCCCTCCATCTCCACGTACTCCCGGTTCTTCAGCGTGGTGATGATGTTGGCGTAAGTCGAGGGACGGCCGATGCCGAGCTCCTCCAGCGACTTCACGAGACTGGCCTCGGTGTAGCGGGGCGGCGGCTCGGTGAAGTGCTGCTCGGGCCGGATCTCCTCCAGCTTCAGCCGGTCGCCCTCGGCCAGGTCCGGCAGGCGGCGGTCGCTCTCGTCGGGGGCGGAGTCGTCGCGGCCCTCCTGGTAGACGGCGATGAAGCCGGGCTTGACCAGCACCGAGCCCGTGGCTCGGAGCCGCCCGGTAGCCTCGGCCTCCGGCTCGTCGGCGGGCACCATCTCGGCGGTCACCGTATCGAATACGGCGGGCACCATCTGGCTCGCCACCGTGCGGGTCCAGATGAGGCGATAGAGCTTCAGCTGATCGGCTTCGAGGTTGCCTTCCAGTTCCTCGGGCGTACGGCTGACCGAGGTGGGGCGGATGGCCTCGTGGGCCTCCTGGGCGTTCTTGGACTTGTTCTTGTACTGGCGCGGGCTGTCCGGCACGTTCTCCCGGCCGAAGCGCTGTTCGATCACGCTGCGGGTCTCGTCCACCGCCACCTGGGCCAGGGTGACCGAGTCGGTACGCATGTAGGTGATCAGACCCACGTTGCCGTCCGCGCTGCCGATGTCCACGCCCTCGTAGAGCTTCTGGGCAACCCGCATGGTGCGCTGGGTGTTGAAGCCGAGCTTGCGCGAGGCTTCCTGCTGCAGCGTCGAGGTGGTGAACGGGGCCGCCGGGTTGCGCCGGCGCTGCTTGCGCTCCACCTTGACCGTGCGCAGCACGCCGCCGGCCGCCTGGCGCAGCGCCGCGTCCACGGCCATGGCCGTGTCCTCGTCACCGAAGCTGAACTGCTCCACCTTCTCGCCCTGCCAGGCTACCAGCCGCGCAGGGAAGGCCTGGCCTTCCTTGCTGACGTCCGCCTCGATGGTCCAGTACTCGCGGGAGACGAAGCGTTCGCGTTCCTGCTCCCGCTCGACGATGAGCCGGAGTGCCGGGCTCTGCACCCGGCCGGCGGAGAGGTTCGGCTGCACCTTCTTCCACAGCAGCGGAGACAGGTTGAAGCCCACCAGGTAGTCCAGCGCGCGGCGTGCCTGCTGCGCGTTCACCAGCTCGCTGGACAGCCCGCGGGGATGCTGTATGGCATCCTGGATGGCCTGCTTCGTAATCTCGTAGAAGACCACGCGGTGCACGTCCTTGTCGTCGAGGGCGCCCTTGTCCTTCAGGAGTTCATAGAGGTGCCAGGCGATGGCCTCGCCCTCCCGGTCCGGGTCCGTGGCGAGGATCAGCGCGTCCGCCTTCTTCAGCGCACGCATGATGGCGTTGACGTGTTTCTCGTTGCGCTCGATCACCCGGTACTTCATCTCGAAGCCGTGTTCCGGGTCGACGGCGCCTTCCTTGGGCACCAGGTCGCGCACGTGCCCGTAGGAGGCCAGGACGTCGTAGTCCTTGCCCAGATACTTCTCGATGGTCTTCGCCTTGGCGGGCGACTCCACGATGACGAGGTTCTTGCTCATGCGCTCCCGTGCGTCCGTTGTTCCCGGGCGCCATCCTGTGGTCCGGCCAGAAATGAAAAACCGCGGACTCTGCCGCGGCGTCTTGTCTGCTGCGGCCAGTCTGCCGCCTCAGTTCCCCCCGATCAATGGATCGTCCCCGTGTCCTCGTCGAAGACGAGATCCTCCATGCGGGCATAGGCGATTTCCTGGCCGGGCTGGCTGAAAAGCACCATCAGCACCACCCACTTGATCTGTTCCACGTCCACGTCCGGCGACTCCAGGGCGAGCAGCCGGTCGATCACCAGCTCGCGCTGGGGCGGCGAGAGGATGCCCACCTGTTCCAGATAGACTAGATAACCGCGGCAGGCCGCATCCAGACGCGAGAGTTCGAAGCCGTTGAAGATACGGGTGCCGTTCTCGGTCTGGGGGTTCGGGGACAGGAGATCGTTGTTCGTGCCGAGGCCGTCCAGCCAGTCCAGGGCGTGCTCGATCTCGGCGTCGTGGAAGCCGGCCCGGGCGAGTTCCTCGCGGAGTTCGTTCTGATCCGCTTCGGGTTCTTCCTCCGTATCGACGTAGGTCTCGAACAGATACATCAATACGTCGAGGACGTTCTCTTTCATTCGGGTAGGCGCTCCTGTCTGACCCTCGAGAACTTCCCGCCCGGCAGCGATTCGACTTCGCCCTCGAGTTCCAGGATCAGGAGCATGGAGGAAAGCTGGTCGATCGTCAATCGGGACCGTTCGATCAACGTGTCCATGTCCACCGGCTCCCAGCCGAGGGCTTCCAGCAGTTTGTCGTAATCCCCGTCGCGGCCGCCTGCGGCCTGGTCAGCGGCCCCGCCTGCAGGGGCGAGAGCCCCGCCGGAAGGCGGCTCCGAGAGCTGCGTACCGAGCGCGCCGGCCAGCGGGACGAGCTCGGCGAAGATGTCGTCGGCGGACTCCACCAGCCGTGCGCCGTCGCGGATCAGCCGGTGGCAGCCCCGGGCCAGCGCATTGTGAATGGAGCCGGGGATGGCGAACACCTCGCGGCCCTGTTCGGCGGCGAGCCGTGCCGTTATCAGCGAGCCGCTGCGCCGCGCCGCCTCCACCACCAGCGTGCCCAGGCTCATGCCGCTGATGATCCGGTTACGCCGCGGGAAGTGCCACGACTCCGGGTGCGAACCCAGCGGGAACTCGCTCACCAGTGCGCCGCATTCACCGATGCGGTGGGCGAGGTTGCGGTTCGCGGCGGGATAAACGCGGTCGATACCCGTGCCCAGCACGGCGATGGTGCTGCCGTTCGCAGACAGGGCGCCCTCGTGGGCGGCGGTGTCGATGCCTGTGGCCAGCCCGCTGGTAATGACCAGTCCGCTGGCCGCGAGATGGGCGGCAAACTCCAGGGCGGTGCGCTCGCCGCCGCGGGTGGGATTGCGGCTGCCCACTACGGCGAGCTGGGGCATGGACAGGAGTCCGGGGTCGCCGTTGACGTAGAGTATCAGCGGGGCGCCCGTGCTCTCCGCGAGCAGCGCGGGATAGTCTTCGGAGTGCCGGCTGACGAGATGATGCCCCGGCGCGGCGAGCCAGCCGGCGATGCGCTCCATACGCTCCGGCGGGGGAGCCACCAGCGCGTCCACCGTTGCGGCGTCCAGACCGCGGGAGGCGAGCGCACCGCGTCCCGCCGCCACCACGCGTGCGGCCGAGCCGAATCTCTCGACGAGGGCGGCCGCTTCGGCCGCACCCAGCCCCGGGGCCTCGGCGAGACGGACCCAGCCTTCTGTCTCTTCGTCCATGTCCGGCTCCGCTGTGCCGGCACGGCAAAAGGAAACGGCCGGCGCCCTCGCGGACGCCGGCCGTTTGCGGGTCTGACGTCAGGAGGGGTTACGTACTATATCGTGCACCCGCATCTCGCTCTCGGCCGTCATGACCAGGGCGTAGGCGATGCGGTCGTACACCTTGAATACCATCACGGTGCCCGCCGGCTCGTCCGGCAGCTGCACGTTCTCGCCACCGAGCAGCCCGAAGCTGCCGGTCTTCGCGTAGCGGTCACGCACCGTCTCGCCGGCGGTCAGTACGCTGAGCACGTCGCCCGGGGCCAGCCCGTTGCGGGCGCCGCGGTTGATCACGATGACCTGGTACTGTCCGATCAGCGAAATACCATCTACCACCGAGATGATGCGTCCGTCTATGTCCGTTTCCGGCGGTTTCGGGAAGAAATTGAGCGGGATCTCTATTTCCTGGCGGACCAGCCGGTCGCCGGACAACGCCTCCCTGCTGGTCTTGAGGAGATGCACGGTGGAAGGATCGCCGGTGCGCTCCACCTGGCCCTGACCCACGTAGATGGCCTGGTATCCCACCACCTTGTCGTCGTCGGGATCCACCAGCGGCTCGTCGATGTGCAGCACGCTGTAACGCGAGCCTTCGCCCTCGACGTCGCCCCGCACGTAGACGGCGTTGCCGGCGCCGGCGATCAGGTGATCGCCACGGCTCGCCAGGATGTAGGGCAGGGAGTCGATCTGGCCTTTCTCGAGCACCGCGCCGCGGGTGAGAAAAGCGGCGATCTGCTCGTACGGGATGGTGGTGATGGCCTGGTCCAGCGGGGTCGCGCGGATCTGCGGGCTCAGACGCTCGGCCTGGATGCTCCGCTCCAGCAGGATGCGCGGGCGACCGTCGATATAGACCAGCGACAGCACGTCGCCGGGATAAATGAGATGGGGATTCTCGACCTGGGGGTTCACCTGCCAGATCTCCGGCCAGAACCAGGGGTCGCGCAGGAACATCTCGGAGATGTCCCACAGGGTGTCGCCCTTCTTCACCACGTAGCGCTCGGGCGCGTTCGGCGCCAGCGGTACTTCCTGGGGCGGCGGCGCGGGCTCGGCGCGGCGCTCGACCGTCTCGGGCTGCCCGGCCCGGCGCGGCTCGAGCGAGACGGGACCGGAGGACTGCGCGCCGGCCGAGGGGGTCACCGGCGCGGGCGACGCCTCGCCCTCGTCGGCGAACGGGTTCAGGCTGCAACCGGCCGTCGCTGCAAGACTCGATGCAACAAATAGCACTCCGCACAGTCTCATCAGGGACTGGGTATTCCGCTTCTGAAGAGGCATGGTTGGGCTTGCTCCATCCTGTGGGAATCGGGGCTGCCGGCTGTCACGGCGCTGCTATACTATGGCGTTCCGACGCGCGAGCAACTGCCAAGTGCGTCACAGAATCACCCGGGCCGCCGCGCCCGCCTGACATAACGCCTTGATTGTCCGTTATGTATCCCAATAAAGTCAAAACACTAGATGGTTTTTGTGGCAGTTCACGCGAGATATTGAGAAGGCAACGATGGCTATCCTGAACATCCTCGAATTTCCCGATCCGCGCCTGCGTACCAAGGCAGAGCGCGTCGCGCAGGTGGACGACGAGCTGAGACAGCTGATCGACGACATGTTCGAGACCATGTACGCCGCGCCCGGCATCGGGCTGGCGGCGACCCAGGTGGACGTGCACAAACGTCTGCTCGTGGCCGATGTATCGGCGGAGAAGAACCAGCCCCACGCGCTGATCAACCCGGAGATCATAGAGAAGGACGGCGTCGAGGTGACGGAGGAAGGCTGCCTGTCGGTGCCCGGCTTCTACGAGCCGGTGGAGCGTGCCGAGCGCATCCGGGTGCGTGCGCTGAACCGTGACGGCGACACCTACGAGATGGACGCCGAGGGCCTGCTCGCCGTCTGCATCCAGCACGAGATGGATCACCTCGAGGGCAAGCTCTTCGTCGATTATCTCTCCGAGATGAAGCGGCAGCGCATCCGCAAGCGGCTGCAGAAAGGCCGGCGCAACGCCGCCCAGCCGGCCCGGGAGCGGGCGGCCACCACGCTCTGAGCGGCGGGCCTGCTCCCGTGACCGGCGAGGGCGTTGCGGGAGACGCGGAGGCTGCGCCCCGTCTGGTCTTCGCCGGCACCCCGGAGTTCGCTCTGGCCTCGCTGCAGGCACTCTGCGGGGCGGGCCATCGACCCGTGGCCGTGCTGACTCAGCCGGACCGTCCGGCGGGCCGCGGCCGCCGGCTCACGCCGGGGCCGGTCAAGGCGTGGGCGGTCGAGCAGGGACTCTCCGTACTGCAGCCGGCAACGCTGAAGGACGAGGCCGCCGTGGCGGAACTCGCGGCGCTGGCCCCCGACGCGCTGATCGTGGCCGCCTACGGCCTCATCCTGCCGCCGCCCGTCCTGTCCCTGCCGCCGGCGGGCTGTATCAACGTGCATGCCTCGCTGCTGCCGCGCTGGCGAGGCGCCTCGCCCATCCAGGCGGCGGTGCTGGCGGGTGATCCGGTGACCGGGGTCAGCCTGATGCGCATGGAGGCCGGGCTCGACACCGGCCCCGTCTACGCCCGGGCGGAGACGCCGCTGGGCCCGGGGGAGACCGCCGGCCAACTGCACGACCGTCTGGCCGCCCTCGGCGCCGCGCTGCTGGCGGAGAAACTCCCCGACATCCTCGGCGGCCGCCTGATCCCCGAACCCCAGGACGATGCGGTCGCCACCTACGCGCCCCGCATCCGCCGGGAGGATGCCCTCATCGACTGGTCGAGGCCGGCGGAGATCATCGAGCGTGCCGTGCGGGCCTACGACCCCTGGCCGGTCTGCCATACCCGGCTCGAGGGCGAAGTGATCCGCTGCTGGCGTGCGGTGCCGCTGCCGGCGGCAGAGGCGGCGGCCGCGCCCGGCGTCATCCTCGCCGCCGGCGCGGACGGTATCGACGTGGCCACCGGCGCGGGTGTGCTGCGGCTGCTGGAAGTCCAGCTCGCCGGTCGCCGGCGCATCACTGCCCGGGACCTGGCCAATCAGCGCCGCCTTGCCGGCCTGAGACTGGGTTAGGCCTGGTGCGCCGGGTCAGTCCACGGGCGGCCGCCGCCAGGGCGCTCGCCGCCGTCGCCGGCGACGGACGCTCCCTGGACGATGCGCTGACGGCGGAGGCGGCCGCCTGCCGCGAGTCCGACCGCGCGCTGGCGGCGGAGATGGCCTACGGCTCCGTGCGCTGGCACCACACGCTGCGCGCACTGACCGGACAGTTGCTCGAGCGGCCCCTGCCCCGGCGCGAGTCAGCGATCGCCGCGCTGATCGAGGTGGGCCTGTATCAACTCTGGTGCCTGCGGGTGCCAGACCATGCCGCCGTGGGCGAGACGGTGGGCGCCTGCGGCGAACTGGGACGGCCCCGCATGCGCGGCCTGGTGAACGCCGTGCTGAGGCGCTTCCAGCGCGAACGGGACCAGCTGCTCGAGGCCGTCATGACGGATCCAGAGGCGGCCTGGTCCCATCCCCGCTGGTTACTGGATGCGCTGGCGCAGAACTGGCCGGCCGACTGGGAAGCCATTGCCGGGGCCAACAACGAGCGCGCGCCGATGTGGGTGCGCATCAACGGACAACGCTCGGATGCCGCGAGCTGGCGGGCCCGGTTGCCGGACGGCGTAGAGACGGCGCCGCTGCCGGGCGTGCCTTCGGCGCTGCGCCTGTCCCGGCCGCTGCCCGTGGAGGAGCTGCCCGGGTTCGCCGCCGGCGAGGTGAGCGTGCAGGATGGCGCCGCCCAGCTGGCCGCCCCGCTGCTGGGCACCGCGCCGGGCATGCGCGTGCTGGATGCCTGCGCCGCGCCGGGCGGCAAGACCGTGCACATCCTGGAGGGTGTCGGCGGCGAGGCGGCGCTCACCGCGGTGGACGTGGACGCGGGCCGTCTGGCGCTGGTGGGCGCGGCGCTGGATCGCGGCGGCTACACCGCCGAACTGCGCTGCGGCGACGCGGCAGACCCCGGGGCGTGGTGGGATGGCGAGCCCTACGACCGGATCCTGGTCGATGCGCCCTGCAGTGCCACGGGGGTCATCCGGCGCCATCCCGACATAAAGCTGCTGCGCCGCGCCGGGGATATCGCGCGCCTGGCCGCCCGCCAGCAGGCCCTGCTCGCGGCGCTGTGGCCGCTGCTGGCGCCGGGCGGCCGGATGGTCTATGCCACCTGCTCCGTGCTGCGCGCCGAGAACGCGGGCGTCATCGCCGGTTTCGCCGCGGCCGAACCCGGCGCGGCCGTCGGAAAGCCGTTGCCGGATGACAACATCCGCGGTCTAATGCAAGCTGACGGGGCCGGATTCCAGCTGTTTCCGGGAAGAAACGGACTGGATGGATTCTTTTACTGTTGTATCGAAAAGCCGACATGAGCCTGCCGAGCGCCGCAGCGGAAGGAATCGCAGCCCGCCTGTGTGCGCTGTTCGTCCTGCTCGCGTGCCTGGCCTGGCAGCCGGCCACGGCCCAGGAGGGCGGCTCCGTCGCGGTGCGCTCGGCTGACTCGCGGCTGGCCGACGGCGTCCATCGGGTGGATGCCCGTCTGCAGTACGTACTCTCCGAGGAGGCGCTGGATGCCCTCGAGAGCGGTGTGCCTATCAACGTGGAGCTACAGTTCGAGGTGATCCAGAACCGGCGCTTCTGGCTGGACAAGGTCGCCGCCGAGCTGTCGGTGAACTTCCAGCTGCTCTACAACGCGCTCAGCCGCCGTTACGTCGTGCGCAACCTCAATACCGGCGAACAGGATTCCTACGCCACGCTGTACTCGGCGCTCAACAACCTCGGCCGCATCGTCTCCCTGCCCGTCATCGACGAGGCGCTGCTGCGCGACGACCGCGGACACCGCATCCGCATGCGCGCCGTGGTGGACGTCAAGGACTATCCTGCCGCGTTGCGGCTGATCGCGTTCTGGCGTGACGACTGGCGCATCACCAGCGACTGGTACGAATGGCAGCTCGAACCCTGAGGAGATTCCTCTTTACGCTACTGGCGGGCATCGGCCTGCTGCTGGCACTCACTGCCCTGCTGTTGCTCACCCAGACCTCCCAGAGCTCGGAGCAGTTCGACCGCCTCTCGGGCATCACGCTGCTGGTGAACGCGGTGGGCGTGGTCATCCTGATCGTGCTGCTGATCGGCAACCTGGCCCGGCTGGTGCAGGATCTGCGCCAGCACGTGCCCGGGGCCAAGCTGAAGGGCCGCATGGTGGCCATGTTCATCGGCCTGGCGGTGCTGCCGCTGCTGCTCGTCTATTACTTCTCGGCCCAGTTCCTGAACCGGGGCATCGACAGCTGGTTCACCGAGGACGTGGAGCAGGGGCTGGAGGACGCGCTGGACCTCTCCCGCGCCGCGCTGAGTATCCAGATGCGCACGAACCTGGACCTCACGCTGCGCTATGCGGAGCGGGCAGAGCGGCTCAGCGAGGCCGCGCTGGTCAGCGCACTCGCCCGCATGCGCGAGGATACCGGCGCGCTGGAGGTGACGGTGTTCGGTCCCAGCAGCCGCATCGTCGCCACCAGCTTCGACCGTTCCCGGCTCGCCGTGCCCACGCCGCCGTCCGACGAGATGCTGCTGCAGATCAGCCAGAATCGTCCCTACGTGAGCCTCGATCCCCTGGAGGAAGGCGGCTACCAGATTCGTACGGCGGCACCGATGGTCGGCGATGCCCGCACCGGCGGGCGCTACGTGCTGCAGGCGCTCTACCCGGTTACCCAGCGGCTGTCCGCGATGGCGGACAACGTCGGCGACTCGTACACCGACTACAAGCGCCAGCTGTATCTGCGCGAGCCGCTCAAGCGCACCCTGACGCTGACCCTCACGGTGGTGCTGCTGGTGTCGCTGCTCGCCTCGATCTACGGCGCCTTCTTCTTCTCCCGCCGCCTCGTCGCACCCATCCAGCAGCTGGTGGCCGGCACCAGGGCGGTGGCCGCGGGTGATTTCGACACCCAGCTGCCCACGCCGTCGAAGGACGAGATCGGCTTCCTGGTGAGTTCCTTCAACGACATGACCCGGCGCCTGGCCACGGCCCGGGAGGCGGCCCGGGACAGCCAGGCCCAGGTGGAGGCGGAGCGCGCCAACCTGGAGGTCATCCTGGCGCGGCTCTCCACCGGCGTGGTCTCGCTGGAGCCGGAATTGCGTATCCGCACGGCCAACCAGGCGGCCGGCGCGATTCTGGGGGTGGATCTGGAGAACCGCATCGGCGAGCTGCTGCCGGAGATCGCGGCGGGGCGCCCGCTGCTGGAGCAGTTCGTGGACGTGGCCCGGGTGCATCTGGCCGCCGGGGAGACCGAGTGGCGCGAGCAGATCGTGCTGCGCGGCGAGGTGGGCCGTCGCGTGCTCACCTGCGCCTGCACGGCGCTGCCGGCCGAAGACGGTCACACCGCCGGTTTCGTCGTCGTGTTCGACGACATCACCGCCCTGCTGCAGGCCCAGCGTGACGCGGCCTGGGGCGAGGTTGCGCGGCGCCTCGCCCACGAGATCAAGAACCCGCTGACGCCCATCCAGCTCTCCGCCGAACGTCTGCGCCAGAAGTATCTCAGGGAGATGCCGCCGGGCGAGGCGCAGATACTCGACCGGGCGACTCACACCATCGTGCAGCAGGTGGAGGCAATGAAGGAGATGGTGAACGCCTTCTCCGAATACGCCCGCGCCCCGGACATGGATATGACCCGCTTCGACCCGAACACGCTCGTGCGTGAGGTGATCGACCTCTACCGCGCCCAGGACACGGCCGTGGACATCACGCTGGACCTCGACCCGGAAATGCCCCCCATCGACGCGGACGTCGGCCGCGTACGCCAGATCCTGCACAACCTCGCCCGCAACGCCGTGGAGGCGCTGGAAGGGCAGGACGACGGCAGAATCGATATCATTACGCGGGCGGAAGAGGACAACGGGGCGAGGCTGGCCACCATCGTGGTCGAGGACAACGGTCCCGGTTTCCAGGCCGGGCCGGTGGAACAGGTCTTCGACCCCTATGTCACGTCCAAGCCCAAAGGCACCGGCCTGGGGCTGGCCATCGTGAAGAAGCTGGTGGAAGAACACGCCGGCAGCATCCGGGCCGAGAACCGCGCGAGCGGCGGCGCGAGGATAAGGATCGCGCTGCCCGTCGACGAGGCGAGCCGCGAGGCGATGCTGACCTCGATGCCGCGGCGGGGCGAGCCGGGTGAGAAACGGAGAGAGAGGGCATGAGTGGCGAACACATCCTCGTCGTCGATGACGAGTCGGACATCCGGTCCCTGATCAGCGAGATCCTCTCGGACGAAGGCTATGCCGTCACGGTGGCCGCGGACGCCGGCGAAGCCCGCAAGGCCAGGCAGAAAGAACGGCACGATCTGGTGCTGCTGGACGTGTGGATGCCCGACACCGACGGCATCACGCTCCTGAAGGAGTGGACCCAGCAGCCGAGCAGCCGCCAGTGTCCGGTGGTGATCATGTCGGGACACGGGACGGTGGACACGGCCGTGGAGGCCACCCGCCTCGGCGCATTCGACTACATCGAGAAGCCGCTCTCGCTCTCCAAGCTGCTGCACACCGTGGAGCGGGCCCTCGAGTCCGGCCGCAAGAGCGAACCCCAGCAGATGCGTCGTTTGCTGGCGCCGCTGGCACCGGTGGGCAAGAGCGAGGCCATGCGCAACCTGCGTGAGCAGGCGCGCAAGCTCGCCGCCCACGATGCACCGATGGTGCTGACCGGCGAGCCGGGGTCCGGCCGCGAGGCATTTGCCCGCTACATCCATTCCGTAGGCCCGCGTGCCGCTGCCGACTACGTGAGCGTGCCGGGCGGCCAGCTCACCGACGACAACGCCGAGGCTCAACTCTACGGCAGCGAGGAAGACGGCGAGGTGCGCGAGGGTCTGCTGGACCGGGCGGCCGGAGGCATCCTGTTCGTGAACGAGCTCGGCGACGCCAGCGAGGGCGCCCAGACCCTGCTGGCGAGTGCGCTGGAGCAGGGCAGCTATCAGCGCCGGGGCGGCAGGGAGCCCGTGGCGCTCACGGCCCGGGTGATGGCTTCGCTGCCGGCCGACTACGAACGGCTGCTCGAACGGGGCACTTTGCGCCGGGACCTGCTCACGCACCTGAACGTGCTGACGCTGCGGGTACCGCCGCT
>CAZRSA010000061.1:0-15257 GCA_964602525.1 uncultured Woeseiaceae bacterium
TCGCCCTCCTGTTCGCCTTCGCGAACCCGTTCGTCGGCCAGCTGCAGGCGACGCTGGGCTGAGTATCCGGCCGTCGCCGGGCCGCGCCGGGGCGCGGATCCGGATGATGACCGGCTCCCAGCCGGGGCACGCAGGAAAGCTTGAGGAGGACCGCAGGTGAATATCAACCTGACACTGTTCGGCCAGTCCATCGCGTTCGCGTTCTTCGTGTGGTTCTGCATGAAGTTCATCTGGCCGCACCTCATGAACGCCATCGAGGAGCGCCAGAAGACCATTGCCGACGGCCTCGCGGCGGCGGAGCGCGGTCAGCAGAGTCTCGAGACGGCCGAAGCGAAGGTCGACGAGCTGGTGCGGGAGGCCCGTGAGCGGGCCCAGGAGATCGTGGATCAGGCGAACGCACGGGCCAACCAGCTCATCGCCGAGGGCAAGGAAGAGGGCGAGCGCGAGCGCGAGCGCCAGCTCGCTGCAGCGCGCGCCGAGATCCAGCAGGAGACCCACAAGGCGCGGGAAGAGCTCCGCGGCCAGGTGTCGGCTATCGCCGTGGCGAGTGCCGAGAAGATCCTGCAGCGCGAGATCGACAGCGCACGCCACGAGGACATCCTGAACAAGCTGGCCTCCCAGCTCTAGGCGGCAGACGATGGCGGACAAGCACACGCTCGCAAGACCCTACGCCGACGCACTGTTCGAGCTGGCGCGCCAGGAGGGGACGCTGGCGGACTGGTCCGACGCGCTCGGCGTGGCGGCCATCGTGGCCGCGGATGAAAGGGTGGAGGAAGTGATGCATGATCCGCGTTACTCCGACGAGCGCAGGGTCGAGTTCCTGACCGGCCTGTTCGGCGAAGCGCCGGAGGCGGCAGTGCTCGACGGCGGCAACAGCAAGGGTACGAACTTCCTGCGCCTGCTCGTGGATTACGACCGTGTCGAGGTGCTGCCGGAGATAGCCGAGCACTTCGAGGAGCTCAAGGCGGAATTCGACAACACGGTGGAGGTGACCGTGACCGCGGCCTCGCCGTTGTCGGCCGAACTGTCTGCGCGCATACGCGAGGCGCTCGAGGAGAAACTGGGCCGGAAGGTGATCCTGTCCACGGCGGTGGATGAAGAACTCATCGGCGGTGCCGTCATACGCGCCGGCGACTTTGTCATTGATGGCTCGATACGTTCGCGGCTCACGAAGCTCGCGGGCGTACTGGGCAGCTAAGAGGAACGAGACATGGCACTCAAGGCTTCTGAAATCAGTGAACTGATTAAAGAGCGCATACAGAACTTCGAGTCCGCCGCCGAGGCGCGCGACGTCGGCACGGTCATCGGCCTGAACGACGGCATCACCCGCATCTACGGCCTCACGGATGCGAAATACGGTGAGATGCTCGAGTTCCCCGGCGACACCTTCGGCCTGGCGCTGAACCTGGAGCAGGACTCGGTGGGCGCCGTGATCCTGGGTGACTACACCCACATCTCGGAAGGCGACACGGTGAAGACCACCGGGCGCATCCTCGAGGTGCCGGTGGGCGAGGCGCTGCTCGGCCGCGTCGTCGACTCGCTGGGCCGCCCCATCGACGGCAAGGGCGACATCAAGGAATCCGCCTTCGAGCCCATCGAGAAGATCGCGCCCGGCGTCATCGACCGCCAGTCGGTGGACCAGCCGGTGCAGACCGGCCTGAAGGCCATCGACTCCATGGTGCCCATCGGCCGCGGCCAGCGCGAGCTGATCATCGGCGACCGCCAGACCGGCAAGACCGCCATCGCGGTCGACACCATCATCAACCAGAAGGGCAAGGACATCCTGTGCGTCTACGTCGCCGTGGGCCAGAAGGCCTCGTCGGTGGCCGGCGTGGTGCGCAAGCTCGAGGAAGAGGGCGCGATGGATCACACCATCGTCGTCGCGGCCAGCGCCGCCGAGTCCGCCGCCATGCAGTACATCGCCCCCTACGCCGGTTGCGCCATGGGCGAGTATTTCCGCGACCGGGGCCAGGACGCGCTGATCATCTACGACGACCTCACCAAGCAGGCCTGGGCGTATCGCCAGGTGTCGCTGCTGCTGCGCCGCCCGCCGGGGCGCGAGGCCTACCCGGGCGACGTCTTCTACCTGCACTCCCGCCTGCTGGAGCGCGCGGCCCGCGTGAACGCGGACTACGTCGAGCGCGCCACCAACGGCGAGGTCAAGGGCAAGACCGGCTCGCTGACGGCGCTGCCGATCATCGAGACCCAGGCCGGCGACGTGTCGGCCTTCGTGCCCACCAACGTGATCTCCATTACCGATGGCCAGATCTTCCTGGAGACGGACCTCTTTAACGCGGGTGTCCGCCCGGCCATCAACGCCGGCCTGTCAGTGTCCCGTGTGGGCGGCGCGGCCCAGACCAAGATCATCAAGAAGCTCGGCGGCGGCGTGCGCCTGGCGCTCGCCCAGTACCGGGAGCTCGCGGCGTTCGCCCAGTTCGCCTCCGACCTGGACGAGACCACCCGCAAGCAGCTCGAGCGCGGCCAGCGCGTCACCGAACTGATGAAGCAGAAGCAGTACTCGCCGCTGTCCGTCGGCGAGATGGGCCTGTCGCTGTACGCCGTCAACGAGGGCTACCTGGACGACGTGGCCGTGGACAAGGTGGTGGACTTCGAGTCCGCCCTGCACGCCTTCGCCCACGCGAGCCACGCGGACCTGATCACGAAGATCGACGACACCGGCGCCTACGACGAGGAGATCCAGGAAGGCCTGAAGAAGGTGCTGGACGAGTTCAAGGAGACGGGCACCTGGTAAGGGCCGGCGGCCGAACCCCATGCAAGCGAAGCGCAACGTAAGAGAAAGCTATGGCTGGCGAGAAGGAAATACGCTCCAAGATCAAGAGCGTAAAGAACATGCAGAAGATCACCAAGGCCATGGAGATGGTCGCGGCGAGCAAGATCCGCAAGGCGCAGGACCAGATGGAGGCCTCGCGGCCCTACGCCGAGCGCATCCGCCGGGTGGTCGGGCATCTCTCCCAGGCCAACCCGGACTACCGCCACCCCTGGCTGGAACAGCGTGAGGCCCGCCGCGTGGGCTTCATCATCATCTCCACCGACCGCGGCCTGTGCGGTGGCCTGAACGTGAACCTGTTCAAGCGCACCATCCAGGAACTGCAGCAGTGGCAGGAGCAGGAAGTGGAGTTCGACCTGGCGCTGGTGGGGGCCAAGGCCGTGCAGTTCTTCCGCAAGGTGGGCGGCAACGTCGTGGCCACGGCCAGCCACCTGGGCGACTCGCCCCAGATCAACGATCTGCTCGGCTCCATCAAGGTGATGCTGGACGCCTACAGCGAGGGCCGCATCGACCGCCTGTTCCTGGTGCACAACGAGTTCGTGAGCACCATGAGCCAGAAGCCGGACGTGAAGACGCTGCTGCCGGTGAGCGAGATCGAGGAAGGCGACAACGAGGAGCTGCAGAGTCACTGGGACTACATCTACGAGCCCGACCCGGTGGAGCTGCTGGACGACGTGCTGCAGCGCTACATCGAGTCCCAGGTCTACCGCGGCGCGGTCGAGAACTTCGCCTGCGAGATGGCCGCGAAGATGATTGCGATGAAGTCCGCCACCGACAACGCCGGCGACATCATCGACAGCCTGCAGCTGCAGTACAACAAGGCCCGCCAGGCCGCCATCACCCAGGAGATCTCCGAGATCGTGGGCGGCGCGGCAGCCGTGAGCGGCTGACGGTTTTATTTAATGTAGGAGGGCCTTCAGGCCCGACAAAAGAACGTAGGAGGGCCTTTCAGGCCCGATTCGATTGATGAGGAAATACGAATGAGCACCGGAAAGACCGTGCAGATTATCGGCGCCGTCGTGGACGTGGAATTCCCCCGGGAGTCCATCCCGAACATATACGATGCGCTGGAACTCGAAGACGGCGGGCTGACGCTGGAAGTCCAGCAGCAGCTCGGCGACGGCGTGGTCCGCACGATCGCCATGGGCTCCAGTGAGGGCCTCCAGCGCGGCATGAGCGTGACGAACACCGGCAAGCCCATCTCCGTGCCGGTTGGCTCGGGCACGCTGGGCCGCATCATGGACGTGCTCGGCAACCCCATCGACGACGCCGGCGACGTCTCCACCGAGGAGCGCTGGCCTATCCACCGCAAGCCGCCCGCCTACGAGGACCAGGCGGCCGCCACCCAGCTGCTCGAGACCGGCGTGAAGGTCATCGATCTGATCATGCCCATCTCCAAGGGCGGGAAGGTGGGCCTGTTCGGCGGCGCCGGCGTGGGCAAGACGGTGACCCTGCTCGAGCTCATCAACAACATCGCCAAGCAGCACTCGGGCCTGTCCGTGTTCGCGGGCGTCGGCGAGCGTACCCGCGAGGGTAACGACTTCTACTACGAGATGAAGGAGGCGGACGTCCTCGACAAGGTGGCGCTCGTCTTTGGCCAGATGAACGAGCCGCCGGGCAACCGCCTGCGCGTGGCGCTGACCGGCCTCACCATGGCGGAGTACTTCCGCGACGAAGGCCGCGACGTGCTGATGTTCATCGACAACATCTACCGCTACACGCTGGCGGGCACCGAGGTGTCCGCCCTGCTGGGGCGCATGCCCTCCGCGGTGGGCTACCAGCCGACGCTGGCCGAGGAGATGGGTGTGCTGCAGGAGCGCATCACCTCCACCAAGACCGGTTCCATCACCTCGTTCCAGGCCGTGTACGTCCCTGCCGACGACCTCACCGACCCGTCGCCGGCCACGACCTTCGCCCACCTGGACGCCACCCTGGTGCTGTCCCGCCAGATCGCCGAGCTCGGCATCTACCCGGCCGTGGACCCGCTGGACTCCACCTCGCGGCTGCTGGACCCGAACGTGATCGGCCAGGAGCACTACGACTGCGCCCGCGCCGTGCAAGCGGTGCTGCAGACCTACAAGGAGCTGCAGGACATCATCGCCATCCTCGGCATGGACGAGCTCTCGGAGGAGCAGAAGCTCACCGTGAACCGGGCGCGCAAGGTACAGCGCTTCCTGTCCCAGCCGTTCTTCGTGGCCGAGACCTTCACCGGTCAGCCTGGCACCTACGTCACGCTGAAAGACACCATCCGGGGCTTCCAGGGCATCGTCGACGGCGAGTACGACCACATCCCGGAGCAGGCCTTCTACATGGTGGGCACCATCGAAGAGGCGGTGGAGAAAGCCAAAACGATGCAGTAGGCGGCACCGCCGCGCATCGGCATACGAGGCTAACGAGCAATGGCAACCATCAAAGTCGACATCGTCAGTGCGGAGGGCGAGATCTATTCCGGCATCGCCGCGATGGTCTTCGCGCCGGCGTCCGAGGGCGAGGTGGGCATCGCCCCCCGCCACGCGCCGTTGCTGACGACGCTGAAGCCGGGCATGTGCCGGGTGGAGGACGAGGAAGGCGCCGAGCACAACTTCTACCTCACCGGCGGCGTGCTGGAGATCCAGCCGCACATGGTCACCATTCTGGCCGACACCGCGCTGCGCGGCGAACAGCTCGACGAGGCCGCGGCACTGCAGGCGAAGGAAGCGGCAGAGAAGGCGCTGGAGGGTGCCGCCGAGGAGACCGACCTGGCCCAGGCCCAGCAGGAGCTGGCCGAGGCCGAGGCCCGTTACCGGGCGGCCCAGAAGCTCAAAGGCAAGTCCGGCTGAGCCGAACTTGACCCGGTCTGCGCCCCCGCGCAGATTAATGGCCTCTCACAGGAGGCACCCCATGCGCCATCGCGCGACACGATGGGCGGCCGCGCTGCTGCTGGCCGCCGGCGTCATCCTCAATGCCCTGCCGCCTGCCGTCGCCGAGTCCCCGGCAGCGGAGGTAACCGTCGCGGTCGCCGCCAACTTCCTGGCCACGCTGGAGCAACTGGAACCGGCCTTCGAGCGCCGCACCGGCCACGAACTAACACTGGCCGCCGGCTCCACCGGCAGCCTCTATGCCCAGATCGCGAGTGGTGCGCCCTACGACGTCTTCCTCGCCGCCGACGAGGTCCGTCCGGCCCGCGCCATCGCCGAGGGCCACGCGGTGCCTGGCACCGCGTTCGTCTACGCCGTCGGCACCCTGGTGCTCTGGTCCGCCGACCCGCAGCGGATCCGCGGTCCGGAGGCGCTCGACGACGACTTCCATCATCTGGCCATCGCCAACCCCCGCACCGCGCCCTACGGCGCCGCCGCGCGGGAAGTGCTCACGGCACTCGGCCGCTGGCAGCCGCTGCAGCGCCGCATCGCCCGCACCCAGAGCGTCGCGGGTGCCTGGTCGGCCGTGGCCTCCGGCGCGGCCGACCTGGGATTCGTGGCGCTGTCCTCCCTGGTGACGGACGCCGAAAGGGCGGCCCGGGGCAGCCGCTGGGAGCCGCCGCAGGCACTCTATACTCCGCTGCGCCAGTCCGCAGTGCTGCTCGCCCGCGGCGCGGACAATCCGGGCGCTGCGGCCTTCCTGCAATTCCTGGCCAGCGCAGAGGCCGGCGCAGTCATCCGCCGGGCCGGCTACGGCGTCCACTGACATGCTGTCTCCGGCCGACTGGGACGCCGCCCGCACCACGCTCCTGCTGGCCGCCGCCACGGTGGTGATCCTCATCCTGGTGGCCACGCCCATCGCCTGGCGCCTCGCCTTCGCCCGCGGCCGCTGGGCCCGCGTGGCCGAAGCCGTGGTGGCCCTGCCCCTGGTGCTGCCGCCCACGGTCATGGGCTTCTACCTCCTGGTGCTGCTCGGCCCGGCCGGGCCCGTCGGCAGCTGGTGGGTGAAGCTCACCGGCGACACGCTCAGCTTCTCCTTCACCGGCCTGGTCATCGCCTCGTGTCTCCACTCCCTGCCTTTCGCGGTGCAGCCGCTGCAGAACGCCTTCGAATCCGTGGGACGCCGGCGACTGCAGGCGGCCGCGAGCCTGCGGGCGAGCCCGCTGGATGCGTTCTTCTCGGTGGCGCTGCCGCTCGCCCTGCGCGGCTACGTCACCGCGGCGGTCCTCACCTTCGCCCACACCCTGGGCGAATTCGGCGTCATGCTGATGGTGGGTGGCAACATCCCCGGCCGCACCCGGGTGCTGTCCATCTCCATCTTCGAGCACGTGGAGACGCTGGACTACGCCGCGGCGCACCGGCTGGCCGCCGCGCTGCTGATCTTCTCCTTCGTGGTGCTGCTGTCGGTGTATCTCGCCAACGGCCGCTACCGCACGCGGGTGGCCTGATGCGCCTGAGCCTTGATCTGCATGCCCGCCGGGGCGACTTCGAGCTGCGGGTTGCGGAGGAGCTGGAGCTCAACGGCATCACGGCGCTGTTCGGCCCGAGCGGCGCCGGCAAGACCACGCTGCTGCAGGCGCTGGCTGGCTTCCTGCCCGGCACCGGACGCATCGAGGCGGACGGCGCGGTCTGGCAGGACGACCGCCGCACACTGCCGGCCCATCGCCGCCCGGTCGCGGTGGTGTTCCAGGACGGCCGCCTGTTCGAGCACCTGGACGTGGCCGGCAACCTGGACTTCGCCGCCCGCCGCGCCGACCCGGGCGGCCCCTCAGTACGCCGCAGCGAGGTGGTGGCGGCGCTGGGCCTCTCCGCGCTGCTGGACCGCCGCGCGGACACCCTATCCGGCGGCGAGATCCAGCGGGTGGCCATCGGCCGGGCCCTGCTGGCCCGCCCCCAACTGCTGCTGATGGACGAACCCCTGGTGGCGCTGGACCGGGAACGCAAGGCCACCATTCTCGGCATGATCGCCGAGTTGCCGCGCCGCTTCGGCCTGCCGGTGCTGTTTGTCAGCCACCTGGTGGAGGAGATCGCCCAGATCGCGGACCGGCTCGTCGCCCTGCGCGACGGCCGCACGGTCGGCCAGGGCCCCACCGTCGCCATGCTGGAGCGTCTCGGCGCCGAGGTGACCGGCCACTTCGAGGCGGGTTCGCTGCTGGAGGGTCACGTGGCCCGCCACGACGAGGGCCACGCCCTCACCGCGGTGGACGTGGGCGAGGGCATCCTGTGGACGCCGGGCGCCCTGCATGCCGGTGTGGGCGAACGGGTGCGGATACGGCTGCGCGCCCGGGACGTGGCGCTGTCGCTGCAGCGCCTCGAGGGCGTCTCCATCCGCAACCAGCTGCCGGCACGGGTGCTGGAGGTGCGGGAAGAGCAGGGCGCCTACGCCGAGGTGCGGCTGGACTGCGGCGGCTCCGCCATCAGGGCACGGGTGACCCGGCTCGCTGTGCGGGAGCTGGGAATCGAGCCGGGCCTCCGCCTGTACGCGCTGGTGAAGAGCGTGGCCTTCGACCGCCGGCTGGAGGTCTGAGCGTCAGCGCAGCGAACCGGTCACGCTGGCGTAGTTCCAGGAGCCGATGAGCCGGGTGGCCGGACGATGGTCCGCCAGCCGCTGCCGGCGCCACCGGTCGAACGCGGCCTGCTCCAGGCCCGCCGGCCGGCGCCAGTCCTCCCGGGCGTGGTAGTGCCAGACGTATTCGTCGAGATAGCCCGCCCCGGTCACGGCGGCCAGCGTGTCCAGGTACTCGTCCCGGGCGTCCTTCAGGCGCGCCTGTTCGTGCCAGGTCTCCACCAGGGTCTGCCGGGCGCCCACCTCGCAGTCCCAGGTGTGGTTACGGGCCGGGTTGTCGCCGCCGATCATCAGCTGACAGGTGCTGCGGTCCAGGCTGTAGGCCACCCAGCTCTGCAGGTCGGCGCTGTCGTCGGCCAGCACGTAGTGGGGCAGGTAGAAGGTGTCGCCGTCGGTGACGCCGTCGCGCACGTAGATGCGCCCGTCGCAGGCCGAGAGTGCCAGCGCGACCGCGACCGCCGCCAGCGGTGCGGCCAGGCGGAGCGGTGTCCTTGCCTGCGGATGGGGGTTGCCGGGCATGTCCGTCCTCCCTCGGTGATCGAGGTGATCCAGGTGATCGACGCGCCCGATTCTGCCACAGCCAACCTGAACGGACGCTGAGCACCGTCCCGCGTGTGAACCGGGTAACATCACTGCCCGGCGCCCTGCGCTATCATTCGACTTTACGTAAAGAACCGATCCATGGGCCCAGATTCCGTGCCACTCAGCATCGTCATACTCGCCGCCGGCCAGGGCACCCGCATGCGCTCGGACCTGCCCAAGGTCCTGCAGCCGCTGGCCGGCCGGCCCCTGCTCGTCCACGTGGTCGACTCGGCCCGCATGCTGGGCGCCGACGACGTCTGCGTGGTCTACGGCCACGGCGGCGACCGGGTGCGCGAGGCCTTCCCGGACCCGGCCCTCCGCTGGGCACACCAGGCCGAACAGCTGGGCACCGGCCACGCCGTCATGCAGGCGTTGCCCGAGACGCCGGAGGGCAACCAGGTGCTGGTGCTCTGCGGCGACGTGCCGCTCACCCGGCCGGAGACGCTGGAGCGCCTAACCGGCGCCTGCGCGGACGGCAGCGTGGGCGTGCTTACCGTCGAGCTGCCGGATCCCACCGGCTACGGCCGCATCGTGCGCGGCGCCGACGGCGACGTGGAACGCATCGTCGAGCACAAGGACGCCAGCGGCGCGGAACTCGATATCGCCGAGATCAACACCGGGATCATTAGCGCCCCGGCGGTCCGCCTCGCCGGCTGGCTCGACGGCCTGAGCGCGGACAACGCCCAGGGCGAGTACTACCTCACCGACATCATCGCCAGCGCGGTGGCCGACGGTGTGCCGGTGTACGGCGTGAAGGCCGACGACTGGACCGAGGTCATGGGCATCAACGACCGTCGTCAGCTGGCCGGGGCCGAGCGCGCCCTGCAGCGGCGGCTGGTGGAACAGGCCATGGTGGCCGGGGCGACCATGGCGGACCCGGATCGCGTCGATATCCGCGGCTCGCTCACCGTGGGCCGCGACGTCTTCATCGACGTAAACGCCGTGTTCGAGGGCGAGGTGATGCTGGGCGACCGTGCGCACATCGGCCCCGGCGCCGTCATCCGCAACAGCCGCATCGGCGCGGACTCCGTCATCCACCCCCACACGGTGATCGAGGAGAGCGTCATCCACGCCGGCTGCCAGATCGGCCCGTTCGCGCGGCTCCGCCCCGGCGCGGAATTCGCGGACGGCTCGAAGGCCGGCAACTTCGTCGAGGTGAAGAAGAGCCTCATTGGTGAGGGCAGCAAGGTGAACCACCTCACCTACATCGGCGACACCACCATCGGGCGCAAGGTCAACGTGGGCGCCGGCACCATCACCTGCAACTACGACGGCGCCAACAAGCACCGCACCGTCATCGGCGACGGCGCGTTCATCGGCTCGGGCGTGAATCTCGTGGCGCCGGTGGAAGTGGGCGCGGGCGCCACCATCGGCGCTGGCTCCACCATCAGCAAGCCGGCCCCGGCGGACAAGCTCACGCTGGCGCGCAGCAAACAGATCACACTGGAACACTGGAAGCGGCCGCAGAAGAAAGAGTCCTGACGGGCTCGCAGCTGCAGCAAGGAGAAAGCCTATGTGCGGCATCGTCGGCGCCATCGCTGAACGCAACGTGGTCCCGGTCCTGCTGGAAGGACTGCGGCGCCTGGAATATCGCGGCTACGACTCCGCGGGCGTGGCCGTGCTGCAGCCGAGCGGCGACATCGGTCTGCGCCGCACCGTCGGCAAGGTGGCCGAGCTGGACGCGAAGCTCGAGTCCGACCCGCTCGAGGGCCGTCTGGGCGTAGCCCACACCCGCTGGGCTACCCATGGCGGCGTCACCGAGGCCAATGCCCACCCGCATCTCTCCGGCGGCCGGGTGGCGGTGATCCACAACGGCATCATCGAGAACTACCAGGAGATCAAGGAAGAACTCGAGGCCAGGGGCTACGAGTTCCTCTCCGAGACCGACACCGAGGTGGCCGCCCACCTCGTGCACGACCACCTGAAGCAAGGCTGCGACCTGCCCGAGGCCGTGCGCCGCTCCGTCGCCCGCTTCACCGGCGCCTTCGCCCTGCTGGTGTTCGACGCCACCGACCCGGACCGCTTCGTGGTCAGCCGCGTGGCCAGCCCGCTGGTCGTCGGCCTCGGCATCGGCGAGAACTTCGTGGCCAGCGGCGTGCCCGCACTGCTGCCGGTCACCCAGCGCTTCATCTACCTGGAGCAGGGCGACCTGGCCGAGATCAAACGCGACGCCGTGAACATCTTCGACGTGGACGGCAACGCCGTCGAACGCAAGGTGCACGAGACCCAGTGGAGCAGCGACTCCGCGGAGAAAGGCCCCTACCGCCACTTCATGCTGAAGGAGATCTTCGAGCAGCCGAGCGCGCTGGCCAACACCCTGTACGGCCGCATCGAGAGCGGCAAGGTCGTCACCGACTCCCTCGGTCCCCAGGCGGCCGAGATGCTCAGCGGTGTAGAGCACATCCACATCATCGCCTGCGGCACCAGCTACCACGCCGGCTGTGTCGGCAAGTACTGGCTGGAGTCCCTCGCCGGCGTCACCTGCCAGGTGGAGATCGCCAGCGAATACCGCTACAGGAAGGTGGCCGTGCCACCCAACACCCTGTTCCTCACGCTGTCACAGTCCGGCGAGACCGCCGACACCCTCGAAGCACTGCGCATCGCCAAGCAGTCCGGCTACGTCGGCAGCCTCACCATCTGCAACAGCGCCCACAGCTCCATGGTGCGGGAATCCGACCTGACCATGATGACCCAGGCCGGCCCCGAGATCGGCGTGGCCAGCACCAAGGCCTTCACCACTCAGCTGCTCTCCATGCTGCTGGTCACCCTCATCCTCGCCCGCCAGCGCGGCATGAGCGAGGAGCTCGAAGACGAACTCGTGCCCCACGTCATGCACACCGCGGCCGCGGTGGACGAGGCGCTCGGCATGAACGACGCGCTGAAGGAAGTGGCCGAGGACTTCGCCGAGAAACACCACACGCTGTTCCTCGGCCGCGGCCCCATGTGGCCCATCGCCATGGAAGGCGCGCTGAAGTTGAAGGAGATCTCCTACATCCACGCCGAGGCGTATGCCGCGGGCGAGCTGAAGCACGGCCCGCTTGCGCTCATCGACGAGGACATGCCGGTGGTCGTGGTCGCACCGAACAACGAGCTGCTCGACAAGCTGAAGTCGAACATGCAGGTGGTACGGGCACGCGGCGGGCAGCTCTACGTGTTCGCCGACAAAGAGACGGGGATCAAGAGTGAAGAGGGCATCAAGGTCATCGACATGCCGCATGCCGATCGGTTGATCGCGCCTATCGTGTATACCGTACCGTTGCAGTTGCTGTCGTATCACGTCGCCGTTTTGAAGGGGACGGATGTGGATCAGCCGAGGAATTTGGCCAAGTCTGTGACGGTGGAGTGACCGGCGACGGATTCTGCCGCTCTGTACCTCCGGCCGTAACTCCGTCACTCCGGGGTTAACCCCGTCACTTGCCACCCAGAGTCTCGGGCTAACTCCGTCACTTTCCCTGGCTATTGTTGGTCAGACGCGAAAGAATGCTGATCGAGCGCCGTCCATCAGAATCCGGCTCCAATCGCTCCGGATCGAATCGATGATCGCCTGGAGGCATACGGCTGTGTCGTCCCGAAAATGACACGATCGACTTGGGCATCGCCCTTGGCGAATATCAGACGGCCATCGGTCAATACGGTACCCAGGTCAGCTGCTGTCAGCCAACCTCCTGCTCCTGCGTGACAGCGCCTTTATGCAACCGGCCACTGCGTGAGTATCAGGTGGTTCACCGCATAGTGGATAGCCGCCGCGACGACAAACGTCCAGAAATTCCACCCTCTTGCGATCACTGCGGCAGCGTAGACAAATAATACGTGGCCTACCGTTGCCAGTATCAGCTTCGCTAAAATTCCCAGACTAATGCCCGTGTAGATTGCCCACGTCGATGAGTCCGGGAAGGAACTGGCAATGGCCGACATCATCTCATCGTAAGTGACTAATACATTAATGATCGTCTCGCCTGCGCCAGCAACCAAACCAACGAACAGCGCTCGCCTGAAATGACTTCCCAGGGTCACAAGCCGCGCGGCTACAAATACCTTGAACGCCTCTTCGAGAATGGGGGCCCTCAGCAAGGGAAAGCCCGCCTCACTGAACAAGATGTGAATCGGTGTCAGGAGGACGTGATAAGCAAGAAAGCCGGCCAAGATGAGTGCAAAGGTTCTTATCCATCGCAGTCGATTACGGCTTGTTTCCTCGGTTGGTGGCAGCATAACCCGATCCCAGAATGCCTTGTGGCCATCTCCGATCAACACGCTCTGAGTGGACCGCTCTCGTGGACAGGCATCAGAGGACGATACTAAACGATCTCGCCGGAATGCGGCCCGTCCGTCCATCCGAGGTAACATCTCCGCTGGCGATCCAAGACGGACGCTGGGAATTTTGGGGAACCGTAACGGTAAATCAGCTCCGGCCAGTTGTTTCGATTCTGGTTATCGTCGCAATTTTCATTGCACGGTTCGTTGTGAGAATTAATGGAGCGACAAAGCGGAACGCTGTAGCGGCTGGTGTGCCCGCTGCCATTGTCGGTTTCGGGATCGTCGCCTGGCTACAACAGAGGACGAGGCACTAGCTGTACTACCGACCCGTTGCAGCCGCAAATCGAGAGAGGTCTTCTATCCTGTCAGCCAAGGCGCGACATTATTGGTTTCCGCGTAATGTCAGGTGGTACGGCCCGATCCGGACAAATTTCGGCTGCACGCGTGAAGGCCTGATTTTCGTCGTGATTTGGCAAGCGCTTCTTTGGGGCGTGATCGGGTTGAGCGTTCTCTTCGACCTTCCGACAGATTTGCGAGACGGCTCGGCGGTCTTGATCTTCGTATTCGGGATCAGCGTAATTGCTGTGAAGACTGAATGGAGACTGTTCGGTGGTATGCGGGACTAGTTTATCTCCGCATAAGGCTGGTACTGGCCGGAAGGCGGAAAGTCGACATTTCCCGAAACCAGACGGCCCGAGGGCCGTTATTGAAGAAAGAAGACGTGGCTATTGCTCGCTCTATTCCACGCTTGTCACGCAATGTGACGGAGTTAGGTTGCTGGTTCGATGGTTGACGTAGAGCGAAAATCAGCAAGTTGCGACTTGGCAAATGACAGGTTTAAGTCCTGAGGTTCATCTGGCAATTAAAAATGTCGGATAGCAATTAAAAGCGTCGGAGATATCGACCAAGTTACTGATCGATCAATAGAAGGCGCGAAATTCTTGCAATCAAAAGCCTCGGAGATCGATCGGGCGGCGGCTATAATGCGGATAGCGGACTTTCGACTGGAGAGTCCGCCAGAGATCGCTACCGACCCGTTCCAGACGCTCTCACCACCAACCACGATCGCCCTGGCCGAACCGAATTGGATACTTCGAAGATGAACACCCCGTATAGAGCCGATCGCTGGCATCTCTTGCTCGGAAGTCTGTTCCTGTTGCTCGCCGTATCATCGATCAGGGCTGACGAATCAGATCAATCCTACGGCCCCCGCATCATCACGATTGATTATGAAGAACTGTTTCGACAGGAAACGCCTCCGTCCTATGAGCCTTTTCCGATGTATGGCAGCTTCCTATTTGGTGTAGCTAACCAGACCGTGCCTATGGTCTACGACACGAATATGGCGCTGCCAACCCATATCGAGAAAGTGGCCGACGTCATTTACAAGGAAATCGACGGAATCGCGCTCGCGCTCGACGTCTATTACAACAAGGCGGACAGTTCATCTAACCCATTAGTCCTCATTATTCATGGGGGCTATTGGAAAGCTGGCGACAAGGGTCCGTTCTACACGCAGCGCGCGGCTGAGTTGGTGGACCTCGGGTACACAGTTGCTTCCATCAATTATCGGCTTTCGACGACTCACAAGTATCCCGCCAATATCGAAGACTTGCGTGATGGAATTCTCTTTCTCTCCGAGAACTCAGAGACGTTCAGGATTGATCCTACGCAAATAGTGACCTATGGAATCTCCGCTGGCGGACATCTTGCGGCCTTCGTGGCGCTTGCTGCGAATTCTGATCGGGCTTACACGAAAGGCCTCAATCCATCCTCGTTTCGCGGCGCAATTTCGCTGTATGGAATACATGATCTGAGTTTGACGATTCAGAGAGAGCATCCGTTCACTGAGCTGTATATCGGTACTCCCTTCGACCGCGATTCGAGCAAATACATTGATGCTTCAACAGTCAGTCACGTAGATCCAAATGATCCGCCGGTGTTACTGATACATGGCTCCCTAGATGGATCGGTATCGGTTAAGAACTCTGACAATCTCGTGAAGGTTCTCGAGTCGAGAAATGTGTCGTTCGTTTACGATCGCATAGACGGCTGGCCACATGTCATGGATTTCTTCTCGCCGATAGGTGAGCGGAGTCTTTGGCAGATTTATCATTTTCTGAAGAGCCACATGCCTTCAGAGGAGATGATGTCAGCCGAGGGCAACTAG
>CAZRSA010000062.1:0-15230 GCA_964602525.1 uncultured Woeseiaceae bacterium
CGAGGCTGGTGAGCACGGTCACCGCCAGCACCTTCAGCTCGCCCTTGTTCTCGGCAGCCGCCTCCATGATGGACTGATTGCCGTGTACCGTCGCGAAGGTGGCGCCGAGGGCGGCCAGGTTGCGGACGGCGGCACCCACCGTCGCCGGGACATCGAACAGCTTCACGTCCAGGAACACCTTCTTGTCCCGTTCGATCAGCCAGTCGGCCAGCTCGAAGTAGCCGCCGCTCATGGCCAGCTCCAGGCCGATCTTGTAGAACGAGACGCTGTCGCCGAGTTCTCCGGCCAGGCGCCGGGCCGCGGCGACGTCCGGCACGTCGAGTGCGAATATCAGTCTGTCCCGAGCTGCGATGCGCTGGTCGGTCACGTCGTTCCTGTCGGTGGCGAGGGGCCCCTCGGCTGCGGCCGAGCATTCTATCACCGCTCCGCGCGGCGGGGGGGCCGCGGCTCAGGTGTTGCCGACGGCGGGGTCGGTGAGGCGCTCGTGCTCGGCGATGGCGTAGCGATCGGTCATACCCGCCACGTAGTCGGCCACCACCCGCGCCTGGCCCGCCTCGCTCTGCTCCTGCCGGGCCGCACGGGCCGCCGCGGCGAACTCGGCGGGCATGAGCCGCGGTTCGTCCATGTAGGCGGCGAACAGGGTCGCCACCACCCGCCGCGCCTTCAGCGTCATGCCGAGCACCCGGTGGTGGCGGTAGAGGTTCGCGTGCAGGAAGCGCTTCAGCGAGAGGTGCTGCTCGCGGACCTCGTCGCCGAAGCCGACCAGCGGACCCTCCTGGCCGCGCACCTCGTCGATCGAGGCGGGATTCGCGGCGCGCAGGCGGGCGGCGGTCTCGCTGATGAGATCCGTCACCACCCGGTTGATCATGCGCCGGATCACCTCGTGGATCAGGCGCCGGCCCTCCAGCAGCGGGTAGCGGGCGGCGACATCGTCGTGCTGCGCGGCGAACAGCGGCTCCGAGCGCAGCATCTCCACGCTCAGCAGCCCCGCGCGCAGACCGTCGTCAACGTCGTGGTTGTTGTAGGCGATCTCGTCGGCGAGGTTCGCGAGCTGCGCCTCCAGCCCCGGCTGGCGGCGCTCCAGGAAACGCCGGCCGAGCTCGCCCAGTTCCCGGGCGTGGCGGGCAGAGCAGTGCTTCAGGATGCCCTCCCGGGTCTCGTACATGAGGTTGAGGCCGGGGAACTCCGCGTACTTCTCCTCCAGCTCGTCGACCACCCGCAAAGACTGCAGGTTGTGCTCGAAGCCGCCATGGCCGCGCATGCACTCGTTCAGCGCGTCCTGACCGGCGTGGCCGAACGGCGTGTGGCCGAGGTCGTGGGCGAGGCAGACGGCCTCGGCCAGGGTCTCGTTCATGCCCAGGGTGTGCGCCACGCTGCGGGCGATCTGGGCGACCTCCAGCGAGTGGGTCAGCCGGGTGCGGTACAGATCGCCCTCGTGGTTCACGAACACCTGGGTCTTGTAGACCAGCCTGCGGAAGGCGCTGGCGTGAATGATGCGGTCGCGGTCGCGCTGGTACTCGCCGCGGTAGAGGGGGGACGGCTCGGCGTGACGGCGGCCAGGGCTCTGCGACTCCCGGGCCGCGCCCGGCAGCAGGCCGTCGCCGGCTCGCTCGATGTCCACGTATTCCACCGGCCCCGCCAAGGCCTCAGCTCCCGCCGCCGTCGGCCGGCGCCAGCGCGCCGGCCAGTGCCTGCCGGGAGAACTCCGCCGTTACGTAGGCCTCGCCGATGCCGTGCAGCAGCACCAGCCGCAGGCGCCCGTCCTGCACCTTCTTGTCGAGCTGCATGGCCTCGCGCAGGCGGGACGCGCCCACCGGCGGCGGCGCCACGGGCAGACCGGCCGCCGAGACGAGCGTGCGGATACGGTCCATGTCCGGCTCGCCGAGACCGCTGGCCCGGGCGGCCATGATCATGCCTGCGGCCACCGCCTCGCCGTGCAGCCAATCGCCGAAACCCGTCACCGACTCGATGGCGTGGCCGAAGGTATGGCCCAGGTTCAGCAGCGCCCGCCGGCCCGCCTCGCGCTCGTCCGCCGCCACGATGGCGGCCTTCATCTCGCAGCAGCGGCGCACCGCGTACTGCAGGGCAGGCTTGTCCCGGCGACGGAGGGCCGCCACGTTGTCCTCCAGCCAGGCGAAGAAACCGGCGTCGCCCAGCAGGCCGTACTTGATGACCTCCGCCAGGCCCGCGGCCAGTTCCCGGTCCGGCAGGGTGTCGAGGGTGTCGAGATCGATCAGCACGAAGGCCGGCTGATGGAACGCGCCGATCAGATTCTTGCCCCGGGCGTGATTGACGCCGGTCTTGCCGCCCACCGAGGAATCCACCTGGGCGAGCAGGGTGGTGGGTACCTGGATGAAGTCCACGCCGCGCTGGTAGCAGGCCGCGGCGAAACCCGCCATGTCGCCGACCACGCCCCCGCCCAGCGCCACCACGGTGGTGTCCCGGTTGGCCCCGGACTCCACCAGCGTATCGATGATGGCGGCGACCTGCTCCAGGTGCTTGTGCGCCTCGCCGTCCGGCAGCACGTGCACGCCGGCCAGGCGCTCGCCGACGCCGGCGCGGGCCGCATCCAGATACAGCGGGGCCACCACGTCGTTGGTGACGATCACCGCGTCCGGCCCGCGCAGGCGCTCGGCGAGCCCGCCCGCCTCGCCGAGCAGGCCGGTGCCGATGAGGATCGGGTAGCTCCTCTCGCCGAGCGGGACGGTGAGCGTCTCGGGGTCTGTCACGGCAGGCAGCTCCTGGTGCGCAAGACCGCCTAAGTTGCCGGGGGCGGCGGGCAGAATCAAGCGCCGCCGGCGCCCCTCACAGCCGCCTGCGGATCTCGTCCACCACGTGGTGCACGCGGCGGCCGTCGGTTTCGATCACGAGATCGGCGATCTCGCGGTAGAGGGGATCGCGTTCGGCGAACAGGCGGTCCAGCGTCTCCCCGGCATCGCCTTGCGCCAGCATGGGGCGCTCGCGCCCGCGGCGGGTGCGTTCGAGCTGCTGGGCTACCGTCGCGTGGAGATAGATCACCGTGCCCCGGGCGGCCAGGTGGCGCCGGTTGTCCGGATTGCCCACCACGCCGCCGCCGGTGGCCAGCACCAGGTCGGGACGCGTGGAGAGTTCGTCGACGACCGCGGCCTCGCGCCTGCGGAAGCCGGCCTCACCTTCCTTCTCGAATATGAAGGGGATGTCCACCCCGGTGCGCCGCTCGATCTCGTCGTCGGTGTCCACGAACTCGAGCTTCAGGCTCCGGGCCAGCGCACGGCCGACCGCGGATTTACCGGCCCCCATGGGGCCTACGAGGAATATCCTGGTGCCGTCACTCAAGCTGACGCCCGGAAAGAGGAAAGCCGGCCCGGAGGCCGGCTTTCACGTTCTCCCGATCAGAGCGTATCGCCGCACGATCCCGACTGGCCGAACGGACTCGGGTTACCCGGCGGACTGGAGTCGGCATCGGTGACGTCACTCGCCGCAATGGGCAGGCGGAACTGGGCGGTCGCCGTGGTTTCCGTGCCCTGCACCGTCGCCTGGGCAGTGAGCGTCACGTCGACCCAGCGGGCGAATTCCTGAGGATAGATAACGTCGACAATGCCGAAACCGTTCGCGTCCGTCGTGAACGTGCCATTGCCGGTGCTCTGGGAGGCAACCGTCGCCACGTTGCCGGCCTCGATCGTGCCGTTGCCGTTGTTGTCCTCGCTCGGATCCAGCACGCCATTGCGGTTCACGTCCTCGTCCGCGCAGCCAAGAGGCGTCGAGACGTTCTGCACCCACTGTGTGGCGACGTTGTCGAAGGCCCAGAAACCTTTGTAATAGGCATCCGACTGGATGCGCATCTGCACGGTCACGCCCTCGACCCCCGCGCCCTGCGAGTCGGTTACCTGAACCGCGTACTCCTTCCGGTACTGAGCCTGATTGGGTTCGTTGATCTCGTTACCGGTGCCGAGGGAGATGAACACCTCCAGCTGGGCGACGGTCAGGTTCACCGAGCCGCTGACCGCAGGGGTATCCCGCACGGTCGCGGTGACTGTAACGCCGTTGCTGGCGCTGGTCGTCGAACCGGCGGTGTAGGAGATCGTCGCCCGTCCCTGATTGTTCGTGGTGGCCGAGCCCGCTGACAGCGATCCGCCGGTCACGTCGTCCAGGCCGAAATCTACTACTTTGTTGGCCACCAGGTTGCCGGCCGCGTCCCGCACGATTGCCGTGATCGAGCTCTGCTCGTTCGGCGCCACGGTAAACGGGCTCGCCTGCACCTCGATACTGTCGGCCGTGGTGGCGACGAACTGGACCTGTACCTGGGTCGTGGTCTGTTGCGGATTGGTGGCAGTGATGACGGCAGCACCGGCGTTGGAAGCCTGCACGTCCACGGCCGCATCGCCGTTGGCGTCAGTCACCGCCTGGGTAGCAGACAACGTGCCCCGCGTCGTCGAAAAATTGATCGTCTGACCGGCCTGCGGCACGCCCCCCACGGTCCAGTTGACCGTGACAGTAACCGGCGTGTTGAGCGGTATCTGGGCCTCGGGTTCGGGGGCCGTGATCACGAAGGAATCGTCGGAGACCGCCAGCGTCACCTCGCTCGTGATACCCAGCGCGGTAGCGGAGAGCGTATCGTCCCCCGGCGCGCTGGCTGTCACTTCGACCTGCGCCTGGCCCAGGCTGTCGGTGGTCAGGGATGCCGATGCCAGGGTGTTGCCGTTTGCGGAGGCCACGTCGACCGTCTGCCCGGCGATGCCGTCGCCGCTGGAATCGGCCAGTACGATGCTGTAGGTGGCGCTGTCGCCCTGGGCGAGACTCGACGGCCCCTGCAGGGTGATGGTCGTGCCCACCACGTTCACGTCCACGCTGCCCGTAAGGCCGTTCACGTCCGCCGTCACCGTGATGCTGCGGTTGGTAGGATCGCCGGCCGTGCCCAGGCTCGCCGTGGCCGTGCCGTTCTCCAGCGTCGTGACCTCGTTCACGGTCAGGATGCCCGAGCTGGAAGAAAACACCACCGGCACATCCGCCATCACGCGATTCTGCGCATCGCGCACCAGCGCCGTGATGGTCACCTCCGAACCGCCCGCCGAGGGCAGCTGCGGGCTGCTGGTCAGTACGGTCACGCTGGCGGGCTCCGGCGTGTCCGGGCCGGCGCCCCCGTTGGTGCCGCCGTTCCCGCTGCCGGCGAACGAGCTGTCGGTGCCGCCGCTGGAACAGGCGCCGAGTGCGAGCCCCATGAATGCGATAAGCAGAGTCGGCAGAGTCGAGAGTTTTCTCATCGGTTCGATTCCCAAGCTTTAGGGCGGTCGTGCGCCATCAGTAAACGACTGCGTTTTCTTCCAGGATCTTCGGTGTCACGAAGATGAGCAGTTCCGATTTGTTCGCCACGTTCTGGGTGGAGCGGAACAGCGCGCCCACGCCGGGGATATCGCCCAGCAGCGGGACCTTGTTGATAGCCTCTCGTCGCTCTGTCTCGTAGATTCCTCCGAGCACGACGGTCTGGCCGTCGCGCACGAGTACCTGGGTGCGGATCTCGCGGGTGTCGATGCTGGGCACGAAGCCGCCCGTGGCGCTGGCCACGAGTTCACCGACGCTGTCGGAGTTCACCTGCAGGTCCATGATGATGTTGTCGTCCGGCGTGATCTGCGGGGTCACCGTCAGGCTCAGCACCGCCTTTTTGAACTGGGTGGTGGTCGCGCCGCTGGAGGCGGACTCCTGGAACGGGATCTCCACGCCCTGCTCGATCAGCGCCTCCTTCTGGTTGGCGGTGATCACCCGAGGTGTCGAGACGATCTCGCCCCGACCCTCGGCCTGCAGGGCGGAGAGTTCGAGGTCTACGATGTAGTCCGAATCCAGGATCGCCAGCGCGATCTGGCCCGCCGGGTTGTTCACCGGCAGGTTCACGTTGTAGCGGTTGTTCACGGCCGGAGCCTCGACCGGGAAGGGCTGGCCCGTATTCGCGAGATTATCCAGGGCCGAGGCAGTGATAATGTCGGAGCCTGCACTGGTACCGGTGACGGAGAACAGGCCGTCGCTGGAGTTCTCCTGCACGGCGGTGAGGCCCAGACGCACGCCGAGCTCGCGGCTGAAGTCGTCGTTCACGACCACGATGCGGGACTCGATCAGCACCTGGCGCACCGGGATGTCCAGCGTCTGGACCAGGCGGCGCACGTCCCGCAGTCGGTCTACGGTGTCCTGTACCAGCAGCGTGTTGGTGCGCTCGTCGATGGCCACCGAGCCGCGGTCGGAGAGCAGCGAGTTCTCGCCCTCCTTGATCAGCGCGGCCAGATCGCTGGCCTTGGCGTAATTCACCTGCAGGAACTCGGAGAACAGGGGCTCGAGCTCCTGGATGGCCTGCCTGGCTTCCAGATCGGCCTTCTCCCGCGCGGCGATCTCTTCCGCCGGCGCGACAATGATCACGTTGCCATTCTGGCGCATGTCCAGACCCTTGGTGGTCAGGACGATGTCCAGCGCCTGGTCCCAGGGCACGCTGTTCAGGCGCAGGGTGACGTTGCCCTGCACGGTGTCCGAAACCACGATATTGCGGCCGCTGATCTCGGCCAGCAGCTGCAGCACGGCCCGGGTCTCGATATCCTGGAAGTTGAGCGTGACCCGCTCGCCCTCGTAATCCTTGTCCTCGGCGAACAGGCTGGCGGCCTGCTCCTCTTCCTCGGCCACCGGGTTGATCTCGACGGTGAAGACGTTGTCCGACTGATAGGCAAGCTGCTCGTAGTCGCCCTCGGCGGAGATCAGCACCCGCGCGTCGTCGTTCACTCGGACCGCGTCGATGGTGGTCACCGGCGTCGCGAAGTCCTGCACGTCGAGCCGGCGGACGAGCTCGCCCGGCAAGTCCGTGTCCTTGAACACGGCGACCACCCGCCCGCCTTCCTCGCGGATGTCGACGGGCGTGGACGGATCGGTGAGGTCGATGACCACCCGGCCGCCGCCCTCACGGGTGCGGCGGAAATCGACGTTCTCGATGGCCCGGGGCCCGTCCGGTGCGGCAGAAGGGGCCGCCGGCGTGCCCGTGAAGGTCGTGGTCTCGGCGACCATGTCGCCGCCCTCGCCGAGGGTCAGGATAACGCTGTTGCCGGAGACACGGGTTTCGTAGGGCACCATGCTGTCCAGATTCAGAACAACACGGGTGCGGCCGTTCGCCTCGGCTGTCAGCACGGTATCGAGCATGCGCAGGTCTACGTCCCTGCGGCGTGAACTGAGGCCGAGGGCGGTGTCCGGGAGGTCGAGCGCGATGCGTGCCGGGTTTTCGATGGTGAAGCTGAGCGGTTCCGGAGCGGGCCCCGACAGCACGAGGCGCAGTTCCACCTGCTGCCCGGGCAGCGACTGGACCTGGATGTCCTGCAGGGTATTCCCCGCCGCCTCCTGTGCGTGAATGCCTGCGGAGGCGAACAGCAGCACGAGGGCGGCCAGCCAGCCGAGAGGATTCCAGAGGACGTCCAGCCCGAGGCTATCCAGACCCTGATAGTTCGCCGGCAGCGGCTTCGTTGTGCGAGTCATTCCAGTTTCTCCCAGTGCCATCTGCTTGGCCTCAGTCCGAAATACTGATGGTGGCATCTCTCTCCAGATACCCGCCTATGCCGTCGGAGACGATCTCTTTCACCCGGATCTCCGACTCGTTTATCTCGATGATGCGGCCGTCGTTCTGGCCGACGTAGTTGCCCACGGTCACCCGGTTGATGAGACCGTCGGCGGTCTGGACCAGTCCGTATGTGGTGCTGCCCTGCTGCAGCGTGCCCACCATGTCCAGGGAATCCAGCGGGAACTGCTCCAGGTACTCCCGGCTGCGGTTGACGTCCGGGCGCACGCCGCCGCCGGCGCCCTGCCGCGTATCCGCCACCGGCGAGTCGGGCACGAATGGTGAGCGCAGGCCGTCGACGTCCGCCGTGTAGACGTAGGTCTCGTAGGTCTTGATCTCGGGCAACGGGTCCGGCCGGGTGCCGGGTCGCGCCTTCACCTGGTCGATGTAGGCGTTCAGGTCATTCATACCGCCGCCACAGCCCGCCGCGAACGGCAGCACGAGCGCGGCCAGCACGGTGAAGAGCCCGGCAGGGCGGGCTACCCGGAAGCGAGCTTCCTGCCTCATCACTCGGTCTCCTCTTCCAGATAGCGGTAGGTCTTCGCAGTCACGTCCAGCGACAGCTGGTCGAACTGCTCGTCCGTGGTCGGCTGGATCTGGATGTCGTGCAGCGTGACGATGCGCGGAAGTGCGGCGACGCTGCTCGCAAAATTGGCGAGCTCGTGGTAGCTGCCGGCGAGCTGGATCTTGATGGGCTTCTCGGCGTAGAAGTCCTTGCGGATCTCGGCCTGGGGCTCGAACAGCTTCTCCTCCAGGCCCGCGGCAAGACCGGTCTGGGAGATGTCGACGATCAGGTTGGGTATCTCCGTCTCGCCCGGCAGCTGGCGCAGCATGGTGCCGAAGGACTGCTCCATCTGGGCGAGCTGGGCGCGGTAGGCGTCGAAATTGGCCGCCTTCTTCTGCTTGTTCTCGAAGGTCTGCCTGAGCTCGCGCTCCCGGGACTCGGCGCGCTCCAGCATCGGCACCTTGTTCTTCACCACTGTCATGTAGATGCCGAACACGGCCACCGCCACGAAGACGATGACGATGGCGCCGACGCGGAACGGCAGCGGCCAGCGGCCGACGTCGTTGGTGTCGAGATTGCGCAGTTCGTCGAGGACGTTCATGCGGCCTCCTCCTCATCCTCGTCCAGCACCTTCACCTGCTTCGCCTTGAGGACGAAGTTGAACTGCTCGGCCCGGCCCGCCTCGACGGTGCGGATCTGCTCGAGATCCGGGTCCGTCAGCCATTCCGAGGCATCGATGTTGCGCATGAAGGCGGACACCCGTGTGCTCGACTGGGCGCTGCCCGTGATCTCGATCTCGCGCCCGGTCTGCTTGACGCCGGTGAGGTAAACGCCCTCCGGCAGCGTGCGAACCAGCTCGTCGAACAGATGGACGACAAGCGGCCGGCTGGTCTGCAGGTCCTCGATGATTTCCATGCGGGCCAGCAGCCGCTCCTTCTGACGCTCGAGCCCTTCGATCTCCTCGATGGCCCTGTTCAGCTCCGCGATCTCGGCCTCGAGCCGCTGATTGCGCTCTTCCTGGTGGTCGATGCGGCCCTGGTAGAGCACGTTGCCCAGCCAGATCACCAGGCCGGCCAGCGCCACCGAGAGCACGATCGCGATGCCGAACTGTTGCTGGCGTTGCTTGCGCTGCTCTTCGCGCCAAGGCAGTAGGTTGATACGCGGCATCAGTCGAAGCTCCTCAATGCGAGCCCGCAGGCGATCAGCAGCGCCGTCGAGTCCTTGGTGACGCCCTGGGATTTGGCTTTCGATGCGATCTTCATCTGGCCGAGCGGGTCACCGATCTCCGTCGGGATGCCCACGCGGCTCGAGATGACGTCCGCGATACCCGGGATGTTGGCGCAGCCGCCGCAGACGAGGATCATGTCCGGCTGCTCGCGGCCGCCGCCGGAAGCCAGGTAGAACTGCAGCGAGCGGCTCACCTGCTGGGTCATGTCGTCGATGAAGGGGTCGAGCACCTCCGGCTGGTAGTTGCTCGGCAGGCCGCCCTCCTTCTTCGCCCGGCCGGCGTCCTCCATGGACAGGCCGTAAGTGCGCATGATTTCCTCGGTCAGCTGCACGCCGCCGAAGGCGAAGTCCCGCGTGTAGATGACCTTCAGGTCGTCGAGCACGCTGAAGGTGGTGGCACTGGCACCGATGTCGACCACGGCGACGGACTGGCCGATTCCGCCGTTCGGCATCTGGTGGGTGAGGAGCTGGCAGGCGTTCTCCAGCGCGAAGGCTTCCACGTCGACCACGCGGGCGGAAAGGCCGGCGGCGTCAACGGCCGCCTGGCGCTGGTCCACGTTGTCGGTGCGCGTGGCCACCAGCAGCACGTCGTTCATGTCCGGGTCGTTCTCGTTCGGCCCGATCACTTCGAAATCGAAGCTCACCTCTTCCATGGGAAAGGGGATGTACTGGTCTGCCTGGATCTCCACCTGCCCCTCGAGGTCCTTCTCCGCCAGCGTGGCGGGCATCTGGATGACCTTGGTGATAGCGGCATCGCCGCTGATGGCGATGGCCACGTCCTTCACCTTGGTGGCGGCCCGCTTCACGGCGCGCCGGATGGCACCACCCACGGCCTGGGCATCGACGATGTTTTTCTCGTTGATGGAGTTGGGCGGGGTCGGCTCGGCCGCGTACGACTCGACGCGGTAACGCTTGCCGCTCTGGGACAGCTCGATGAGCTTGACCGACGATGTCGTTATGTCAAGCCCCAGGAGCGGACGATTTTTCTTGCCGAATTGCACCTGTTTTCCCTTCCAAGTCCGTAGGTTAGGTTGGATTCGTCGTAGGGCGCCTGAAGAATCCCGGTTAACTATATATCAACAAAATGTTAAATAAAACGACGCTGATCCCCTGCCGAATGCCCGCGTATAGTAAGGCACGCGTCGGCGCCTATTCTGTGAACTGTGTACCGGTAGTGAGCCAGACCCGAAAGTGGAGGGTCCGGAGAGTTTCACGGCAATGGGGCGCGGCCGGCCGGATGCGGCCCGCCGGGTATGGTTGTAGACTGTCGCCGCGAAGCATTGCGGTCTGGCCCCCCGCTGACGGTATGATCCGGTCTTCGCCCTGACCCGGACCGCTCGATGCCCCCTTGTTAACAAGGAACGGTCCGCCTCGGCCGCAGTCACTATGCAGTAAGCCCCTGACGCTGGCAAGGACCGGAAAGCGCTTTGGCAACACGATCCCTCACTCGCATCCTCGCCGGCGTGGCCGGCACGCTGGCCGTACTCGCCCTGTCACTCGCGGCGGGCGTGGTCGGCGCGTACCACTACACGCTGGCAGGCCTGCCCGAGGCGGCGACCATCCGCGACATACCGCTGCAGATCCCGCTCCGGGTCTACAGCCGGGACGGGCGGCTGCTCGCGGAGATCGGCGAGCAGCGGCGCATACCGGTGGCATACGAGGAGATCCCCGAACACGTACTGCAGGCGTTCCTCGCGGCCGAGGACGACCGCTTCTTCGAACACCCGGGCATCGACTACCAGGGCGTACTTCGCGCGGGTATCAATTTCCTCATGACCGGCTCGCGCAGCCAGGGCGGCAGCACGATCACCCAACAGCTGGCCCGGGACTACTTCCTGACCCGCGAGCGTCTGTTCACCCGCAAGATCCGCGAGGCCTTCCTGGCGTGGAAGATCGAAAAGGAATTCAGCAAGGAGGAGATCCTTGCCATGTTCCTGAACAAGATGTTCTTTGGCCAGCGCGCCTACGGCGTGGCCGCCGCCTCCCGCGTCTACTTCAACAAGCGGCTGGAGGAGATCAACGCGGCCGAGGCGGCGACGCTGGCCGGGCTGCTGCAGGCGCCGTCGGCCTACAACCCGGTGCGCAGCCCGGAGAAGGCCACCGCGCGGCGGAGCTACGTGCTGCGCCGCATGCGCGAACTGGACTATCTCGGCGAGGCGGAGTATCAGGCCGCCATGGAATACCCCATGGAGTCTCGGCTGTACGGGCCGGCGGTGGAGGCCACCGCCCCGTACCTGGCGGAGATGGTGCGCCGGGAGATGCTGGAACGCTACGGCCCGGGCATCTATTCCGGCGGCTACCGGGTGACCACCACGCTGGACTCCTCGCTGCAGACTGCCGCGGTGTACGCGGTACGCAACGGCCTGCTGGAATACGACCGTCGCCACGGCTACCGGGGACCGCTGGCGACGCTGGACCTGCCCGTGCCGGCCGGCGGCGACGCGGGCACGAACGGCGACCCGGGCAATGGCGGCTACTCCGCCGGCGGCTATCCGGAACTCCCGCCGGACGTGCTGCAGGCTCTGGAGGACTACCCCGAGCCGGGCGGGCTGCGCGTGGGCGTGGTGGTCGGCCTGGGCGAGGACGACAGCGCCGCGGTGGCCCTGCGGCGGGACCGGGTCATCCGGGTTCCCTGGTCGGGCATCAGCTGGGCGAAGCGCTACATCGACGACGACCGGGTCGGTTCGCCGCCGGAATCCGTCGACGAGGTACTGGCCGTCGGTGACGTCATCCACGTGATACCCACGGTGTCCGACCGCTGGGCGCTGGCCCAGGTGCCGGCCGCCCAGGGCGCGCTGGTGTCCATGGACCCGGATGACGGCGCGGTGGTCGCCCTTACCGGTGGTTTCGACTACGCTGCGAGCAAGTTCAACCGGGCGGTGCAGATTCGGCGCCAGCCGGGCTCGGCCTTCAAGCCGTTCATCTACTCGGCAGCACTGGAGAACGGCTTCACGGCGGCCACCATCGTCAACGACACGCCGGTGGTGTTCGAGTCCGAGGAGCTGGAGGGACCGTGGAAACCCATCAACTACACCGGCAAGTTCTACGGCCCGGTGCGTCTGCGCGAGGCGCTGTACCGCTCGCTCAACCTGGCCTCGGTGCGCGTGCTGATCGGCACCGGTCTCGGCGATGCCGTGCCGCACATCCGCAGCTTCGGCTTCGCCGAGGAGGCCGTGCCGTATAACTATTCCCTTGCACTCGGCAGCGGCGCCGTATCGCCACTGGACATGGCCCGGGGCTACGCCGTGTTCGCCAACGGCGGCTATCGGGTGCAACCCTACTTCATCGACCGGATCGAGGACAGCGACGGCAAGGTGCTGTACCGGTCCGATCCGGCCCGAGTGTGTCCCGACTGCGAATACAGCGAGGAGCTGGCGGAGGTCGAGGCCGACCCCTTCACCGATCCCCTGTCCGAGGGGTCCGGCGGCCAGGCAGCCGACCCGCTGGCGAGCGTCGACGCCCTGGAGGGGCCGACCCTCGCCTGGCGGCCGACCGCGAACGAGGATCCCCGTCTGTATGCCGGTGTGCGGCTTGCCGAACGGGCCGTCACGCAGGAGAACGCGTTCCTGGTGGCGGACATGATGCGCGACGTCATCCGCCGCGGTACGGGCCGGCGGGCCCGCGCCCTCGGCCGGGACGACCTGTACGGCAAGACCGGCACCTCCAACGACCGCCGCGACGCCTGGTTCGGTGGCTTCAACGGCGACCTGGTCGCGGTCACCTGGGTGGGCTTCGACGAGGACAAGCCGCTCGGCGCCGGCGAGGAAGGCTCGCGCACTGCGCTGCCGGTGTGGATGCACTTCATGGAGCAGGCGCTGGATGGCGCGCCGACGGCGATCGTCGATGAGCCGGAGGGCCTCGTCACGGTGCGGGTCTCGCCGGAGACCGGCCGCCCGGTGGGAGCAGACCAGGGCAATTTCATCTTCGAGAAATTCCGGGTGGGCAACGAGCCGGAAGCCGGTACAATCGGCGGCGCGGACGAGATCTTCAACGACACCGGTTCGGGCAGCGAGATCGAGGAACCCATCTTCTGAGCCCCCAGGGGCCGGCCGACCGCAGGAGAGCGCCATGCCCAAGCATGACGACGTGTGCCGTACCCGCCAGCTGCTGGCACGCGAAGCCGCCCGTATCATCGCCGATCAGGGCATCGAGAATTACCGGCAGGCCAAGGTGAAGGCGGCCGAGCGGCTGGGCTTCCGCGAGCGTGGCGCGCTGCCGAGCAACACCGAGATCGAATCGGCGCTGATCGAACATCACCGGCTGTTCGGCGCATCCGACCACTCCGAGCTGCTGGACCGCCTGCGCCGCGTCGCGCTCGCGGTCATGCACCGTTTCGCCGAGTTCCGTCCCCGCCTCGTCGGGCCGGTACTGGCGGGCACGGCGGCCTCCCATTCGTCCATCAACCTGCACCTGTTCGCCGACGCGCCCGAGGAGGTGGCCTGGCAGCTGGATTGCGAGCAGACCGCCTACCAGCTCTACGAACGGCGGCTGAAGAGCCGCCAGGACCGCTTGGACACCTACCCGGGTTACCGCTTCCGCTGCGACGAGGCCACGGTGGAAGCAACCGTGTTCCCGGAGAAAGGCCTGCGCCAGGCGCCGATCAGCCCGGTGGACGGCCGGCCGATGCGTCGGGCCGATGCGAGGAAGCTGGAGAAGCTGCTGGCCGAGGCGCCGGCCCCGATCTTCTGAGGCGGGATTCCGGATCGGTCGCGCCGGCAGCGGCGCAAGACGTGGCTCAGCGCTGGTCCAGGGGCACGTAGTCCCGCTGACCGGGCCCGGTATAGAGCTGGCGCGGCCGGCTGATGCGGCGTCCCGGCTCCATGATCATCTCCCGCCAGTGCGCCACCCAGCCCACGGTGCGGCCGATGGCGAACATCACCGTGAACATGGAGGTGGGGATGTCCAGCGCCCGGTAGATGATGCCGGAGTAGAAGTCCACGTTCGGATACAGGTTCTTCTCGACGAAGTACTCGTCCTTCAGCGCGACCTGCTCCAGCTCCAGCGCCAGCTCGAACAGCGGGCTGTCGTCGTTACCGAGCTTCTTCAGCACCTTGTGGCACATCTCGCGGATGATCTTCGCCCGCGGATCGAAGTTCTTGTACACCCGGTGGCCGAAGCCCATCAGCCGGAAGGGGTCGTTCTTGTCCTTGGCCTTGGCCACGAACTTCGGAATGTTCTTCACGTCGCCGATCTCTTCCAGCATCTCCAGCACCGCCTCGTTGGCACCGCCATGGGCCGGACCCCAGAGCGCCGAGATGCCGGCGGCGATGGCCGAGTACGGGTTCGCACCGGAACTGCCGGCCATGCGCACCGTGGAGGTGGAGCAGTTCTGCTCGTGGTCGGCGTGCAGGATGAACAGCAGGTCCAGGGCTTCCGCGGCCACCGGGTCCACGTGGTAGGGCTCGGCCGGCACCGCAAAAAACATGTTCAGCAGATTGCTGCAGTAGTCGAGGTCGTTGCGCGGGTAGATGAAAGGCTGGCCGATGGAGTGTTTGTAAGCTGCGGCGGCGATAGTCGGCAGCTTGGCGATGATGCGGTGGGCGAAAATATCGCGCTGGCGCTCGTCGTGGATGTCCATGGTGTCGTGGTAGAACGCGGACATGGAGCCGACGACGGCCGAGAGCATCGCCATGGGATGGGCGTCGTAGCGGAAGCCCATGAAAAAGCGGGACACCGACTCGTTCAGCATGGTGTGGCGGCGGATGATCGACTCGAACTCCTCCAGCTCGTCCTTGGAGGGCAGGTCGCCGTAGAGGAGCAGGTAGCAAACCTCGATGAAGGAGGAATGCTCCGCCAGCTGCTCCACCGGATAACCGCGGTAGAGCAGCACGCCTTCGGCGCCGTCGATGAACGTGACCTTGCTCTCGCAGCTGGCGGTAGCCATGAACCCCGGGTCGTAGGTGAACACGCCCCGCTCCCGGTACAGGCCCGAGATATCCACCA
>CAZRSA010000063.1:0-15034 GCA_964602525.1 uncultured Woeseiaceae bacterium
GGCGGGCGCTGGCCGAGCCGGACCGGGTGATCGTGATGGAAGGAGACTTCCCGACGGAGCCCCGTTACCTGGCCGAGGATGGCTATCATCCGTCCGACCTCGCCTACGACGTCTGGGCGGTTCAGATCAGTGGAGTTATAGAAAACAGAAATTTAGAAGCGATTGTTGAGGTGAAACCTCAGCCCTGATCGAGCAGATCCCTCAGGTCGATGACGGCGGCATTCGCCCGCGAGAGGTAGGAGGCCATCACCAGGGAGTGGTTGGCGAAGATGCCGAACCCGCCGCCGTTCAGGACGACGGGGCTGCGCAGCGGTGCCAGGCTGGCCTCCAGCTCCCGGATGATCTGGCGCAGGCTCACCGTGGCGTTCTTGTCGTCGAGCACGTCGGCGAAGTCGATCTGGGCGGCGCGCAGGAAGTGGATCAGCGCCCAGGCATTGCCCCGTGCCTCGAAGAAGATGTCGTCGAGTTCCAGCCAGGGCGTCTTCACCACCACCTCGTCGCCGCCACCCGGGCTGACGGCGGCGGCGGGCTCGCCGGCGGTGTCCGTGTTGACCCGGCTCTGGCCCACGCTGGCGGTGAGCCGTTGGGACAGGCTGCCCAGACGTTTCTCGATCTGGGCCAGCCACTCGCGCAGGTTGTCGGCGCGGGCGAAGAAGCGTGCCTCGGGGCTCTCGGCCCCGGTGAGCCGGTCCCGGTAGCTCGCGAAACCGGCGATGGCCTCCCGATACTGGCTCTCGGTGGTGGGCAGTATCCAGGAGTCGTTGTCGAAGAAGAACTTGGGCTCGGACACGGCCAGGTCGGGGTCCTCGGTGGACTGGGACTGGGAACGGCTGTAGTCGTTGCGCATCACGCGGGCCAGGTCGCGCACCTGGGTGAGCACACCGAATTCCCAGTTGGGGATGTTGTCCAGGAAAACGCCCGGCGGCGCCACGTCGTTGGTCAGGTAACCCCCGGGCTTCTCCAGCATCGTCTCGGCCACGCGGATCAGCGTGTCCGCCGTCGCATAGCCGAGCGGGGCGGGTTCGCCGTCGATCTCGGCCTGCACCCAGAACACGTCGGGGGTGCGTGACCAGTACCAGGACAGCCCCAGCATGAAAACCAGGACGATGCCGAGCACGACCAGCCCGGTATTGCGGACGCCCGCCGGCATGTTGCCCGGTTTCAGTTTCTCCATCACCATCGCCGTTCCTCTCTTCCGCTGGTCCTTCCCGTTCGCCTAGTCTTGCCCCCGGCCCTGCCTCCGGGGCGCCGGTTGCTGCAGTGCTTCGACCACTGCGGGCAGCACGGTTCCCGCCGGACCCGAGATTACATGATCCGCGGCCGGCGTGAGGGGCGTGGGGTTCGGGTTGATCTCGACCACCGGCACGCCCGCGGCCAGCGCCTGCTCGGCGAGGCCCGTGGCCGGATAGACGAGCGACGAGGTGCCCACGGAGAAGAACAGGTCGCAGTCGGCCACCGCGGCGAAGGCGCGGTCCAGCGCGTCTGCGGGTATCGCCTCGCCGAACCAGACCACTGCCGGCCTGAGGCCGGCGCCGCACTCCGGGCACGGCGGCGGCCCGCTCGCCTCGTCGGCCGGCTCGCCGCCGTCGCCCCGGTAGCCGCAGCCCGGCGAAGAGCAGATGTCGGTGAGCAGGTTGCCGTGGAATTCCACCACATCGGCGCTGCCGGCGCGCTGGTGCAGACCGTCCACGTTCTGGGTGATCAGCGTGAGACGGGGCAGCAGTCGCTCCAGCTCCGCCAGCGCATTGTGCGCGGGATTGGGCGCCACCTCGTGCACCAGCTGCCGGCGCCACCGGTACCACTGCCAGACCAGGGCGGGGTCGCTGGCGAAGGCCTCGGGCGTGGCGAGCTGCATGGGGTCGTAGCGCTCCCACAGCCCCGTCATCGCGTCGCGGAAGGTCGGCACGCCGCTCTCGGCGGACACGCCGGAGCCGCACAGCACCATCAGGTGGCGCGAGTCCTGCAGCGCCCGCACGAGCGCTGCGGGAATGCCGGGTGCGGACACGCCGATCAGGCGGCCTTCTGGCTGCCGGCCAGCTGGCGCAGCACGTAGTGCAGGATGCCGCCGTTGGCGTAGTAGTCCTGTTCCTTCGGCGTGTCGATGCGCACGACGGCTTCGAACTCCACGGGCTCCCCTTCAGCAGGCGTGGCGGTGACCTTCACCGTCTTGCCGGAACGCTCTGCCAGGCCGGTGATGTCGTAGGTCTCGGTGCCGTCCAGACCGAGGCTCCCCGCGCTCTCGCCTTCCCTGAACTGCAGCGGCAGCACGCCCATACCGATCAGATTGGAGCGGTGGATGCGCTCGAAGCTCTCGGCGATGACCGCCTTCACGCCCAGCAGCAGGGTGCCTTTGGCCGCCCAGTCGCGGGAGGAGCCGGTGCCGTATTCCTTGCCGGCGATGACCACCAGCGGCACGTCCTCTTCACGGTAGCGCAGCGAGGCGTCGTAGATGGTCATCTCCTCGTCGGAGGGCTGATGGCGGGTCCAGCCGCCCTCTGTGCCGGGCGCGAGTTTGTTGCGCAGTCGGATGTTGGCGAAGGTGCCCCGCATCATGACTTCGTGGTTGCCGCGGCGCGAGCCGTACGAGTTGAAGTCCTTGGGCTCCACGCCCTGGGCCTGCAGGTACTCGGCCGCCGGGCTGTCCTTGGCGATGCTGCCGGCAGGAGAGATGTGGTCGGTGGTTACCGAGTCGCCCAGCAGCGCCAGCACGCGGGCGCCGCCGATGTCGCCGATATCGGCGGGCTCGGCGCTCATGCCCTCGAAGTAGGGCGGGTTCTTCACGTAGGTGGATTCCTCGTCCCAGGTATAGATCTCGCCCTCGGGCACCTCCAGCCGGTTCCAGTTCTCGTCGCCGGCGAAGACCTCGGAGTAGCTCGAGCGGAACATCTCGGAGTCGATATTCTGCAGGATCATCTCCTGGATCTCCGTCTGCGACGGCCAGATTTCCTTCAGGTAGACGGGCTTGCCGTCGGCGTCCTCGCCGACGGGATCGGCGTAGATGTCGATGTCCATGCTGCCCGCGATCGCGTAGGCGACCACCAGCGGCGGCGAGGCCAGGAAGTTCATCTTCACCAGCGGATGGATGCGGCCCTCGAAATTACGGTTGCCCGAGAGCACGCTGCAGCCCACCAGGCCGGATGACTCGACGGCCTCGTGGATTTCGTCCTTCAGCGGGCCGGAATTGCCGATGCAGGTGGTGCAGCCGTAGCCCACCAGGTAGAAGCCGAGCGCATCGAGGTCGTCCATCAGCTCGCACTTCTCCAGGTAGTCGGTTACCACCTTGGAGCCGGGCGCGAGGCTGGTCTTCACCCAGGGCTTGACTGTCAGGCCGCGCTCGCGGGCGTTGCGGGCGAGCAGGCCCGCGCCCACCATCACCGCCGGGTTGGAGGTGTTGGTGCAGCTGGTTATGGCGGCGATCAGCACGGCCCCGTCGCTCATCTCGAACTCCCGGCCATCCATGCTCACCTTCGCCGCGCCGCTGCCCTTCTCGCCGCGCTCCTCCACCATGGGACCCAGGGCTTCCCGGTAGCGGGCCTTCGCGTTCTTCAGGGGGATTCGGTCCTGGGGCCGCTTCGGGCCGGCCAGGCTGGGCTCGACGTCGCCCAGATCGAGCTCGAGCACGTCGGTGTAGTAGCCGTCCGGCTCGCCTTCCTCGCGCCACAGGCCCTGTTCCTTGGCGTAGGCCTCGATCATCTCGATGTGGGCCGGGTCGCGGCCGGAGAGCTCCAGGTAGCGCACGGTCTCGCCGTCGATGGGGAAGATGGCGCAGGTGGAGCCGAACTCAGGCGACATGTTGCCGATGGTGGCCCGGTCGGCCAATGGCAGGTGGGCGAGGCCGTCGCCGAAGAACTCGACGAACTTCCCGACCACGCCCTTCTCGCGCAGCATCTCGGTGACCGTCAGCACCAGGTCCGTGGCGGTGGTGCCCTCGGACAGGCGGCCGCTCAGCTTGAAGCCGATCACCTGGGGGATGAGCATGGTGATGGGCTGGCCGAGCATGGCGGCCTCTGCCTCGATGCCGCCGACGCCCCATCCGAGCACGCCCAGGCCGTTCACCATGGTCGTGTGGGAGTCGGTGCCCACCAGGGTGTCCGGGTAGGCGGAGAGCTTGCCGTCGCTCTCCTTGTCGAAGACCACTCGGGCCAGGTACTCCAGGTTCACCTGGTGGACGATGCCCGTATTCGGCGGCACCACCTTGAAGTTGGCGAAGGCACTCTGGCCCCAGCGCAGGAACGAGTAGCGCTCCTTGTTGCGCTGGAATTCGATCTTGTTGTTCAGGTCCAGCGCGTTGGCGGTGCCGTAGCGGTCCACCTGCACCGAGTGGTCGATGACCAGCTCGGCGGGGGAGAGCGGATTGATGTCGGAGGCCTTGCCGCCCAGATCCACCACCGCGTCGCGCATGGCGGCGAGGTCCACCACCGCGGGCACGCCGGTGAAGTCCTGCAGGATCACGCGGCTGGGGGTGAAGGAGATCTCCTGGCTCGGCTCGGCCTTCGGGTCCCAGTTGGCCAGCGCCAGGATGTCCTCGCGGGTGACGTCACGGCCGTCCTCGTGGCGCAGCAGGTTCTCGAGCAGGATCTTCAGCGAGTAGGGCAGTCTTGCGACATGACCCTCGCTGACGGCGTCGAGCCTGAAGATCTCGTATTGCTTGCCGCCGACCTCGAGCGTCGAACGAGCGCCGAAGCTGTCCTTCATAAATCCTCCGGTGAATGGCAACAGGGCCGTGTGACGGGCTGATTGGTGTCCGGTAGCCCTGAATTATAACGGATCAGGAGGCGATGCGCCGTCCGCGGGCAGGCTCCTCGCGGCTCGCGGAGGCCGCACCGCGGGCGGTCCGGATGCGGCCGCCCCCCAGGCACACGTCGCCCTGATAGAACACCACGAACTGCCCCGGTGCGACGGCCCGCTGGGGTGTCTTGAAGTGCACCTCGAGTTCCCCACCGGCACCATGCCGCACGGTGCAGGGCTGATCGGGCTGGCGGTAACGCACCTTGGCGGCGCAGGCCAGGGTGCCGCCGCCGGTCAGGGCGTCCGGCTCGCCGCCGATCCAGTGCACGGTGCCCGCCGTCAGCGAGGCGCTGTAGAGCAGCGGATGATCCGCTCCCTGGACCGCGACCAGCGTGTTCGCGTCGAAGTCCCGGCCGGCGACGTACCACGGCGCGTCGCCGCCCCCCCGGCGGCCGCCGATACCGAGCCCCTGGCGCTGACCGGGGGTGTAGTAGGCCAGGCCGTGATGGCGGCCGATCTCGCGGCCGGTATCGTCGACGATGGGGCCGGGCTCGGCCTCGACGTAGCGGGACAGAAACTCGCGGAACGGCCGTTCGCCGATGAAGCAGATACCGGTGCTGTCGCGCTTGTCGTGGGTGGGCAGCCCGTGGTCCCGTGCCAGGCGGCGTACCTCGGACTTGGTCAGCGCCCCGAGCGGAAACAGAGTCTCGGCCAGGGCGTCGGCGGCCACCTGGTGCAGGAAGTAGCTCTGGTCCTTGCCCGCATCGGCGCCCTTCAGCAGCCGGGACGGTTCGGCATGTTCCACTCGCGCGTAATGGCCCGTGGCGATCAGCGCGGCGCCGAGGCGCCGGGCGTACTCGCGGAACACCCCGAACTTGATCTCCCGGTTGCACAGCACGTCCGGGTTCGGGGTATAGCCCGCCCGGTAGTCGGCCAGGAAGTCCTCGAACACCCGTTCCCGGTACTCCGGCGCGAAGTTGACGTGGTGCAGGGGGATGCCGAGGTGGGCGCAGACCCGCCGGGCGTCCTGGAGCTCGGCCGCGGCGCTGCAGTAGCCCTCCTCGTCTTCGTCCCAGTTGGTCATGTGCAGGGCGTGCACGTCGTAGCCCTGCCGGCCCAGCAGCAGGGCGGCCACCGACGAGTCCACGCCGCCGGAGAGTCCCACGACCACCCGGCGGCCCTTGTGTGCCGTTTCCGTCATGGCGTGGATTCTACCCCGGCGCCGGAAGCGTGGGCGAGGCGGGCCGCGTCAGATATTGAGGCGGCGGAACTCGTGTTCCACTTCGCTCGCGTGCCATATCTCGTCGAAGGTGGTGAGGTACATGTCGGTCACGGCCGGGACGTTGCGGTCGACGATGCCCTCCCAGCGCGCGGCGTCGAGGCGATAGACGATGCCGCCGCCGTCGGCGATGCAGTACGCCTCCTTGTGCGTGCGGTAGTCCTCGCGGACGTGGCGGAACTCGATGAAGCTGTTGAGCCGCCGGCCGAGGTGGACGAAGCGATTGCCGTTCTTGATGGCCCGCGAGGGGTCGGCGATCAGCACCCGCACCCGGGCGTAGGCGCGCGACAGGATCAGCCGCTTTACCACCTCCAGGAAGTCGAGATCGTCGTAGATGCCGGGCTCGAGATCGTGGGTGAAGATGGCCAGGCTGCGATTGGCGGTCTTGGCGATCTCGACGGCCGCCCGACGCATCTCTTCCCGGGTGGAGATGACGCGCCGCTGGTTTTCCGTGGCCTTCTTGTCGCCCATCCTGCAAGGACCCGCTGGCTGTCAGGGTGAATCTCCGGACGGATGATGTTAAAGGCGCCGGCGCCGGCCTCGTTGCCAACTGCGTCACGTTTTCGCCCTCGGAGGAGGGGATGCGAGCGGTTCTCAGAAACGCGGTGAGCGCGCCGGCGCGATGAGGGCGGAGCGGCGCGCCGGGCATCGACTCCCGGCGGGCACGGGAGGCTCTGCTAGAGACTCACGAAGCGCTCCTCGGCATTCTCGCCGAGCGCGCGGCGGGCCTTGCGGAACTCCCGGCGGCTGGTCACGCGGGTCAGCAGCGCCCAGTTACCCTCGCGTAATTCGTCCCTGACCGCGCTGAATACCAGGCCCTCGTCCGGACGAAACGATACGGCACCGCCCGCGAGCAGGCCGAATACGAGACCGAAGACGGCGAATACCGCGAAATACAGGATCTCGCCGATATTCAGGAGCTGGGGCTGCCACCAGGCCAGCGAGCCGCCGACGGTAACCCCCGCCACCAGCCCGACCGCGCCCAGAACCAGGTGCCAGACGATCAGAGCCCGCCGCGTGCGGCGGCTCTCCCGGGTCAGCTGGGGCAGTTTCGCCGCCTCGTTCGGCGGCAGCAGCCGGCACCGCTCGCCGGGGACGAGGTGGCCGTCGACCAGGGTCTCTCGTGCCGCTTCCGCACTCTCCCGGTCGGGATAGATGGCGGCGATCTGCCTCTCGGTGTGGAACATGGCCGGGTGCTCGCAGCTTCGTTCGCTAATGGAACTGTAGCCTCGAGCTTAGGAGCTGGCGGCCTCGCCGCATTGAAAATCCGCAATGGGCGGCCGAGGCGCCTCAGGGGAGCTGCTGAACCAGCAGGAATGCGACGGCGCCGCAGGCGAGCAGGGCCAGCAGGGCCAGCAGCCCGTCGCGGGCCAGCAGCGCGACGGCGAAGCAGGTCAGCGCGAAGCCGGCGACGTTGGCGCTGAAGGGAATGAACTCGAGCAGAGGCGTGGTCAGGGCGACGAGCAGACAGGCCAGGCTGACGAGTTTCAGGCCGCCGCCGTGTATGAGCCACTCGAGCCGCGGTCCGGTCCAGCGGTCCAGTTGCTCGGCGGTCCAGCGCGATCCCCGCACGGCTTTTCTCACCTTCTCATGCCGCACGGAGCGTCTCTCCAGCCAGTCCGGAAGCCAGAGGTGTTCCCGGGCCATGATGAGCTGGGCCGCGACCACGATAGCGAGCAGACCCATGATCACGGGCACGCCAGGAATGTCGCCGATCACCGGTGCCAGCATCACCAGTCCCGCCACGAGCAGCAGCGGCGCGAAGGAGCGCCTGCCGAGAGCATCCGCGACACGACCCACGGAGACGTGCTCGTCCGCGTCCGCGAGTTCCTCGAGGCAGTCCAGCAGGTGCCCCAGGCTCCCGATCTCCGGGTCGCAGGGTTCGCGGCCGTCCCCGGAGCCGCGGGCGCGCCGCTCCTGCCGGTGCGTGTGCTGTTGGTTTCCCTCGGGATCCATCCGTGCGCCCCTGGATTCGCCCGGGCGTCAGCGCGAGCGGGTGAGTTCGGCGGCCAGTCCGGTGTAGGACGCGGGCGTCAGAGCCAGCAGACGCTGCCGCTCGGCCTCCGGGATGTCCAGCGAGCGGATGAAGCCGGCGAGGGCCTCCCGGTCGATGCGCCGGCCCCGGGTCAGCGCCTTCAGTTTCTCGTACGGCTCGTCGATGCCGTAGCGGCGCATCACCGTCTGCACGGCCTCTGCCAGCACCTCCCATGCGTCGTCCAGGTCGGCCGCGATACGTTCCGGATCCGGCTGCAGCTTGTCCAGCCCGCGGTGGCAGGAATCGACGGCGATCAGGCTGTGGGCGAGCGCCACGCCCACGTTGCGCAGCACCGTGGAGTCGGTGAGGTCGCGCTGCCAGCGCGAGATCGGCAGCTTGCCGGCGAAATGCCCGAGCAGGGCGTTGGCCACACCCAGGTTGCCCTCGGCGTTCTCGAAGTCGATGGGATTGATCTTGTGCGGCATGGTGGACGAGCCCACCTCGCCCTCGACGCGGCGCTGGCGGAAGTAGCCGAGCGAGATATAGCCCCAGACGTCCCGGCACAGGTCCGTGAGCACGGTGTTGTAGCGGGCGAGCGCGTGGCAGTACTCGGCGATCCAGTCGTGAGGCTCGATCTGGGTGGTCATCGTGCTGGCGTCCAGCCCCAGCGACTCGACGAAGCGGACGGAGAGCGCCGGCCAATCGACCTCCGGGTAGGCCGCCACGTGAGCGTTGAAATTGCCGACGGCGCCGTTGAACTTGCCCCGCACGGCCACGGCCTGCAGCCCGTCGCGCTGCAGGCTGAGGCGCACGGCGAGATTCGCGATCTCCTTGCCGAGAGTCGTCGGACTGGCGGTCTGGCCGTGGGTACGCGAGAGCATGGCAAGGTCTGCGTGCCGGCGCGCCATGGCATCCAGTGCCGCGCCCAGCTCGCGCATCGCGGGCAGCAGGACGTCGTCGCGGCCGTGGCGCAGCATGAGCGCGTAGGCGAGATTGTTGATGTCCTCGGAGGTGCAGCCGAAATGGATGAAACCGCGCACCGCGGCGGCGTCGCTGCCTTCGCCCAGGCGCTCGCCGAGGTAGTATTCCACCGCCTTCACGTCGTGGTTGGTAGTGGCCTCGATGGCCTTGATGCGTGCGGCGTCCTCCCCGGTGAAGCCGTCGACGATGCCGTTCAGCATGTCCTTCAGGTGACCGGACAGCGGCGCCAGCTCGGCGACGGCCGGCTCGTCAGCCAGGAACTGCAGCCAGCGCACCTCGACCAGCACCCGGAAGCGGATCAGCCCGAACTCGCTGAACACATCGCGCAGCGGGCCGGCCTTCGATGCGTAACGTCCGTCGACGGGGGAGATGGCGCGCAGCGTGGTCAGTTCCATGATCTGTCAGCGGGGAAGCGGCCTGGACTTGGCCCGGCAAAGCGAGAATCATACACCACCCTGGACCCGGCCGGGACCGCCCCGGGCGCCCGCCGGACCCGTGAAACCGTTGCATACAAAGGCGAGCGCCAGACGATGACCGACAGCAAATTCCGCACCGAGAAAGACAGCATGGGCGCACTGCAGGTCCCGGCCGACGCGTTGTGGGGCGCCCAGACCCAGCGCGCCGTGGAGAACTTCCCGATCAGCGGGCTGACCATGCCGCGCAGCTTCATCCGCGCGCTGGGCCTGGTGAAGTGGGCGGCGGCCGGCGCGAACTCGGAACTCGGCCTGCTCACCGGCCCCCGGGCGGTGGCCATCCAGAAGGCGGCGGCGGCCGTGGCCGACGGCGAGCACGACGCGCATTTCCCCGTCGACGTGTTCCAGACGGGTTCGGGCACCTCGTCGAACATGAATGCCAACGAGGTGATTGCACGCCTGGCGCGCCAGTCCGGTGCCGAGGACATCCACCCCAACGACGACGTCAACATGGGCCAGAGCTCCAACGACGTCATCCCGACCGCCATCCACGTGAGCGCGGCGCTCGACGTCTCCGAGCAGCTGCTGCCGGCACTGGAACACCTCGCCGAGGCGCTCGGCGAGAAGGCGAAGGAGAACGCGGAGGTGGTGAAGACGGGCCGCACCCACCTCATGGACGCGATGCCGGTCACGCTCGGGCAGGAGCTGGAGGGCTGGCAGACCCAGGTGGAGCACGGCGCAGATCGCATCCGCGCCGTCCTGCCGCGCCTGTGCGCCCTGGCCCAGGGCGGTACCGCCGTCGGCAGCGGCATCAATGCCCACTCCAGGTTCGGCGAGAAGGTGGCCACGCTGCTGGCCGAGCGCAGCGGCGTGCCGTTCACCGCCGCGGACTCCTACTTCGAGGCGCTGTCCTGCCAGGACACCGCGGTGGAGCTGTCCGGCCAGCTGAAGGTGGTGGCGGTCAGCCTCATGAAGATCGCCAACGATCTGCGCTGGATGAACTCCGGTCCGCTGGCCGGCCTCGGGGAAATCGCGCTGCCGGCCTTGCAGCCGGGCTCGAGCATCATGCCGGGCAAGGTGAATCCGGTGATCCCGGAGGCGGTGGCCATGCTGTCCGCCCAGGTCATCGGCAACGACGCCACCATCACCGTGGCCGGTCAGTCGGGCAACTTCCAGCTGAACGTCATGCTGCCGGTGGTGGCCTACAACCTGCTGCAGAGCATCGAGGTGCTCGCCACCGGCGCGCGGGCGCTGGCCGACCGGGCGGTGGCGGGCTTCACCGTCAACCGGGAGCGGCTGGACGAGGCGCTGGACCGCAACCCCATCCTGGTGACGGCCCTGAACCCGGTGATCGGGTACGAGAAGGGCGCCGCCGTCGCCAAGAAGGCCTATGCGGAGAGTCGCCCGGTGAAGGACGTGGCGCGGGAGATGACGGACCTCACGGACGAGGAACTCGACCGGCTCCTCGACCCGGCGGACCTCACCCGGGGCGGTATCAAACATTGAACGCTGTGCGACCGGATGGACAAGCGCCGCATCGGGGGCGTGCCAGCGGCCGGCCATGAGTATCACCGCCCTGCGGCACCGCATCCTCACGGCGCTGGCGGACAGTGCCGCACCCCGGGATCCGGCGGTGGCCGCGCCGCCCGCGGCTTACGGAGACGTGCCGGAGGGGCTGCGCCGGCATTTCGCCGGGCGCAAGACGCCGGCCGGCGTGCTCATCGCGCTGCTCGCCCGGGGTGCCGACTATCACGTGCTGTTCACACGCCGTTCACCGGACCTGCGCCATCATCCGGGCCAGGTCAGCTTCCCGGGCGGGCGCATGGAGCCGGAGGACCGGGACGTCACCGACGCCGCCCTGCGGGAGGCGGAGGAGGAGGTCGGGCTGCCCCGGCGCCACGTCCGCGTCGCCGGCTATCTCGAGTCTCACCTCACCATCACCGGCTACGCCGTCACACCGGTGGTCGGGCTCGTACACCAGGGCTTCGAGATCCGGGTGGATCCGGGGGAGGTGGAGGAGGCTTTCGAGGTTCCGCTGGATTTCCTCATGGACGGGCGCAACCTGCGCCGCGCGTGGCGGGAATTCGAGGGCAACGAGATACCGGTGTACGAGTACCACTACGGTGGGCACCGCATCTGGGGCGCCACCGCCTCCATGCTGGTCACGCTCAGGGACAAACTGGAAATCTCTGTAAAACAGTAAGTAATGAAGAATATCTCGAAACTGCTGGATATCATGGCCCGTTTGCGCGACCCGGAGAGCGGCTGTGAGTGGGACCGGCGCCAGACCTTCGCCAGCATCGCGCCGTACACCATCGAGGAGGCCTACGAGGTGGCGGACGCCATCCACCGGCACGACACCGAGGGGCTGAAGGACGAACTCGGCGACCTGCTTCTGCAGGTGGTCTTCCACGCCCGCATGGCGGAGGAGGCGGGCGCCTTCGACTTCGAGGACGTGGCCGCTGCCATCAGCGACAAGCTGGAGCGGCGCCACCCGCATATCTTCGGGGACGGTGGCGCGGCCGACGAGGCGAGCGTGCGCCGCAACTGGGAGGCCATCAAGGCCGCCGAGCGGGCGGAGCGCCACGGCGGGTCGGCCAGCCTGCTGGACGGCATCCCCCTGGCGCTGCCGGCGCTGAAGCAGGCGCAGAAGCTCGCGGGGCGCGCCGCGGGCGCCGGTTTCGACTGGCCCGATGCCAATGGCGTGCGGCGCAAGATCGACGAGGAACTGGCGGAACTCGACCAGGAGCTGGCCGCCGGCGGACGCGAGCGTATCGAGGACGAAATCGGCGACCTGTTCTTCTCCCTCGTCAACCTGGCCCGCCATGCCGGCGTGGACGCCGAGGCAGCGGCCGCAGCCGCCAACCGCAAGTTCGAGCGCCGCTTCCGGGCGCTCGAGGCCGCCGCACACGCGCGCGGTACCCCGGTGGCGGACATGGACACCGACGGCCTGGAGGCTCTCTGGCAGGCGGTGAAAGCGGGCGAGGGCGCGCGGGGAGACGACTGACCGCGTTCAGGACCCGTTCAGCACCGCGGCACTATGCTCCTTCCCACACCCCGCAGAAACGGCCCGCAGCCGAATCTCGCGCGGGTGCCCACGGAAGCAGAAGGAGTCAGCCATGTTCAATCGAAACCGATTCCGCCGGATGCGCGACAACGGCCGCAGGAGCGCGGCGGCCGCCGTGGCCGTCACGGCGATGGCGCTGGTGGGCGGCGCGCTGCTCCCGGCCGGCCCGGCCCTTGCCGATTCCGGCCGTGACTGGCGCCCCGCCCGCGATCATGGTGCCAGCTATGACTACGCACGGGTCGTTGACGTCGATCCCATCGTGCGGCACGTGCGCGTGCGCACCCCGGTGCGCGAGTGCTGGGAGGAGACGCGCTATGACGACTACGACCGCCATCGTCGCCACGAGCGTCCGCGCCGCAGCGAGGCCGGTGCCACCATCGCCGGCGGCATCATCGGCGGCGTGATCGGCCGCCAGTTCGGCGATGGCGACGGCCGCGATGCCATGACGCTGGTCGGCACGCTGGTGGGTGCGGCCATCGGCAACGAGCGCGCCAGCCGCGCGCGGGACTACGACAGGCGCTACGACTACGAACGCTACGACACCTACGAGCGCGCCTCCTATCCCGTCACCCGCTGCGAGACCCGCTACCGGGCCGAGAGCGAGGAGCGCATCGATGGCTACCGGGTGACCTACCGCTACCGGGGCCACACGTACACGACCCGCACCGACTACGATCCGGGCGACCGCATCCGGGTGCGGGTGGACGTCTCGCCGGTGCGCCACTGATCGGGCACTGCCGCCGTCGCCACGGACGGCGCGGCGGCTTCCGGTGCGGCGTCAGCCCCCGTTACCCGACGATGCGCCCCGTTCCGTTGCAAAGCCGGCCGGCAGGGCCGAAAATCGCCGCATGAAGCATCCCCTCCGCCTTGCAGCGCCGCTGCTGCTCACCCTCGCGCTGGGCCTCACCGCCCCGGCTGGCCCGGCCCTGGCCGCAGGGGCCGGCTCGGCGATGGCGCCCGTGACAGGTGCGGCCACGGCCGTACGTGACGAGGTCAGCCTCAGCGAGGCGGTGGCGCAGGTGAAGCGGGAGTACGGCGGACGCATCCTCGAGGCGGAGACCCGGGAGCAGAACGGGCGCCGGGTGCACGTGATCAAGGTGCTCACCCGCGAAGGGCGGGTACGCACGGTGCGGATCCCGGCCGGGGGACGCTGAGCGCCGGCGGCAGCCGATCGGCGGGATATCCCTGATGCGACTTCTGGTCATCGAGGACGAAGAGATCATCCGCGAGTCGCTGGCCGCTCGCCTGCGGTCGGCGGGCTTCGGGGTGGAGACGGCAAAAGACGGCGAGGAGGGCCTCTACTACGCGCGGGAGTATCCCGTGGACCTGGCCGTCATCGACCTCGGCCTGCCGAAGGTGAGCGGGCTGGACATCATCGCCACCCTGCGGAAGGAGGGCCACGCCTATCCCATCCTGATCCTGACCGCGCGGGACCGCTGGCAGGACAAGGTGGATGGACTCGGCGCCGGCGCGGACGACTACGTGGCCAAGCCGTTCCACGTCGAGGAGATCATCGCCCGGGTCAATGCGCTGCTGCGCCGCGCCGGCGGCTGGGCGTCGTCGGAGCTGGTGGCCGGGCCGATCAGCCTGGATACCGGCGCCCAGGAACTCAAGGTGGACGGCCGGCCGGTTGAGCTGACCGGCCACGAGTACAAGCTGCTGGAGCATCTGATGCTGCGGGCGGGGCAGGTCGTGTCCAAGACCGAGCTCACCGAACGCCTCTACGACCAGGACTTCGAGCGTGACAGCAATGTGATCGAGGTCTTCATCGGCCGGCTGCGGCGCAAGCTCGACCCGGACAATCGGCTGAAGCCGATCGAGACGCTGCGCGGCCGGGGCTATCGTTTCGCCCTCGAGCGCGCCGGCGAGGCGTCATCCCGCGCCGGTGACTGACTCCGGACCCGTCCCCGGGCGGGCCGCACAGTCGGCCAGTCAGTCCGCCGGGCAGTCACCAAGGTCACAAGGGCAGTCGCTGCGGCTCCGCGTGCTCGTCTCGGGCACGCTGCTGCTGCTGGTGTTCTTCGGCCTCATCGTGGCGGTGCTCGACTCGGCCTTCCGCAGCGCTGCCCTGGAGGCCGAGCGCGACCTGCTCGACAGCCGCATGATCATGCTGCTGGCGGCCGCCGAGCCCGCCGACGGCAACCGGCTGGTCCTGCCCGTCGACCTGCCCGAGCCACTGTTCGGCGCGCCGGGCTCGGGTCTGTACGGCGCCATCGTGCGGCGCGGGGACGGGGTGGTGTGGCGCTCCGACTCGGCCATCGGCATCGAGATCCCCTGGGGGGCGGCACCGGCCACGGGCGAGCGCAGTTTCCGGCGCCTCGAACTCGCGGACGGCACAACGCTGCTCGCGCTCAGCATGGGCATCGACTGGGAGTTCCCGGACGGTGCGGTGCAGGCCTATGTCGTGCACGTGGCCTCGGGACTCGACTCCCTGAACGCCCAGGTGGCGAGTTTCCGCGGTCAGCTGCTGGTCTGGTTCGGCCTGGTCGCGGCGCTGCTGCTGGCTTCCCTGGCGCTACTGCTGCGCTGGCTGCTCCGGCCGCTGGCGCAGATCGAGAGCGAGATCACCGAGATCGAGGCCGGCGACCGCC
>CAZRSA010000064.1:0-14847 GCA_964602525.1 uncultured Woeseiaceae bacterium
GGGCAGCGACGGCGTGCCGGTCTCGGTGGTGTCCAGCCGCCCCGCGAAAGCCGTGACCTCCGTGGCCTCTCCGCGCCAGGCGTAGCTCACGTCGTGACGGTCACGGTTCAGGGCCGAAGGGCGGATGGTGCCGGCTGGTGTGTCGATGTCGTCGGCACGGTCCAGCTCGGAGACCACAGAGACGCGGTGACTCGCGTTGGCGACGGTCAGCCGGGCGGCCGAGGTGCGTGTGTTGCCGTTGTCCTCGTAGCGGCTGGCGATCCAGCCATCGGGTGCGAAGGCCGATGACTCCGCGAACGCCCCCCGGTCGATGCGGGCGTCGATGTGACCGCCCGGCCCCTCGGCCACGGCGGCGACGCCCGGGATGCCCCGGTCAACGTGCAGCGCTTCGGTGATCATCGGCGACGCATAGGAGAGCGGCGCATCCATGGCGTTGGGGCCCCCGCCGATGGGGCAGATGCCGTCCAGGCTCACGGCGACCCGGTCGCCGTAGAGGCCGCGGAACTGGGCGATGCCGCTCAGCCGCCCGTTGGTGTTCACGTCGGCACCGGGCACGCCGCGCAGCAGGCGGGCCGTGTCCACCGCCATCGCCGGGCCGGCGGTGGCGATGGTCTCGTCCAGGCCGATGCGATGGGCCGTTACCAGGATCTCCTCGATCCCTTCGTCGTGGGCGCGCGAGGCCGCGTTCGGTTCGGCCGCATGGGCCGCGACCGCGGCCCAGCCAGCGGTCAGGCAGACGGCCAGCGCCGTCCGCCCGCGAGTTGTCGGTTTCATTGTCTGCTCCGTTTGATGCAGCGGCGAGCGCCGATTCGTTGCCGACGCTCGTTGGAATGGGGGTCAGGTCGCTGCGGGAGCCGGCGGAGCGCGGGAGTGGTAATGACGGAGACTGGTCGTCGCCTGATGTCGTGATGCGACGGCGACGCGAGGCGGCGCTGGCGCGAGTGGTGAGGCCGGTATCAGGGAGACGGGCAGAACGGCGGCGGCGAGCAGATGCGCGATGGGGCAGCGCTCGGCGGAGTAGGCGTGGTGGCCGCCGTCGTCGTCGCTATTGTCGTGGTGCCCGTGATGCCCGTGATGGGTGTGGTGATGGTGGCCGGCCCCGGCCTGATTGCCGGCGAGACGCGCGAGCGCGCCGTCCGGGAGTCCGCTGGGGCAGACCTGCAGCGGGAAGCCCGCGCCGAGGGCCGCCGGCATGAAGCCGGCCGGGATCATCGCCCGCAGCAGCAGGGTGACTGCGAGGGCAATGAAGATCTGCGGCCGGAGAATGCGCCTCATCCGGGCATTATAAATGCAGGAGAGCCCGGAGGCCCGACCGATTAACGAATCGGGCCTCGAGCCCCTGCACGCCCATCACGGCCCGGGCCCGAAGGCGCCCGCGGCTATTCCGGCTTGCGGAACAGCAGCGTCATGCGGTTGGACTCGCCGACGGCCTGCAGCTCTTCACGCAGCTCCGGGTCCTCCCGGCTGGTGGCCAGCGTCGGTGGCAGCCGCCACACCACGTCCTCGGCGGTCGGCTGGTCGGCCGGGTTCGCGTTGATATCGCTCTCGGCGGCCAGTTCGAAGCCGGCCTCCTCGAAGGCGTTGATCACGAAGGCTTGCTTGAGATAGCCGGCACTGCCGTCCGCCCACTCGTCGGGCATGTCGGGGCGTGCCTCGTGCTGCACGACGCCCACGACGCCGCCGGGCTTCAGCACGGCATAGGCGTCGGCGAGGGCAGCGGTGAGGAAGCCGCCCTCGTCCTCGAAGCGGGCGAGATTGTGCAGGGCACGGATGAAGAGCATGGCATCCGCCGTCCCGGCCATCTCCTCGGGCAGTGAGCCGAGCACGAACGCCGACACCGCGGCGGCGTCCTCGCCGGCCCACTCCTCCGCCTCGCCGGTCCAGTCTTCCACCCAGGTTTTCTTTGCCTCGATCTGCTCGTCGCTGAAGAAGCCGAACAGCGGGAACATCTCCAGCGCGTAGTCGGCGCCGATAAGCCGTCCGTCCGGTCCCAGGTAGGGCAGCAGGATCTTCGTGTACCAGCCGCCGCCGGGCAGCGCCTCGACCACCGTCATCCCCGGCTCGATGCCGAAGAACTCCAGCGTCTCCTGCGGGTGGCGATGCTCGTAGCGCGCCTGCACCTCCTCGGGCTGGGCGGCCAGTATCTCCGCCAGGCCTTCGGGCTCGGGCTGTGCGGCGGGCTCGGGCGATGCGGTCTCCGCCGCCGCCTCCGGCTCGGCGGCCGCGTCAGTGGCAGGCGCCTCGGCCTCTTCGGGCTGGCCGCAGGCAGCCAGCAGCAGCGCGGCGGGCAGCACAAGATAATTCTTCATGGTATTCCTCGTTCCGTCTCGCGGGGTTACGGTAGGTGCGGTCGATTCTAGGGCAGTCGGCGCCCTGCGCAAACGGTAAACTCGAAGCATGAATTCCAGATTGCTGTTGACGGTGGTCGTTCTCGCGGCACTCGCGCTGCTGGCGCTGATCGGTTTGCAGCGGGCGCTGGAAGAGGCGGTGAGGGAGCGCGAAGAGAGTCAGCCGACGGAGGAGAGCGCGCCGGCGGCGGCATCGCCGTCTGCGCACGGTGACAGCGCTGCGGCCGCCGGGCAGGGGCGGCCGGATGAGACCTGGCCCGTCGCCGAAACGCAGATCGACTGTCTCACCTATAGCGAAGTGAGGCGGCATCCCGGTCTGCGGCAGGAAATCGAGCGAGTGCGGGCCGCCGGACTTCTGCGCGATGATCTCGAGGTGTATCGCAGCGTCGATGAGGCGGCTCTGGAGGGGCTCGCCGACACGGGCGACACGGGAGCCATGATGGTACTCGGCCAGCGGCAGCTGCTGGCGGGGCAGGGCCGGGATCCCCGGCGGGCGGTCGACCTTCTGAACCCTGGTGTGGCATCTCGGGAGGGTGCCGGACCGATCGACCTGGAGGTCCTCGACCGCGACCTGCTGGAGGAGGCGGCCGGGTGGTTCTATCGGGCTGCGCTGCACGGCCGCGTATACGCCCTGACCCAGGTCGGCGAGGCGTTATCCTGGCGGGGAGGTTTCCTGGATGCTCCCGTCGAGCTCGGCTGGGTCGATCAGGATGCATGGAAAACGATGACGATCACGGAGAAGAGCTACTGGCGCCCGGTCTATGTTTACGCGAAGACCGTATATGACGTCGCTCCTGCACTCTCAACCGGCCTTGGCGAGCTCGGCTACAGACTTTCGTTGCAAGAGAGCGTCGAGACGCAGGCGCTGCGTGACCGTATCGTCCGACGCTTTCTGGAGGATCAGCAGGCAGCCGGACTGCCACCCGTCGATATCCCGGCTGCGGATTTCGATTTGCGGGAATTCGTAGAGAGACTATGCCCGGGCGTCGCGGATTCGCTGGAGCGTGACGGCTGGCAGTAGCCGCTACCGGGACGCGCAGGGATGTGCCGGGCGGGTTAGCATGCACGCATGATCAGCGACGAGGACAAGCTCGCGGCGCTGGAGGCCCGCGCGGCCGCCCTTCATCCTTCGGCCGAAGAACGCACGGCAGTGCTCGCTGCGGTGAACGAGCGCGCGGAAGCCTACCTCGAACGGCTGGATACGATGCCGGCCTACACGGCGCCCGATCCCGCCGACCTCGCCGTGCTGGACGAGCCGTTCGGCGAGGAACCGGTCCCGGCCGACCATGCGCTCGCTGCCTACGCCCGCGGCGTCGAGAGACCCGGCGTGAATGAGACGGTGGGCCGCTTCTTCGGCTTCATCCCGGGCAGCGGGCTGCACGCCGCCGCACTCGGCGACTACCTGGCGGCGGTCACGAACCCCTACGCCGGCGTGACCTATGCAGGGCCCGGTGCGGTGCGGATGGAGCGGCAGCTGCTGCGCTGGGTGGCGGATTTCATCGGCTATCCCGACTCCGCCGCCGGCGACCTCACGTCCGGCGGCAGCATCGCCATCCTGTCGGCTGTCGTGACGGCGCGGGAGTCCTGCGGCATTCGGGCTCGGGAGGTCGAACGCACGGTGGTCTACCTCACGCCCCAGACCCATCATTGCGTCGAAAAGGCGCTGGCCATCGCAGGCGTCGGCGAGTGCGTGCAGCGGCGCATCCCGCTGGACGCGCGCTACCGCATGGACGTTGCGGCGCTCGCAGAGCAGGTCGCCCGGGACCGCGCCGACGGACTGCGGCCCTGGCTGGTCGTCGCGTCCGCCGGCACCACCGACACCGGCGCGGTGGATCCCCTGCCGGCCATCGCGGAGGTGGCGGAGCGCGAGGGCATCTGGCTGCATGTCGACGGCGCCTACGGTGCGTCCTTCGCGCTCACGGACGAGGGCAAACGCCGGCTGGCCGGCCTGGAACGGGCCGACTCTCTCGTGCTCGACCCCCACAAGGGCCTGTTCCTGCCCTTCGGCACCGGGCTGGTGCTGGTGCGCGACGGCGACGAGCTGCGGCAGGCCTACACCTTCACCGCCAGCTACATGCAGGACACTGGCGGGTTCGGCGAGGCCATGGAGCTCTCGCCCGCGGCCGCCTCCCCGGAGCTCAGCCGCCACTTCCGCGCGCTGCGGTTATGGCTGCCGCTGAAGCTCGCCGGCGTCGGCGCCTTCCGCGCCGCGCTCGAGGAGAAGCTGCTGCTGGCCCGTTACTTCCACGCCCGCATGGCGGAGCTGCCCGACTTCGAGGTGGGGCCGGAGCCGGATCTGTCCATCGTCGTGTTTCGCTACGTGCCCGACGACGGCGATGCCGACGCGTTCAACCTGCGGCTGGCGGAGCGCATCCAGGCGGACGGCCGCATCTATCTGTCCACGACGCGCCTCGACGGGCGCATCGTGCTGCGGCTGGCCGTACTGAACGTCCGCAGCCACCGGCGCGAGGTGGACCTGGCCGTCGGGGTGATCCGCGAGACGGCCGCCGCCCTTGCGTCGTCGTGAACCGAGGCGGGCACGGCGGCAGGCAGACGCGGGCATGTATCCGGCGCAACCGGCGCCTCAGTGCAGTTTCAGCTTCGGGCGGACGATGTTGTTGAAACGCGCCATCACAATGAAGACGATGCCGCGGAGCCAGCCGTGTATCGCCAGCAGGTGCATGCGGTAGAGCGAGACGTAGACCATCCTGGCGAGCCGGCCCTCGACGGCCATGTTGCCGCCGACCAGATTGCCCATCAGGCTGCCGACGGTGGAGAAGCGGCTGAGCGAGACGAGTGAGCCGTGGTCGCGGTATTCGAATTCGCGCAGCGGTCTGTCTTCCATCAGGCGTCTGAGGTTGTCGTACACGGTCGAGGCCATCTGGTGGGCCGCCTGGGCCCGGGGCGGTATCGGCCGCTCGGCGCCGGGCTCCTTGAAATAGCAGCAGTCGCCGACCGCGAATATGCGCTCGTCCCGCGTGGTCTGGAGCGTGGGTTTCACCACCAGCTGGTTGCTGCGCGTCGTCTCCAGTCCGCCGATGTCTTTCAGTACGTCGGGGCCTCGTACGCCGGCGGCCCACACCTTGAGATCCGATTCGATCTCCTCGCCGTCGCCGGTCACGACCGCGTCGCGGGTGACCTCCGTGACCATCATGCTGGTGAGGACGCGCACGCCGAGATTCTCCAGCTCCTCGCGTGCCGCCGCGGCGAGATTCTCCGGCAGTGCCGGCAGGATCCGCGGGCCCGCCTCGATCAGTGTCACCTTCAGCCGGTTTTCGTCGAAGACCTCCAGCCCGAAGTACTTCAGCGCCGAGGCCGCGTTGTACAGCTCGGCGGCCAGTTCCACGCCCGTGGCGCCGCCGCCCACGATGGCCACGCGCACGTATTCGTCGCGGGAAGGATCGGTGGCCATGCGCCGTGAGACACGCAGGCAGCGGTTGAAGAGCTTGCGCCGGAAGCGGTCCGCCTGAGCGCGGTTCTCCAGCGGGATGCAGTGCTCGGCGACGCCGGGCACGCCGAAGTCGTTGGAGACCGAGCCGATGGCGACGACGAGATAGTCGTAGTCGACATAGTGGCGGCCGAGCACCTCCTCGCCCTCGTCGTCCAGCAGCGGGGCGATCACCGCCTTGCTGTTGTCGGTATCGATCCACTCGAGACTGCCGTGGAGATAGCGATAGCCCCAGCGGTGGCAGTGGCTGAGATAGCCGAGCTCGTCCAGGTTCGCATCAAGGGAGCCGGCTGCCACCTCGTGCAACAGGGGCTTCCAGATATGGGTGCGTTCGCGTTCGATCAGGATGACGTCGTGGCCGTGACGCCCATAGCGGGCGCCGAGGCGACGCACCAGCTCGAGTCCCCCCGCGCCACCGCCGGCGACGACGATGCGTTTCCTGCTGCCCGTGCCGGCCTCTGTCTTCACCCTGATCCTCGTCTGCCAACCCCCGTCTCGCCCGGGTCGAACCCGAGAGTGGCGCGGCCGGCGCCGGACGCGCAATAGCGGATGTTACTATCCGGAGCGATGTCCTTATCCGAAAAGCTCCGTGCGCGCTGGCGCGGCAGAGAAGATCGCACCGTACTCGCCACGCTGGCCGTCGCCGCGGCGGGCGTGCTGGTCATCGTCGTGGCCGTACTGGCGCTCCGCCCCGAACCGGTGCCCGATTTCAGGGACTGGAAGGCGGGAGCGGAGCGCAAGGAGCGGTTCTTCGAGTTCATGCGGCCGCTGATCCGGGAAGAGAACGCGCGCATCCTCGAGCAGCGCGAGCGGCTGCAGTCGCTGGCCGCGGAAGAGGACATAGGCTGGTTCGACCGCCGCTGGCTGCGGAGGCTGGCCGAGGAGTATGGCCTGGATCCGGAGGAAGCGGAGATCGACGCGCTGATCGAGCGCCTGCTGATGCGGGTGGACATCGTGCCGGTCTCGCTGGCGCTGGCGCAGGCGGCGAAGGAATCCGGCTGGGGCACGTCGCGTTTCGCCCGCGAGGGCAACAACCTCTTCGGCCAATGGTGTTACGAGCGGGGCTGCGGGCTGGTGCCGCGTGCAAGGGGGGCGGGGCGCAGCCACGAGGTGCGGCTCTTCGACAGCCCGCGGGATTCGGTGGCGAGTTACCTGCGCAACATCAATACCCATCGCGGCTACCGGGAGTTGCGCCAGGCGCGCGCCCGGCTGCGCACGGCGGGCAGGCCGCTCTCGGGTCTGGTCCTGGCCGAGCAGCTGCACCGCTATTCCGAGCGCGGGCAGGCCTATGTCGAGGAGATCAAGGGCCTGATCCGTTACAACCGGCTGGAGCAGAGCGGTGCCTGACACGATGCGCCGGGCAGGCGTGCTCTTCGCCGTGCTCGCTGCCGTCGCCTGCCGGGCGGACGAGCCGGCCGGGGCGCCCGCCCCGCCGAACGACCACGCGGTGATCCTGCTCTACCACAATGTCAGCGGGGACACGCCGCCCTCCACCAGCGTCACGCCCGGAACCTTCGAGAACCACCTCGACTACCTGGCGGATTACGACGTGGTGCCGCTGGAGCAGATCGTGCGGGCGATCGGGGGCGAAGGCACGCTGCCGCCCGACGCCGTGGCCATCACCTTCGACGACGCCTACGAGTCCGTCTACACCGAGGCGCTGCCGCGGCTGGAGGAGCGGGGCTGGCCGTTCACCGTGTTCGCCAGCACCGACTACATCGACGGGAACTACGGCGGCTACATGACCTGGGAGCAGCTCCGCGACGCCGAGCGCCGCGGCGCTACCGTGGGCAATCACAGCCGCTCCCACCGGCATCTCGTCCGCCGGGATGCCGGAGAGTCGGCGACGGACTGGCGCCAGCGTATCGCCGCGGACCTGCGCCATGCCCAGGCCCGGCTGGAGGACGAACTGGACTCGCCGCTGCGCTACTTTGCCTACCCTTACGGCGAGTTCGATCGGGAGCTGGAAGCCGTGGTGGCCGAACTCGGCTTCGTGGCCTTCGGCCAGCAGTCCGGGCCGGTGGCGCCCTCGTCCGACCGGCGCCATCTGCCCCGCTTCCCGGTGGCTACCGCCTACGCCGACCTGGACTCTCTCGGGGACAAGCTCGACAGCCGCCCGCTGCCCGTCCGCGTACTGGCACCCGACGGCCGCGTGCTGGCGGCGGATGCCGGCCCGCCCGCACTGCGCCTGGAGCTGCCGCCCGGCCCCTACGACCGTGAACGCCTGCGCTGCTACGTCAGCGGACAGGAGCCGGCCCGCATCGACTGGCGCGGCGACCAGGCCGTGATCCGGGCGCGATCGCCGCTTGCGCCCGGGCGGAGCAAGTTCAACTGCACCGTGCCCGCCCGGGGCGAGGCCGGCGTGTACTACTGGTACAGCTACCTCTGGATCAAGCCTCGAGCCGACGGCAGCTGGTACCCGGACTGACTAGCCGGACTGGTTACCCGGACTTGTTACGCGGATCAGGCACCGGGACTAGGGCGTCACGATGTCGAAAGTGCCCTCGGGCCGTTCCAGCAGGCTGAAGAACCGCACCAGATCGAGCTTGCTGCCTTCCAGCGTGATGTCGTCGGAGGTCAGCAGGTCGGTCAGGCCGATGGCGCCGGAGGCGAGTCCGAGGTAGGCGTCCCGGGTCAGGCTCAGCGTGGCGTTCGCCTCCGGATCGGCGTCCCGGCGGTAGTGGTGCAGCACGCCGTTCCCGACCACCAGCACGTAGGTCTCGCCGAGGTCCGTGAACACCAGGTTGACGGTGAGCTCCTCGTCCGCCGCCTTCGGCCCGTTCAGGCGCACGGCCATGGCGTCCAGGAAACGTTCCGTGGGGGTGTGGCGCAGCAGGTCGATGGCATTGGCCAGCGAGATGCCCTGCTCGGGCGGGCCGTGCCGGAGTTCATAGGCGGCTGAGAGATACACGTCCCGCCAGGGCCCCGACTCGGCCTGGTAGCCGAGCTGGTCGTAGGTGCGGGCGAGCAGGGCACGGGCGTCCGCGTTGGCGGGCTCGGCCATCACCAGGTGGTTCAGGACCTCCGCCACCCAGCGATAGTCGCCCTCGTCGAAGGAGGCGCTCGCCTTGCGCAGCACCTCGTCGGCGCCGCCCATGTACTCCACGTAGCGTTCGCCTGCGGCCACGGGCGGCAGCGGGTCCAGTTTGGCCGGGTTGCCGTCGTACCAGCCGAAATAGGCCTGATAGACCGCCTTGGCGTTGTGCTTCAGCGTGCCGTAGTAGCCCATGTTGGCGAACGACTGCTGCAGCGAGGCGGGCAGGGCGATCTCCTCGGCGATCTCCTTCGGCGTCAGGCCCTCGTTGGCCATGCGCAGGGTCTGGTCGTGGATGTACTTGTACAGGTCGCGCTGCTGTTCCAGGAATTCCACCACCTCGCCGTTGCCCCACACCGGCCAGTGGTGGCTGCCGAAATACACCTCTGCGTCGCCGAAGAGCTGCAGCGCCTCGTCGATGTAGCCGCTCCAGAGCAGTGCGTCGCGTACCTTCGCGCCCCGCAGCGTATAGATGTTGTGCATGTTGCGCGAGACGATCTCGGCGCCGCACCAGGCCTTCTGCTCCGGCAGGTAGAAGGTGAGCTCCGCCGGGGCCTCGGAATGGGGCGCGTTCTGGAAGACGAACGGCACGCCGTCGATGGTCATCTCCTGGGGCGTGGTATCCACGATCTCGGTGGGCTCCAGGATGGCAATCGTGCCGAAGGCCGGGCTCTTGCCGAGCCCCGAGCCCACATGTCCCCGCGGACTGCGGGGCAGGCGGCGGCCGTACATGTAGCCTGCACGCCGGCCCATGGCGACGCCGGCGATCACGTTCTCGCTGGTGGCCTCCTCCAGGAAGCCCTCCGGCGCGATCACCCGTATGCCCTGTTCCCGCACTTCCTCGGCGCTGGTGATGCCGAGCACGCCGCCGAAGTGATCCGCGTGGCTGTGGGTGAAGATGATGGCGCGGATGGGCCGCTCGCCGAGTTCGGCGTCGGCGAAGGCCATCGCCGCCGCCGCGGTCTCGGTGGCCGTCAGCGGGTCCACCACGATCCAGCCCGTCTCGCCCTCGATCAGCGTCATGTTGGAAAGATCGAAGCCCCGCAGCTGGTAGACGCCGTCTGTGACCTCGAACAGCCCGTGAATGTTGTTCAGCCGCGCCTGGCGCCGGAGGCTGGGGTTGACGGAGTCGTATTCCGCCTCTTCCAGAAACTCGTAGGCGGTCATGTCCCAGACCGGGCGCTCGGCCGGCCCCACGCGCAGCTCCGGCACGCTGGCGATCAGCCCGCGGCGCGCCCGTTCGAAGTCCCTTTCGTTGTCGAACGGCTTCTGGTCGAGCACGCGTCGGTTGGCCTCGGCGGTGGCCGCCGTCGGCGCGGTCGCACCGGCCGCATCCGCGTCCTCGCTGTAGGGTATCTCCCGATCGGCGCTGCAGGCCGCGGCCAGCATGGCGACCAGCGTCAGGAAGACGGGCGTGGCCGGACGCCGGGACAGTGCATTTCTCATCTGTATCCCCCGTGATGGCGGCGCTCGGGCCACGGGCCGCGCCGGCCTGATCCTTAACGTATCGGCAACCCACCGGTAATCCGGCTGTAGCCGCCGCCTCTTATGTTGCCAAAGCGTCAGCCCACAACAACCAACAAGAGGTCCGATATGGTACATCGCAATCTGCTCGTGACGGCACTGCTTGCGGCCGTCTTTGCCTTGGCCGGCTGTGAGGGGGACGACGGCGCCACCGGCCCGGCCGGCCCGCAAGGCCCCGCCGGTCCGCCCGGTCCCGCCGGCGCAGACGGCCAGGATGGCCAGGATGGCGCCGACGGCGCCGACGGCGCGGACGGCGCGGACGGCGCGGACGGCCAGGACGGTATCACCTCCATCACGCTCCAGTTCCTGGGCCGTTACGAGAGCGGTCTGTTCGACGAGGGCGCCTCCGAGATCGTCGCCTACGACGCCGCCACGAACCAGATCCTGCAGGTGAACGCGGTATCCGGCCAGGTGGACGTGATCGACATCGCCGCTCCCAGCGCGCCCCAGCTGGTCGACTCGATCGACGTCGGCGCCGCCGTCGCGGCCAACACGACCATCACCACCGTGCTCGGTTCGGTGAACAGCGTCGCGGTCGCCAATGGCGTCATCGCCGCCGCCATCGAGGCGGATGCCGGTGACGAGCGCGGTGTCGCAGCCTTTTTCCAGGCTTCGGATCAGAGTTTCCTCGGCGCCTACGAGGTGGGTTTCCTGCCCGATTCCATCGCGCTCGCAAGCGACGCCTCGGTGGCCGTGGTCGCCAACGAGGGCGAACCCCTCGAGGACTACTCGGTGGACCCCGAGGGCTCGATCTCGGTGATCGACCTGTCCGCCGGCGTGGCGGCGGGCACGGTTACCGAGCTCGGCTTCACGGACTTCAATGCCGGCGGTGCCCGCGCGGCGGAACTCGATCCCCTGGTCCGCATCTTCGGGCCCGGTGCCAGCGTGGCGCAGGACCTGGAGCCCGAGTACGCGGCCATCGCCCCTGACGGCGCGACGGCCTACGTCACGTTGCAGGAGAACAACGCCGTGGCCGTGGTGGAGCTGACCGGCCCCTCCATCGCCGCCATCGTCGCCCTGGGTGCCAAGGATCATGGCATCATCGGCAACGAGCTGGATGCGAGCGACCGGGACGGCGGCATCAATATCCGCAACTGGCCGGTACGCGGCTGGTACATGCCTGATACCATCGCCACCTACGAATTCCAGGGGCAGACGCTGCTGGTGACCGCCAACGAGGGCGACACGCGGGACTACGACGGCTTCTCGGAAGAGGCCCGCATCGCCGATCTCACCCTCGACGCCACCGCGTTCCCCGACGCCGCCACGCTGCAGGCCGACGAGAATCTCGGGCGCCTGCTCACCTCCACGGCGGACGGTGACACCGACGACGACGGCGACGTGGACGTGCTGTATTCCATCGGCGCGCGCTCCTTTGCCATCTGGGACGGCGCCACCGGGGCGCTACTCTACGACAGCGGCAACGACTTCGAGCGCATCACCGCCAACCGCCTGCCCGGGCACTTCAATGCCGACAACGACGAGAACGACCCGGACACCCGCAGCGATGCGAAGGGGCCGGAGCCGGAGGCGGTCGCGGTCGGCAGCATCGACGGCGCGAGTTTCGCGTTCATCGGGCTCGAAAGGGTCGGCGGCATCATGGTGTACAATGTCTCCAATCCGCAGAGCCCGCGTTTCATCGAATACCGCATCGACCGTGACTTCGGCGAGGAGCCGAGCTTGGGCGACACGGATGGCGACGGCATCGACGAGAGCAATCCCGCCGCCGGCGACATCGCGCCGGAAGCCATCATCTTCATCCCGGCTGCCGACAGCCCGAACGGCAACGATCTGCTCGTGGTCGGCAACGAGGTGAGCGGCACGCTGGCGCTCTACCAGGTGAACGTCGTGCCCGAATAGTCCTCTGCGTACCGTCAGCCGCGGTACCACGGCCGGCGTCGGGAGCTCCCGGCGCCGGCCCTTTTTTTGTCCGGGAGCAGCCCGGCGTATACTCCCGGGCCGTCTCAGCCGCCCGCCGAAGACCATGACCGACCTGCCCACCGCCACCGGGATCCTGAGCGCTATCGAGGCCGGAGAACTCACCCCGGCGGAAGCCGTGGCGGCGTGCCTGGCGGTGATCGACGGGAAAGAAGAGGAGATCCGCGCGTTCGCCCACGTGGCCGCGGACGCCGCGCGGGAGCGTGCCGGAGAGCTCGACGTCGCCGGTGGCGGACTGCTGCGCGGGGTCCCGGTGGCGGTCAAGGACGTCATCGACACCGCCGACATGCCGACGGTATACGGCTCGCCGCTGTACCGGGGCCACCGGCCCGCCCGTGACGCCGCCTGCGTGGCCGTGCTGCGGGCGGAAGGCGCGGTGATACTGGGCAAGGCCCAGACCGTGGAGTTCGCCTCCCTGGGACGCACGGCCGAGACGGTGAATCCTCACGCCCGCGGCCACACCCCCGGCGGCTCCTCCTCGGGCTCCGGCGCGGCCGTGGCCGCAGGCATGGTGCCGGTCGCCCTCGGCACCCAGACCGGCGGCTCCACGATACGGCCGGCCTCCTTCTGCGGCGTCGCCGGCATGAAGCCCACCTTCGGCACGGTGCCCGTCGAGGGCATGAAGCCCTATGCGCCCAGCCTGGACACGGTGGGCTGGATGGCCCGCTGCGTGGCCGACCTGGCGCTGGTGGCCCGGGTTTTCCGCATCGACCGCGGCGACGGCGGCGATACCGGCCTGCGCGGGCGCATCGGTTTCTGGCGCACGCCCTACTGGGAGGCGGCCGGCCCGGACACCCGGCAGGCCCTCGAGGAGACCACCGCCGCCCTGCGCGCGGCGGGCATCGAGGTGAGCGAGGTGAGCGCGCCGGAGGGTGCGGAGCGCCTGAACGAGGCCCAGGACGTCATCATGCACGGCGAGGGCCGCACCGCCTTCCTGTCCGAGTATCTGCGCTGGCCCCGGGAGCTGCACGCCGAGTTCGTGGCGGAGGTGGAGAACAGCCGGGGTATCGACGGCGCTGCGCTCGCCCGGGCGGCGGATTACCTGGGTGCCCTGCGGCCGCGGTTCGACCGGGCCATGGAAGACTACGACGCCTGGCTGGTACCGGCGGTGCCCGGCGAGGCGCCCGCCGGCCTGTCGTCCACCGGCGATGCCGTGTTCAACCGGCTGTGGACGGGCCTGCACGCCCCCGCGGTCACGCTGCCCGGCTTCACCGGCGCGCACGGCCTGCCGGTGGGTATCCAGCTGGTCGCCGGGCGGTTCCGCGATGCGCGGCTGCTGGCGACGGCCGCCCGGGTGGAGGAGCTGCTGGCGGAGCGGCGCTAGCTACCGGTCCATTCGGTCGTTCCGCAGGCAGAGTACGCACGTTTGCCGCTCGCCGGGCGGTTTGGTATACCGGATTCTCGAGCTCTGCGAGAAGGACGCTGCCATCGGGCCCGTCGGCCTCGCGGCAGATGCCGCTTCTGCCGGTCCGGTGGAACGAGGTCGGGGGAAGACAGGGAAACCGAGCCATGAGCGCCGCTACCGACAAAGCCTATCGGACGCTGCGGGACCTCATCTTCAGCGGTGAGTATGCACCCGGCGCCCGGCTGAAGGAGCGTCAGCTTTGCGCCGACCTGGAGGTGAGCCGCACGCCGGTTCGGGAGGCGTTACGGCGTCTCGAGTCGGAAGGTCTGGTGCACATCGAGCCCCGGCGAGGCGGTGTGGTCAGCCGCATCGATGCCAGGGAGGCGGAGGAGATCTTCGCGCTTGGCGCCGTGATCGAGAGTTTCGCGGCCCGCACCGCGGCGCACAAGGCGACGGATAGGCAGATTGCGGAGCTGGAGAAGATCGTCGCCGCGATGGGCGAAACGCTTGCCAGCGGGGACGAGCGCCGCCGGACCGACTACATCCGCCTCGACGGCGAGCTGCACGGCCGGATCATCGAAATGGCAGACAGCCGCCGCCTGTCGGCCGCCCTGCACCAGGTTGTGGGAGTTCCTCTACTCGCGCAGGACTTCAATCACTACAGCTTCGAGCAACTGGAGCAGAGCTTCAGTCAGCATCGCATGCTCGTGGACGCCATCCGCGAGCGGGACGCCGAGTGGGCCGAATCGGCAATGCGCTATCACGTCCTCGCGGGTCGGAACATCATGCTGGCCCGCCTCGCAGACGACTGACGGCCTCGTCATCGGTGTAACCTTGCCGCCGACTGACCCGTCCGAACCGGCTCACCCTCCGCCCGGACGCTTGCTCCGCTTCTGCGCATACATGAGCGCGTCGGCCTCGCGCAGCATCGTGTCCACGTCCGGGTGCCGGTCCGGCTCGAACAGGACGCGGCCCACGCTGTAGGCCAGCCGCCAGGGTCGGTCGTATTCCGCGTTCCAGGCCGTGACCCGATTGGCGAGTCGCTCCAGCGGCGCGGCCAGGTCGGCGGCGGCGATGTCGGCGGCGAACACGCAGAACTCGTCGCCGCCGAGGCGTGCCACCACGTCGGAGTTGCGGAACGACTTCAGCAGCAGTCGCGCGAAGCTGTGCAGCGCCCGGTCGCCTTCCTCGTGGCCCCTCCGGTCGTTGA